>JABFXP010000394.1 GCA_013361685.1 Catenulispora sp.
ACGGCCGGAGCCGCCGCCGGATCGATCACGTCGGGCGCGGCGGCGGCGGACGGCACCGCGAAAGCCGGCGGTCTGCTGACCCGCTGGCTGATGCAGCTCCGCAAGAGCCGGCAGACCCAGACGATCACGATGGGCACGGTCGCCGCGGTGGCGTGCGCCATCCTCGCGTGGGCGATGGCCGGCGGCGGCCGTTCGACGCCGCAGGACGCCGCGCCGCCGCCGGTGATCGCGCTCCCGGCGCCGTCGCCGACCATCATCCCGCCGAAGGCGACGCCGCCTCCGCCGCCGGTCGTCGTCCCGACGCACACGCCACAGCCCACGCATCACTCGACCGTGATGAAACCGCCGCCTCCGCGTCCCAGGCCGACGCCGCCGACGACGCCGACGCCGACTCCCCCGAAGCCGACGCCCACCCCGACCGCGCCGACCACCCCGCCGCCGCCCGCTCCGACACCCCCGCCGCCGACGCCCCGCTCCTCCGAGCCGAGCCCGGAACCCCCGCAGCCTTCAGAGCCGTCAGAGCCGTCAGAGCCGTCCATCTGTGACTGGGCCCAGGAGGCGTCGCAGCACCCGGACTTCGAGACCATCGGCCTGATCATCGGCGCCGAATGGGACCCGGACTGCGACCACGGCCACTGGATCCCCTGGGTCCCGCACCACCCCCACCCGTCGAGCGCGACAGCCGGCACTCCCCCGGTCACCGCCCGTCATGCCGCGAACCCCCACGCCCACCCGCGCAGGTAGCCTCTAGCCATGCATAAGGACCTCCTCAACGCCCCGCCCCCGACCTACCTCCCGGACGACTCCTCGGTCCGCGACCTCCTCGAGTCCGGCAAGCCCGCGGCCGAGGCCGCCGCCGCCTTCCCGGCCGCGCCGGCCCCGTGGGCGGCGCTGGCCGAGGCCGCGCTCGCCGCCGACGACTCGCTCGCCGGCTCGGTCACCGCCTACGCCTACGCGCGCACCGGCTACCACCGCGGACTGGACCTGCTGCGCCGGAACGGCTGGAAGGGCCACGGCCCGGTCCCGTGGTCGCACCCGAGCAACCGCGGCTTCCTGCGCGCTCTCAACGCGCTGGGCCTGGCCGCGGCGCGCATCGGGGAGGAAGAGGAGGCCGAGCGGTGCGCCACGTTCCTGGGCGACAGCGACCCCGAGGCGTACAAGGCGCTGCGCGGCTGAGTCCGGGCACGGCGAAGGCCCGGAACCGCGGTGGCACACGGTTCCGGGCTTCGCACACAGCCGGCTGACCGGCTCCTGACTCCCAGCCGCCAGCACAGCACTCAACCGTTGGTCACGGCCGCCAGCGCTCAGTCACTGGCTCGCAGCCGCTTGATCCCAGCCAGCGGGCTAACTGGTGCACAGACCGTTGTCCGCCCACACCCCCTGCGAGTTGCTGCCGGGAGTGTCGCCCTGGGTCCACCACTTGGCGGTCCACTTGTGGGCCGGGGAGCCGTACTGGACTACGGCGCCGCCGCTGTAGGCGGTGCCGGACTGCCACAACGGCAGGCTGCACGTGCCCGGAGGCGGAGTGCTCGCCGGCCCGCAGGCCCCGTTGTCCGCCCACACGTTCTGCGAGTTGGCGCCGGGCACGTCACCCTGGGTCCACCACTTCGCGGTCCAGGTGTGGCCGTTGTAGGACACGACCGCGCCGCCGTTGTACGCGGTGGAGGCGCTCCACACCGCCGCGGTGCAGCCACCGCTGGTCGGCGTGGTGGTCGGCGTCGTGGTCGGGGTGGTGGTCGGTGTCGTGGTGGGCGTGGTCGTCGGTGTCGTCGTCGGCGTGGTGGTCGGCGGCGTCGTCGGCGAGGAGGACGAGGACGACGGCGGGCCGGTCGGGCACGAGGCCGCCGAACCGTTGATGTCGTTGACCGCGTCGTTGAACAGCACGTCGGCGCCGTCGTACATGGAGAACATCATCGCGCCGGCCAGGCCGTTGCAGTGCACGTAGTCGGCCTTGGCCTGGATCGACACCGGAGACTCGCCGCTCCAGAAGTCGGTTCCGTTGTAGTAGTAGGCGGCCATGGCGACCGGGTCGTAGAAGGTGTCGGCCGGGTTGTCGACGATGCCCGACAGCTCCTTGTACATGTGCACGCCCGGCACGTTCCCGGACAACGGCGCCCCCGCAGCGGGGCCCGTAGCCGCCTGGAACAGACCGTGGGAGGAGCCGGCCGTCACGCCGGTCCACCCTCTGTAGTAGAACGGGATCCCGACGTTGATCTTGCTGGCCGGGAAGCCGCCCGGAATGCCGTACGACGAGTCGCCGACGGTGAACGCCTTGATCGCCTCGTCGAGGTTGTACTTGGCGTTGCCCGGCGGAACGTTCGACATGGGGTCGTTGGGGTCGCTGTAGATCGGGGCCTGGTGGTTCGTCGGCCCGGTCGCGTCCCACGCGCCGTGCATGTCGTAGGTCATCACGTCGCCGAACGTCAGGATGTTGCCGACGTTCTGCGTCTCGATGCCGGCCGAGATCTTGTCCTGGCCGGAGGGCAGCGCCGCGGACAGTCCGTAGGTCTTCCCGTCAGCTGATCCCTGAGCGTTCAGCTCGGTCCGGAATTCCTGCAGCAGCGCGGTGTAGTTCGCCTTGTCGGCCGCGGAGTAGTGGTTCCCGGTGTGGCCGCCGGCCGATCCCGGGTACTCCCAGTCGATGTCGAAGCCGTCGAAGATGCCCTTGGCGGTGCCGGCACCGCCGTAGCCGCCCTGCGACGGGATGTTGCCCTTGATGAACATGTCGATGCAGCTGGAGACGAACTTCTTCCGGGACGCGTCCGAGGCGGCCACGTCGGAGAAGTACTTGGAGTACGTCCAGCCGCCCAGGGACAGCAGCACCTTCAGGTTCGGGTGCTTCTTCTTCAGCTCCTGCAACTGGTGGAAGTTGCCGACGATCGGCATGCCGTAGGCGTCGGAGGTGCCGTCGACGCTGATCGAGCCGTCGAACGACTTCTGGTAGTCGGCGAAGGAGTCGCCGGCGCCGTCACCGGCGTTCGGGTCGCTCTCCCCGCCCGGGTCCGGGTCGGTCGCCTTGGTGGTCTCGAAGCAGGTCAGGTTGGTGGGGTCGATGTTCTCGAAGTCGTACAGCAGGTAGTTCAGCTTGTCGGCGGCACCGGAGGTGTCGACGTTCTTGAGGTAGTACGCGTTCTGATAGATGGACCACTGGTCGAAGTAGGCGACCTTGATCCCTCCGGAAGTGGCCGCTGCCCCGGTGGTGTTGGTGTGGGCGGCAGCGGCGGGGGCGGAACCGGCGCCGATGGCGGCGGTCGCACCCGCGACGATGACCGCGGAGGCCAGCACCGCGGTCAGGGCTGATCTTCGTGACGCTCTCATGCCTTTCGCACTCTCCTGTGGCGGGAGTTCTCGGATGGGAAGCCATGGCGCATGGAGCTGATCCGCGAAGCGGCGCCGCTAAAAACGGATCGGGTACCTCAGCGAAGAAGTACTGCTGTCCTCGAGGGCTGTCAAGGGTGAGGTCTAGACCAAGGTCTAAACCACCTGGATAACGCCATGAACATTCCCGCGCTGGTCAGCCGATGGCAAAGGTTCTCACGAGGGGCTTGACCGCGAGGTTCCGAGCGAGGACTATTGCGCACGCCAGGCTGGTCTAGACCCCTCTCGTCCCGTTCGAGGAGCCCTATGCGCCGCCCTACCAAACAACGCCGCGCCGCCTTGTCGGCCGCCGCGGTTCTGAGTCTCGCGTTAGCACCGCTCGCCGCCGCCGGCCCCGCCGAAGCCCACTCAGGAGGGGACAACGGCAGAGTCTCGGTCGGATATCTGACCCAGTGGGGTGTTTATTCAGGGTTCTACACAAAGAACCTGATCACCTCCGGAGCCGTGAACAAGCTCACCGAGATCGACTACGCCTTCTCCAACATCGCCGCCGACGGCACCTGCGCCAGCGCCGACCCGTGGGCGGACTGGCAGAAGCCGATCGACGGCGCGAACTCCGTCGACGGCACCTCCGACACCTGGACCCAGCCGGTCGCCGGCAACTTCCACCAGCTGGCGGAACTGAAGAAGGCGTATCCGAACCTCAAGATCGTGATGTCGGTCGGCGGCTGGTCGGAGTCGACCAACTTCTCCGCCGCCGCCGCGACGCCCCAGTCGCGCGCGAAGTTCGCGCAGTCCTGCATCGACATGTACATCAAGGGGAACCTGCCGGGCGTCGCCCCGGGCGCCGCCGCCGGGCTGTTCGACGGCATCGCCATCGACTGGGAGTACCCGGACGAGGTCGGCAACGGCAACCCGCACGGACCGCAGGACACCCACAACTTCACCCTGCTGTTGCAGGAGCTGCGCAGCCAGCTGGACGCTCAGGGTTCCGCTGACCGCAAGCACTACCTGCTCACCGCCGACACGCCGTCCGGCCCGGAGAAGGTCTCGCACATCGAAGTGGGTCCGGTCTCGCGGATCGTGGACTGGATGAACGTGATGACCTTCGACTTCCACGGCCCGTGGGAGACCACCGGCCCGACCGAGTCGCAGTCGAACCTGTTCCCGTCGCCGTTCGATCCGGCACCGCGCGCGACGCGCAGCAACCCCTATCCGGACAACGGCGAGATCTCGGTCGCCGAAGTCGTCGCCAACTATCTCGCGCAGGGAGCCAGCCCGCGCAAGATCGCGATCTCGATCCCGTTCTACGCGCACGGCTGGACCGGTGTCGCGCCCGGGCCGCACAACGACGGGCTCTTCCAAAGCGCGACCGGCGTGGCGGCGGACGTCAACTACAACCAGATCGCGGCACAGCCCGGAACGGTCTACCACGACCCGTTCTCCCGGGCCGCCTACAAGTACGACCCGGCGACCAAGACGTTCTGGACCTTCGACGACCCGCAGAGCATCCGCGAGAAGGTGCTGTTCATCAAGGCTCTGGGACTGCGCGGAGACATGACGTGGTCGCTGGAGGGCGACACCGCCGACGGCCAATTGGTCAACGCTTTCGGTCTCGCTCAGTAACGTGACACACATCACATAGTTGTTCCCGCCCCACAGAGGGAACGAATAGGCGGGGTGGCCCCTCTTCGCATCGACAGCATCCACCGCAGTCGAAACCGGAGGGGTCACCCTTGTCCGTCCATTCGAAGTCCCAGACAGCCGAGCCGTCAGAGCTGGCCGGGCTGGCCGAATCGCCCGCGCTACCTGAGCTGCCCCACCTGCCCGACGTCCGCCACCGCTCCGTGACAGCGCGCGGCGTCCGGTTCCACATCGCCGAGACCGGGCCGGCCGACGGCACGCCGATCGTGCTCGTGCACGGATTCCCCCAGCATTGGTACGCCTGGCGCCACGTCATGCCGCTGCTCGCCGCCGCGCAGCACCGGGTACTGGCCGTCGACCTGCGCGGCTTCGGCTGGACCGAAGCCGCGCGGCATGGTTACAGCACCGGCAGCCTCGCCGACGACGTGATCGCAGTACTCGACGAACTCGGCATCCCGCGGGCTGCGCTGGTCGGCCACGACTGGGGCGGCTGGGTCGGATTCGCCGCGGCACTGCGGCATCCGGAGCGGATCAGCGCCCTGGTGTCGGTGAACATGACGCACATGTGGCCGGAACACCGCCACGTGCTGCCGAATCTGTGGCGGATGTGGCACACGGCGCTCATCGAGCATCCGCCGCTGGGCCGCTTCGTGCTCCGGCGCACCGGATTCGCGGGATTCCTCCTCCGGCACTGGTCCGGCGATCCGGGACTGTGGCAGCGGGAAGATCTCCACGTCTACACCGACCTGCTGCGCGATCCCGGCCACGCGCGCGCCGGCGAGCAGCTGAACGCGGCGTATGTCTGGCAGGAGATCTTCAGGCACCCGCGCGGCCGCTATCGCACGGCGCGGCTGACGGTGCCGACGCTGATCATCGGCGGCGAACGCGACGTGGTGATCCCGCCGGCGGTGCTGGAAGGCGGCGAGCGGCACGCGGACGAGCTGCGGGTCGTGGTGGTGCCGCAGGCGGGACATCTGCTGCCGGAGGAGCGGCCGGAGGTGGTCGCGGAGGAGGTGCGGAAGTTCGTGGTCTGAGACCTCGGCGTCATCCGTCGCGCCGGCGGATCGAGGCTCAGGCCTAGCGGGTCATGGCAGCTCGACCTTGTGCCGCACCTTCGTCAGCGTGCGCAGCACGGTCCGGTCACCGAGCATCAGGGGCGTGAGCCGGCGCACGCCGCGCACCCGCACCGCGCCGCAGGCGGCGAGCAGCGTCGTCTCGCCGTCGGCGACGGCGGCGAACCCGCCGACCACGAACCGGTCCTGCATGACGCACCAGCCGTCGCGCAGGTCGACGTCGAAGCGGCCGCGGTTGCCGAGGCGTCCGGTGGCGGTCGCGGTGCCGTCGTCGCGGAGCTCGAAGCGGCGGATGAAGCCGATCAGTTCGGGGATGCTGCGGTCCAGGTCGGCGAGGTAGTCCCAGACGCGCTCGTACGGGGCCGCGATCCGCACGCGCGCGAAGCCGCCGCCGGGCAGGGCCGAGGCCAGGACCTGCATGCGGCGTACCGGATCCAGGTCCGCGACCGGCCACCGGCTGGTTCCGGTCCCCGCTGTGCGCCCGCTCATGAGTCCCACGCCTTCCGAAACGCCGACTTCGCCCGGCTCAGCCGCGACTTCGCGGTGCCCGCCGACACCGCCAGCACGTCGGCGGCCGCGCGCTCGTCCAGTCCCTCCACCTCGCGCAGCATGAGGATGGCCCGGTGCTCCGGGGACAGCCGGTTCAACACATCCTGCACGTCCACCGCCAACTCCGCACTGCCCGGCGCCGGCAGTTCGGCCAGTTCCGCCGGCTGCTGCCGGGCGCCACGCTGTGCGACCCGGACCGCCTCCCGGACCGCGATCCGGCGCACCCAGCCGTACAGGGCCGCTGGCTCGCGCAGGCCGCCCAGGTTCTGGAACACCGCGATCAGCGCCTCCTGCGCGGCGTCCGGGCCGTCCGCGAGGGCGATCGGCGCGCAGAGCCGTCCGACGTAGGGAGTCAGCTCGTCCAGCAGGCGGGTCATCGCCAGGGCGTCGCCGCGCTGAGCGGCGCGGACCCACCGGACCGCGCCCGCCTCGGCTTCCTCGCTCACTCCTTGATCGTAGCGAGGGGGCGAAAAACCAGTTGCGTCGCGTCGGAGTCCGTGCAAACCTCGGTGTCGTCGCCGATCACAAGATCGTGGCTATGTCTCTCCTGGAAGGAGGTGGGGACGGTGACCACTGTCGTCACTGCCGCGCGCGCGGAATCCCGTTACATTTCCCTCCTTTCCACATGGAGAACACCACAGTGCCTCAGCACTCGCAGTATCTGAACGACGACTTCAACGCTTCCTCTGACGTCGACGGCTTCGACGAGCTCGACCGTTTCGACGACTTCGACGACCTCTCCGGGTTCTCGCTCTTCGGCGATCTCGACGACGCCGACGACGCCGACGGCATCGACGAGTTCGACGACGCCGCCTCCGCGCGCCCGGAGCGCATGCGCCGGCGCCAGAACCCGCATCTGGCCAACCCGACGCGCAAGGGCCGCCTCACCCTCGAGGAAAAGGCGCGCCTGGCCATCGAGCGGGAGAACCAGGAACTCGCGCCGCCCGAAGGCGACCGCTGGTCCAACTGGCCCGACGCCAGTCACGGGCCGGACCCGCTCCCGGAGTGGGTGATCACCGAGCAGGGGGCCTGCGACCACGAGCTCGGCGTGCTGAAGACCGGCAAGGAGGCCGACGTCTTCCTGCTGCGCCGGGTCTCGCCGGAGACCGGCCAGGAGGTCACCATGGCCGCCAAGCGCTACCGCTCCGACGAGCACCGCACCTTCCACCGCGACTCCGGCTACCTCGAAGGCCGCCGGGTGCGCCGCACCCGCGACATGCGGGCCATCGAGAGCCGCTCCTCCTTCGGCATGAACCTGATCGCGCAGCAGTGGGCGATCGCGGAGTTCGCCGCGCTGTCCGGGCTGTGGCAGGCCGGCGTGCCGGTGCCGTACCCGGTGCAGATCTACGGCTCGGAGCTGCTGATGGAGTTCATCGGCGACCCGGACGGCACCGCCGCGCCCCGGCTGGCGCAGCTCAAGCCGGGGCCCGAGGAGCTGGAGGACCTCTGGGAGCAGCTGGTCGGGGCGCTGCTGGCGCTGGCCGAGCGCGGCCAGACCCACGGCGACCTGTCGCCGTACAACCTCCTGGTGCACCGCGGCCGCCTGGTCCTCATCGACCTGCCGCAGGTGGTGGACGTGGTGGTGAACCCCAACGGCCGGGACTTCCTGGCCCGCGACGTCCGCAACGTCGCGCAGTGGTTCCGCGCCCGCGGGCTGCCCGAGCACCTCGCCGACCCGGAGGCCCTGACGGCGATGCTCGCCGCCGAGGCGCGGATCGGGTAGCGGCGCGCAGTGGGGCGGCGGAACGACGGCGGCACGCATCTCGGCGCGCCGCCACGGTCCGGCTGTCCGCATCCGCGTGCTCCCGGCCGACGGCTCCCGGGACGCGGCGTCGATCGCGGACGTCGTGGCGGACCGCTCCGATCCGTTCTAGACGATTGATTCCTGGGGGTACCGGGGACTCGGCCGTGTACCGCTCATCCCGTCAGGTACTCCGCGAACCCACCGGTCTCCACAGTCTGGCCTCCGGGCAGCACCGCATAGGCTTCGAAGCCCTCGTGCTCCTCGATCCATGCCAGCCCGCGATCCGGTCCCATCGCGAACACCGCGGTCGCGTAGGCGTCGGTGTGCGCGATGCGGTCGCCGATCAGCGTGACCGACGCGAAGCCGGTGGCCGCCAGCCCGGTGGCGGGGTCGAGGATGTGGTCGCCGCGTTCGGCCACGCCGGAGGTGGCGACGGCGAAGTCGCGGCCGGAGACCAGCGCGGTGTACCGGCCGGGGCGCAGCGGGTCGGCGATGCCCACGGTCCACGGCCGGCCCGGGTCGGCTTCACCCTTCGCCTGCACGTCGCCGCCGCCGACGATCAGGTGGCTGCGCGACCCGGCCCGGGCCAGCAACGTGCTGACCTCCTCGATCGCCCAGCCCTTCACCCAGCCGCTGGGGTCCAGGCGGCCGGCCGGGCGGGCGCTGAACGCGCCGCCGGTGGCGGCCTCGACTTCGGCGCAGCGCTCCAGCACGTCGGCGACCTCCGGGTCGTACGGCACGCGTTCGCCGCGCGCCATGCGGCTGATCGGGCTGTCCGGCCGGTAGGTCGAGAACTTGGCGTCGATCTCGTGCAGGCGCGCGACCGCCGCCTCGATGCCGTCCTCGACGTCGGCCACGATCGAGAAGACCGTGCCCATCACCGCCTCGACGTGCCGGACGCTCACAGGCCCGCCTTGTCCAGCGCGCTTTGCAGCGACCGCTGGTAGCCCTCGGCGGTGTAGGTCGCTCCGGAGACGCCGTCGATGTTGGCGCTCTGGGCCGCCATCGCCTCCTGGTTCAGCTGCGGAATCGCGTAGCTGTTGATCTCGCGGTCCCGGCCGCTCTCGGTCGGGTACTCCACGACGTCGATCTTCGTGATCTTCTTGCCGCTGTAGGTGATGGCGACCTGGACCGGTCCGTAGCGGGTGTCCACGGCGTCGCCGGTGACGGACTTGGTTCCGGACGAACCGGCGGTCGTGCTCGTGCCCGAGCCGGGGGTGCTGCTACCCGGTGATTTCGGCGTGCTGGTGGTGCCGGAACCCTGGTTTCCGGACTGACCGGACTGACCGGACTGGCCCGACTGACCCGACTGACCACCCGACTGAGCGGACAGGTTCGACTGGCTCGACTGATCCGACGAGCTGATCGACAGCGTCCCCTTCCCGGCGGTGGGGGTGTCGTCGTGCGGCTTCAATCCGAGCAGCAGCACGACACCCGAGACGGTCGCGGTACCGGTGACTATCGCGCGGCGCATGCAACGGCCTTTCTAGAACTCGAACGATTCGTGATGGATCCGGCTGCCGGGCACCCCGGCCTCCCGCAGCGCCGCGATCACTGCGCGCTGCATCGGTTCGGGACCGCACAGGTACACGTCGTGTCCGGTGAGCCCGGGCACCAGGTGCGTCAGTCCCTTAGCGGTCAGCGTCTTGCCGTGCCGCCGCCGGCTGCCGACCAGGTACACCAGCCGCGCCCCGCGCCGCTTGGCGATCTCCTCCAGTTCCGGCCGGAACAGGAGTTGCTCCTCGCTGCCTTCCCGGTAGACCAGTGTCACCCGGCCGGGCAGCGTCTCGAACAGCGCGCGGATCGGCGTGATGCCGACTCCGGCGGCGATCAGCAGCACGTGCGGCGACCGCGCCTTCTCCTCCGTGAACGCCCCGTACGGCCCCTCGGCCCGGACCTTCGTCCCCGGCGGCAGCCCGGCCACCGCGGCGCTGTGCGAGCCGAGACTCTTCACCGTGAACCGCAGGAAGTTCGCGTGCGGCGGCGCCGACAGCGAGTACGGGTTCGTCACCCACCGCAGTCCCCGCGTCTGGAACTGCAACCGGAAGAACTGCCCCGGACGCGCCTTGAGCTCGTCCAGCCGCTCGCCCCGGAGGATCACCGAGTACACACCCGGCCGCTCCGGCACCACCGAGTGCACCCGCAGCTTGTGCCGCCGGTCCCGGAGGTAGGGCAGCCACAGCCGGTACCAGCCGAGCACCACCGCGGCCAGCACGTAATACGCACACCACAGCGTCCGCTCCGGCTGCACCGACAGTTCGGCGCCGTTGACGATCTGGTGGCTGAACGCCAGCGCGATCGCCAGATACGTGGCCAGGTGCAGGTAGTACCACGTCTCGTAGCTCATCCGCCGCCGGGCGGCCCGTGCCGACACCACGCCGGTGCCGAGCATCAGGATCGTGGCCAGCGTCCCCTTGATCATCTCCGGGTAGTGGAAGACGATGTCGACACCCTCGGCCACCGGATTCTTACCGTCAGTGAGAGCGTAGCCCCAGGTGATCGTCAGGATGTGCGCCATGACCAGGTACACCAGGTACCGGCCGCCGAAGGCGTGCCAGCGGGCCAGGCGGTCGCTGCCGACCCGCCGCTCCAGCACCGGGATCCGGGCCATGAGCAGCAGCAGGACCGGCGCGAGGTAGCCGGCGAGCAGGCCGGTGATGCGCCCGGCGCCGGTCAGCCAGCCGGCCGCGCCGGTGACGTTGCCGGTGCTGCGCCACCACGCGGCCAGCACGGCGGCGGCGCCGAGCGCCACCAGCGCCAGGGCGAGCCGGGGGACGGTCTCCGGCGACGTCCGGCTCCGGGCCGGAGCGGTGTCGCGACGTATTGCGGTCGTGCTCATGAGCCGAGATAAACAGCGCTTCCTTTGAGTTTCCTCAGAACGGCGGCGATCCGGGGCGAATCCTTAGGCAATCTTCACGCAAGCCCAGCACCATGGCGCCATGGCTGTGAGCTCCGTGAACCCGACCGAACCGTGGCGCTTCCTCGTCGTCGACGACGAGCCGGACCTGGTGGAGGTGGTCTGCGGCGCGCTGCGGCACGAGGGCTGGGAGGCGGTCGGCGCGCACGACGGCCGCGAGGCGGTCTCGGCGGCGGCGACGTACCGGCCCGACGCCGTGGTGCTGGACATGATGCTGCCGGACCTGGACGGCATGGAGGTGATGCGGCGGATCCACGCCTCCCGGCCGGAGGTGCGGGTGCTGTTCCTGACCGCGCGCGACGCCGTGGAGGACCGGATCGCCGGCATCGCCGCGGGCGGCGACGACTACGTGGCCAAGCCGTTCAGCCTCGACGAGGTGGTGGTGCGGCTGCGCAGCCTGGTGCGCCGCACCGCCCGCGGCCGGTCCGGGAAGGCCCCCGGGCCGGACTGCCTGGTGGTCGGCGACCTGGTGCTGGACGAGACGGCGCGGGAGGTCACCCGGGGCGGGGAGCCGATCGAGCTGAGCCCGAAGGAGTTCGGGCTGTTGCAGTTCCTGATGCGCCATCCGCGCCAGGTGCTGAGCAAGTCGCAGATCCTGACCGAGGTGTGGTCCTACGACTACGGCGGGCAGGCTCACGTGGTGGAGCTCTACATCAGCTATCTGCGGAAGAAGGTCGACGCCGGCCGGCCGCCGATGATCCACACGGTGCGCGGGGCCGGGTACGTGATCAAGGCCGCGGCGCCGTGACGCGGCGGTCGGCGGGGGCCGCACGGTGAGGCGTCCTGAGCTGCGCACCGGCAGGCGGCTGCGGCCGCGCACGCTGCGGGGCCGGCTGACGCTGGGGCTGGTGGTGCTGCTGGTGGTGATCTTCGCCGGGGTGGGGCTCGCCACCGCGGCGCTGCTGCGCGCGTTCCTGGTGGACCGGCTGGACCAGCAGCTGGTCACCGCCGGGCCCCGGTTCGCGCAGAGCCTGGAGTACGGGATGACGCAGAGTCCTGACGGCGACACCCGCGGGCAGGCGCTGGGCACGTTCGGCGCCCGGGCGGCGGCCGGCGTGGTGACGCAGGCCGGCGTCATCGACCGGACCACCGGCAGCGACACGGTCGCCCTGTCCCCGGCCAACACCCGCGAGCTGCTCGCGCTGCCGACGGACGGCTCGGCGCACACGGTGCGGCTGCCCGGCCTCGGGACGTACCGGCTGCGCGCGGTGACCGGCTACGACGGCGACACCCTGGTCACCGGCCTGCCGCTGGAGCACGTCGAGGACACGGTGCGCGAGCTCGCCCTGACCGAGCTCGCGCTGTTCGGCGGCGCGGTGGTGCTGGCGGCCCTGGGCGGCGCGGCCTGGGTGCGGCTGGCGCTGCGGCCGCTGGACCGGGTGGCCACGACCGCCGAGCAGGTCAGCACCCTGTCGCTGGCCAGCGGCGCGGTGGCGCTGGACGTGCGGGTCCCCGACGCCGACCGGCGGGACGAGGTGGGCCGCGTCGGCGCCTCGCTGAACCGCATGCTCGGCCACATCGACGACGCCCTGGCCCGCCGCCAGGCGGTGGAGCGCCGGCTGCGCGACTTCGCCGCCGACGCCGGCCACGAGCTGCGCACCCCGCTGGCCTCGGTCCGCGGGCACGCCGAACTGGCCCTGCGCCGCGGCGACGACCCGCACCACGCCCTGACCCGCATCGAGGCCGAGGCCCGCCGGATGGGCACGATCGTCGACGACCTGCTGCTGCTGGCCCGCCTGGACGCCGGCCGGCCGCTGGAATCGGCCGAGGTGGACCTCACCCTGCTGGTCCTCAACGCCGTCGACAACGCCCAGGCGGCCGACCACGTGCCCGAGCAGGAGACGCCCGGCACGCTCCACACCTGGCGCCTGGACCTGCCGACCGACCCGGTCCTCGTCCCCGGCGACCCGCACCGCCTGGCCCAGGCCGTCGCGAACCTGGTGACCAACGCCCGCGTGCACACCCCGGCCGGCACCCGGATCACCGTCGGCATAGCGCGGCGCGGCGACTCGATCCGGCTCACCGTCCAGGACACCGGCCCCGGCCTGCCCCCCGACCTCGCGGCCCGCGCCTTCGACCGCTTCACCCGCGGCGACCCGACCCGCTCCCGCGCCTCCGGCAGCACCGGCCTGGGCCTGGCGATCAGCCAGGCGATCGCCGAGGCGCACGGCGGCCAGATCGCGGTCGCCTCCGAGCCCGGCCGCACCGTGTTCGTGCTCGTACTCCCGCTCACGCCGCGTAGTGCCGCAGGAACAGCTCCTCCAGCGTCGGCGGACGACTCGTCAAAGACCTGATTCCCTCGGCTCCGAGGGCCACCATCAGCGCCGAGAGCTGGTCGGTGTCGACGGTGCATTCCAGGCGCACGCCGCCGCCCGGTGCAGCTCCGGCACCGGCATCGGCAGCAGCGCCGATCGCAGCGCCACCGCCAGCCTCAGCCCTGCTTTCCACCGAACCACCGCCGCCCGCCGCCACCGGCCCCTCCCCCGCGGACCGCCCGATCTCCGTGATCCGCACCTCGTGCAGTCCCGGGAACCGCTCGAACCCCGCCGGCAGCCGCTCCACCTCCGCCCGCACCAGCGTCCGCGTCAGATGCCGCAGCTCGGCCAGCGTCCCGGACTCGGCCACCCGGCCGCGCCGCACGATGCTCACCCGGTCGCAGACCGCCTCCACCTCCGACAGGATGTGGCTGGACAGCAGGATCGTCCGCCCGCGGGCCTTCTCCTCGGCCAGGCAGGCCCGGAACTCGGCCTCCATCAGCGGGTCCAGGCCGCTGGTCGGCTCGTCCAGCACCAGCAGTTCGGCGTCGGAGGCGAAGGCGGCGACCAGCATCACCTTCTGGCGGTTGCCCTTGCTGTAGGCGCGGCCCTTCTTCCCCGGGTCCAGGTCGAAGCGCTCCAGCAGCTCCGGCAGCCGCTTCGGCTCCCCGCCGGCGCCGCGCAGCTTCGTCAGCATCGCCAGCACCTGGCCGCCGGACAGATCCGGCCACAAGGCCACATCGCCGGGGACGTAGGCCAGCCGGCGGTGCAGGGCCACCGCGTCGCGCCAGGCGTCGCGGCCGAACAGCCGCACCTGCCCGGCGTCCGGGCGCAGCAGGCTCAACAGGATCCTGAGCGTGGTGGACTTCCCGGCGCCGTTCGGGCCGAGCAGACCGTGCACCTCGCCGGGGGCGACCACCAGGTCCAGCCCGTCCAGCGCCCGGGTCGCGCCCGAGCCCCGTCCGAAGGTCTTGACCAGCCCGGTGAGGGAGATCACATCCGTCACCGCGCCAGCGTACACCCCATGATCATCACATATCACCGAACGCACCGATTGACGCCCGGTGCGCGCGGTGCCCAAGATCGGGGTGACGACACAATCACCCAAGGAGGCACGACGATGCTCGGATCCGAGCAGCCTCGCCCCACGCGGAGCGTCACCACCGTGGAAGTCCCGCGCGGCCTGGCCGGCGTCATCGTCACCGACACCGAGGTCGGCGACGTGCGCGGCGAGGAAGGCTTCTACCACTACCGCCAGTACAACGCGGTCGAGCTCGCCGAGAAGCGGACCCTGGAGGACGTCTGGGTCCTGATGATCGACGGCCACCTGCCGGACCCGGAGCAGCGGGCCCGGTTCGACGCCGAGACGGTGCCGCTGCGGCACCTGCCCGCCGCCGTCAAGGCCCTGCTGCCGGCCATCGCCGAGGCGGTGCACGGCGACCCGATGAACGGCCTGCGCGCCGTGCTGCCGCTGCTGGCCGGGCAGCGCGGAATGCGCCCCCTGTACGACATCGACGAGCAGACGCGGCGCGGCGACGCGCTGTACATCAGTGCCCTGGCACCGACCGTGCTGACCGCGATCCACCGCCTGGGCAAGGGCCTGGAACCGGTCGAGCCCCGCGACGACCTGTCCTACGCCGCGAACTACCTGTTCATGCTCAACGGCACCGAGCCGACGGCGGAGCAGGCCCGTGCGATCGAGCAGTACCTGATCTCGACCGTCGACCACGGCTTCAACAACAGCACCTTCACCGCCCGGGTCATCGCCTCCACCGGCGCCGACCTGGCGGCCGCGGTCACCGGCGCGCTGGGCTCGCTGTCCGGCCCGCTGCACGGCGGCGCGCCGTCCCGGGCCCTGGACACCCTGGACGAGATCGGCACCCCGGACAAGGCCGAGGAATGGGTCCGGGAACAGGTCGAGGCCGGCGCCCGGATCATGGGATTCGGCCATCCGGTCTACCGTACGGACGACCCGCGCTCGGTCATGCTGCGCGGCGTCGCCCAGCGCCTGGGCGGCGACCTGGTCGACTTCGCGGTCTCGGTGGAGGAGCACGTGCTCAAGGCGCTCGCCGAGCTCAAGCCGGGGCGCCAGCTGTACACCAATGTCGAGTTCTACGCCGGCGTGGTGATGGAGCTGTCCGGCGTCCCGCGCGACATGTTCACCCCGACGTTCGCCACCTCCCGGGTCATCGGCTGGTGCGCGAACATCCTCGAACAGGCCCGGGACTCGAAGATCATCCGGCCGGCCGCGCACTACTCCGGCACCCCGGCGCCGCAGCCGCTGCCGGAGCGCTGAGCCACCGACGCCGCATCAGGGTTCGGATTCCTCGCGGATCCGGACCCTGATCGCGCCTCAGCCCCGGTTCCGCCGCCGGCGCCGTCCCAGGTTCACCGCCAGGTTGATGACGATGATCCCGAACCACGTCGCCGAGGTCGCCCCGTGGTCGGTGTCGGACCCGCTGGTGGTGATGGTGACGATGGTCCCGGCGGCCAGCGAGCCCAGGGCCGTCCAGCGCGCCGTCACCGAATCGGCGATCTCCAGGTCGTGGCGAGGACTCGGAGCGGACTTCTGGTCCTCGCCGGAGCGGGCCGAGACCTCGGCGTCGATGCGCCGCTGCATCCGGTCGGCGAGCGAGGCGGCGATCTCCCGCTCGTACTCCGCGCCCAGCTCACGACGGGCGGCCAGGGCCGCGGCGATCTCCTGAGGAGTCAGGTCGTCGACTGTCATGGCTTCACGATAGGTCGCGTCGGCGGGGTTGGAATCAGCCTGGGGGTTGACTTGTCGGGCCCTGCGATCCGTCGGAGGATCGACTCATGGCCGTAGCACGCCGCATGACGATCCGTGACCTCCGCACCGGGCCCGCCTTCACCCGTTGTAGGAAATCCTGCGCGCTACTGGCCCGCCAGGGGGCACCCCGCGAGTAAAGTCACCGAGAGAACTCAGTTCACACTGCGAGGAGTTCGTGAAGTGAACACGCAGGTCGTCCCCCCACGTCGCCCGGTACGCGTCGCCAACGCCTCCGGTTTCTACGGCGATCGCCTGTCCGCAGCCCGGGAGATGGTGGACGGCGGCCCGATCGACGTGCTCACCGGCGACTACCTCGCCGAGCTCACGATGCTGATTCTGCACAAGGCCCGGCAGCGCGGCGGCCCCGGCTACGCCCGCACCTTCCTGGCGCAGCTGAACCAGGTGCTCGGCACCTGCCAGGAACGCGGCGTCAAGGTCGTGGCCAACGCCGGCGGCCTGGAGCCGGCCCGGCTGGCCGAGGACGTCCGCGCCCTGGTCGCGCATCTGGGCCTGCGGCTGAAGGTGGCTCATGTCGAGGGCGACGACCTGCTGCCGCGCCTGCCGGAACTGCGCGCCAAGGGCGTGGACTTCCAGAACCTGGACACCGGCGCGCCGTTCGACCCCGCGCTGGAGCCGGTGTCGGCCAACGCCTACCTCGGCGCCTGGGGCATCGCCGCGGCCTTAGCGGGGGACGCGGACATCGTGGTCTGCGGCCGGGTCACCGACGCCTCGCTCGTCGTGGGCCCGGCCGCTTGGTGGCACGGCTGGAGCGGCGAGGACTGGGACGCCCTGGCCGGCGCGGTGGCGGCCGGGCACGTCATCGAGTGCGGCCCGCAGTGCACCGGCGGCAACTACTCGTTCCTGGACGAACTGCCCGACACCCGGGTGCCCGGCTTCCCGATCGCCGAGATCGCGCACGACGGCTCGGCCGTGATCACCAAGCACCCGGGCACCGGCGGCGTGGTCTCGGTCGGCACCGTCACCGCACAGCTGCTCTACGAGATCGAGGGCCCGGCGTACACGAACCCTGACGTGACCGCCCACTTCGACACCGTCCGGCTGACGCAGCAGGCGCCGGACCGGGTCCGGATCAGCGGGGTGAAGGGCATGACCGGCCCGCACAAGCTGAAGGTGGCGCTGAACTACCGCGGCGGCTACCGCAACTCGATCACCCTGGGCATCACCGGCCTGGACGTCGAGGCCAAGGCCGGCCTGGCCGAGGCGCAGATCTTCGACACCCTGGGCGGGCGCCGGCGCTTCGAGTCCGTCGACGTCCGGTTACAACGCAGCGACAAGCCGGCCGAGCAGGCCCGCACCAGCGAGGAGGCCACGGCCTACCTGCACATCACGGTCAAGGACAAGGACCCGGACAAGGTCGGGCAGGCCTTCACCGGCGCCGTCACCGGCCTGGCGCTGTCCGGCTACTCCGGCTTCCATCCGACCGCGCCGCCCACCCGGGAGCAGGAGTACGGCGTCTACTGGCCGACGCTGATCCAGGACCGCCACGTCGACCACGTCGCCGTGCTGCCCGACGGCGAGCGGGTGCCGATCAAGCCGTGCCGCCGCCCGATGGGGCAGGCGCTGCACCTGGACACCCCGGCGCCGCCGCCGCGGTTCGTCTCCGACGGCATGCGGCGGCTGGCGCCGCTCGGCCTGGTCTGCGGAGCGCGATCGGGCGACAAGGGCGGCAACGCGAACGTCGGGTTGTGGACCCGGAGCGACCGTGCTTATGCGTGGCTGTGCGAGACGCTGGATGTGGACACCTTCCAGAAGCTGGTGCCGGAGTCGACCGATCTGCGCGTGGAGCGGTTCGAGCTGCCGAACCTGCGGGCGCTGAACTTCGTCGTGTACGGGCTGCTCGGGGAGGGCGTCGCCTCCTCCACGCGCGCCGACCCGCAGGCCAAGGGACTCGGGGAGTTCGTCCGGTCGCGGCTGGTCGAGGTGCCGGTGGAGTTCTTGAACGGCTGAGACTGCTGAACGGCTGAGCGTGCAGGAACGGCCGAAGCCGGGACGCCACGGCGCCGGGGAGCCTCTAGGATCGCCGTATGCGCTATCGCCACCTGGGGAATTCCGGTCTGTTGGTGTCCGTCGTGGGCCTGGGCTGCAACAACTTCGGCCGCCGCCTGGACGTGGCCGGCACGCGGCGCGTCGTGGACGCCGCGCTGGACGCCGGGATCACGCTGCTGGACACCGCCGACATGTACGGCGACACGCAGTCCGAGGAGTTCCTCGGCGAGGTCCTGACCGGCCGCCGCGACAAGGTGGTGCTGGCGACCAAGTTCGGGCATCAGGGCTATGACATGAAGTACGGTCCGGCGGCCGGCGCCAAGGGCGGCCGCGCCTACCTCCGGCGGGCGGTCGACGCCTCGCTGAAGCGGCTGCGCACCGACCACATCGACCTGTACCAGCTGCACACGCCGGACCCGCACACCCCGATCGCGGAGACGTTGTCAGCCCTGGACGATCTGGTCCGGGCGGGCAAGGTCCGCTACCTGGGCAACTCCAACTTCAGCGGCTGGCAGATCGCCGAGGCGCACTACGTCGCCGAGCAGCTCCACGCCGCTCCGTTCATCTCCGCGCAGAACCACTGGTCGCTGCTGGTCCGCGGCGCCGAGTCGGAGGTGGTGCCCGCCGCCGTCCGCTTCGGGCTCGGCGTGCTGCCGTACTTCCCGCTGGCCAACGGCCTGCTGACCGGGAAGATCCGCCGCGGCCAGGAGATCCCGGGGAACGCCCGGCTGGCGCAGCGGGCCGAGTGGGTGACCGAGGACCGCCTGGACAAGGTCGAGGCGCTGACCGCCTGGGCCGAGAAGAACGACCGCACTCTGCTCGACGTCGGCATCGGGGCCCTGGCGGCCCAGCCCGGCTGCGCCTCGGTGATCTCCGGCGCCATGAACCCCGACCAGGTCCGCGCCAACGCGGCCGCCGGCTCGTGGGAGCCGACCGCCGAGCAGCTGGCGGAGATCGACGCGATCGTGCCGCCGCCGGCCCGGGACTGACGCGCCGCGGCGCGGTGTCGCCCGCCAGACGCGACATATCGCGATCTCCGCGTTTTCCCGGTACGCTGCGGTCATGACCCCCGTGGCCGATGACGGCGATTCCGCCCCGGTGCTCCCCGAACCAGCGCGCGACGCCGCGCCGGCGGTCCGTGCCTCGGACGCCGAACGCGACGAGGTCGCGGCCATCCTGGCCGAGGCCCTGGCCCAGGGCCGGCTGACCAGCGCGGAGCTGGCCGAGCGCATCGACGCCGCCTACAGCGCCAAGACCCGCGCGGACCTGGTGCCGCTGACCGCCGACCTGCCGGACGATCTGCGCGCACCCGGCGCCCCGGCGCTGGCCGCGGTGGAGCACCAGGCCCTGGACGCGACGTTCAGCAAGGTGATCCGGAACGGGCGCTGGGTGGCCGGGCGCCACACCTCCGCCACCGCGCGGTTCGGCGCCCTGATCGTCAACCTCTCCGAGGCGGTGCTGCCGGGCCGGGAGATCACCCTCGACGTCAACACCTTCTGCGGCAAGGCGATCATCACCGTGCCGGAGAACGCCCGCATCATCGACGAGGGCGGCGCCCTGTTCGGCAAGCGCGCGGTGACCAGCGGCCGGACCCAGGCCGGCGAGGACGGCCCGCTGATCCGCATCACCGGCAAGTCCCGCTTCGGCAAGATCGTGGTGCGGCGGCACGGCACCGACGACCACTACGGCTGGCTCGAGCCGCTCGGCCGCTGACGCAAATTCCCGCGCGCGTCTCAGCCGTCTGCGCAAGACTCCCCCTCAGCAGAACCACGAACGGGGGAGCCACATGGCAACACTTCCTTTGCACCAGATCCGTGCCGACTACGACGCGAAGACGATCGTCGTCTATCAGGCCTACAGTCCGGCGATCGCCCTGCCGGCGGTGCGCGAGCAGCGGTTCGTCGAACCGTTCTCGCTGAACCGGATGACGTGGATCAAGCCGTCGTTCCTGTGGATGATGGGCCGCAGCAACTGGGCCCGCAAACCCGGGCAGGAACACATCCTGGCGGTGCGCATCACCCGCGAGGGGTGGGAGACGGCGCTGTCGCAGGCCGTGCTGACCGGCTACAAGAGCGGCATCCACGGCGACCGGGCCCGGTGGGAACAGGACCTGAAGACCTCACCGGTGCGGGTGCAATGGGACCCGGAACGGACGCTGGCCGGTGCGACGCTGGACGCCCGGTCGATCCAGGTCGGGCTGAGCCGCCACATCGTCGCCGACTATGCCGAGAAGTGGACGACGGAGATCCGGGACATCACACCGACTGTGCGGAAGATGGCTGATCTGCTGAAAGAGGGTCGTAAGGACCGCGCCGCCGAACACCTGCCGAAGGAGCGGCCCTACGATCTGCCGGCGGACATCGCCCGGCGGCTGTATCGCGTCTGACGGCCCTGACGTCCGACGTCCGGCCGTCAGGACGCGGGCGTCAGCAGGACCACCGGGATCTTGCGCGAGGTGCCCTTCTGGTACTCGCCGAACTGCGGCAGCCTGGCGACCACCTCGGCGAACAGCCGGTCGCGCTCGGCGTCGCCGGGCACGCTCGCGGTGACCTCCACGGTGCGCACGGCGTCGTCACCGGGCACCTCGATCCGGGTCCGCGGATTCGCCCGGAGGTTGTGGAACCAGGCCGGGTTCAGCGCGCGGCCGGCGTTGGAGGCGATGATCAGCCAGCCGCCGTCCGGCTGCGGCACCCCCGCCAACGGGGAGACGTACTCGGTCCCGGACTTGGCGCCGGTGTGGTGCAGCAGCACCAGACCCTTGCCGCCGAACTGGGCCACGCTGCCGGCGTTGGCCCGGAATTCCTCGATGATCTGTTCGTTCCAGTCGCGGGGTTCGTCGTTTGAGCTCATGACGGCGGCAGCACGGCTTCGACGGGCGTTTATTCCCCGGCGGCCGTTCCCGCAGTTCCAGCCGTCCCGCCGGCCGGCCGGCGGGCGCCGTCCCCGCCGTGCCGCACACCGCCCCAAAGGACCTGTCCGGCGCGCAGCCCGCCGCCGCCGATGGTAACCCTGGTGCCATGGCACTCCCCGTCCCACCCCCGGTCGTCGTGCTCACCGGGGTCGCCGGCAGCGGCAAGTCGACCGTCGGCGCCCGGCTGGCCACCCGCCTGGACTGGGACTGGGCCGACGGCGACGCCTTCCACTCGGCGGCGAACCTGGCCAAGATGGCCGCCCGCAAGCCGTTGGACGACGCCGACCGCCGGCCGTGGCTGGCCGAGATCGCCCGCTGGATCGACAAGGAGGCGGCCGACGACCGGCCCGCCGTCATCGCCTGCTCGGCGCTCAAGCGCGCCTACCGCGACTACCTGCGCGCCGGCCGGCCCCAGGTCCGGATGGTCTACCTGGTGGTCGACCTCAAGACCCTGCACCAGCGGATGACCGACCGGCGCGGGCACATGTTCCACGCCGACATGCTCGGCAGCCAGCTGGCCGTGCTGGAGCCGCCGACCCCGCAGGAGGGCGTGCTGCTGATCCGCTCCGCGGGCACCCCGGACCAGACCGTCGACCAGATCATCGCCTGGGAGCGTCTGGGTTCTTATCTGCCCGCCGGCGGCGACCACCGGCGGCAGTGACGTCCGGCGGCGGAGCTCACCCGATCGTGGCGGCCACCCCGAAGTGGTCCGACAGGTACCGGTCCCGCCCGTCGGCCGTGCGCACCTTGTCGCGCAGCACCACCTCGGCCGCCGCCGCCAGCCCCGGCGACACCACCACCTGGTCCAGCGCCGCCCCGTCCCACCCCGGCACCGGCCGGAACGTGGTCGCGGCGTCGCCGTCGAAGACGTCGCGCAGCCCGGACGCGGCGAGGAACCCCTCGAACAGCCAGGAGTCCCGCGGCACGTTGAAGTCGCCGACCGCGACCACCGGCTCCCCGGAGTCGATCCGCCGCAGCGAGGCGGCCAGCGTCGCCAACTCCCGCTGCTGCACCTTCGTGAACGGCGCCGCGCGCGACCAGTCCGCGTGCATGTTCGCCGACAGGTGGGTGTTGGCGACGGTCAGGAACTGCCCGTCCACCGCCAGCCGGGCGATCAGCACGCCCTTGCGCAGCAGCGTCTCCCGCCGCCACGCCCGCTTCTGGGCCACCATCTCGTACCGGTGCCCGACGATCGGGATCCGCGACATGGTCAGCAGCCCGCCGGCCACCACCGGCAGCCGCAGCCCGTGCGCGACGTGCGGGTAGGAGTCCTTCGTCAGCGAGCGGAACAGCTGGAAGTTCTGCGGGATCCACAGCTCCTGCAGGCACACCACGTCGTAGTCGGACGCGGCCAGTTCGTCGGCCAGAGCCCGCAGCCGTACTCGCGGCGCGGCGTTGTACAGGGTGTTGAGGGACAGGATCCGGAGCCGGCGCACGCTAAGCCTTCCTCCCCGCGGTCCAGGCCGCCCGCAGCGAAACCTTCGAACCGAAGCGCAAAACAGAGTTCTCATATACGCGGGCGCCGGCGAGCACGATCCCGACCGTGGCCACCGCCATCAGCCCGACCGCCGCCACCGGCTCCCACCACGAGGCGTCCCCGCCGGCGATCCGCACCGGCTGGATCAGCACCGAGAACGGCGGGATCAGCGACAGCGTGCGCACCCAGCCGGCGTCGGGGTTCCCGATCGCCGCGAACGCCGTGAAGTAGGGCACCATCAGCAGCAGGTTCAGCGGCTGCACCGCGGTCTGCATCTCCTCCTGCCGCGACACCCGCGCGGCCACCGCGGCGTAGGCGGAGGAGTAGAAGATGTACCCCAACACGAACCAGACCGCGACGATGCCCACCGTCTGCCACACCTGCCCGCTGATGTGCAGCGCCCCGGTCGCCGAGCCCGCCCCGAGCCCGACGGCGACCGTGGCGCCCAGTTGCAGCAGTCCCAGACCGCCGATGCCGATGATCTTCCCGGTGAGCAGCGCCCGCGGCGTGACCGTGGACAGCAGCACCTCGATCACCCGGCTGGACTTCTCCTCCACCACACCGGTGGCGACCCACATGCAGTACGCGATCATCTGGCTGAACAACGTGATCTCGGCGATCAGCGCGACGGTCTTGCGCTGCCCGGCGTCGGGATCCTTCGGCGCCAGCTTCACAGTGCTCTGCGCCTGCACCCGAGCCAGATCCGGCACCTGCGCCGCCAGGTTCGCCCCGGCGAGCACCGGCTCCAGCTTGGCGTCGACGGTGTCCTGGACGTAGACCTGGCCGTCGACCACCAGGGCGTCGAGCTTGCCGTCCTTGACCTGCTGCCGCGCCAGGTCCAGCCCGTCCTCCGGCACGATGGTCGAGCTGAGCTTGATCTTGTAGTTCGGCGCCACCTGCTCGGCGTACTGCTGCTCCACCGCGGCCCGGCCGCCGGCGAAGCCGACGTCGAAGGACGGCGTCTTGTTCTTGCTCGAGACCAGCGCCGCGATCAGCACCGAGATCAGCACGATCGCCAGCGAGATGCCGACGGCGATGGCGAAGCCGCGGTCCCGCCCGCGCTCGACGAACTCGCGGCGCATGACCAGCCGCATCGCGCTGCGGTTCATGCGCGGGCTCCTTCCGCGGCGGGGCCGTCGGCGTTGCTGGTGTCAGCCGTGTCGCTCGGGGCGGCTGGGCCGCTCGTGGCGGCGGCACCGGGGCCGTCCGTGCCGGCTGTTCCGTCCGCGCGGTCGCCGTCATGGTCGGCGACCGCCTCCCGGAACAGCTCCGCCAGACTGGCCCGCAGCGGCGTGAACTCCCGCACCGGCCCCAACGCCCGCGCCGCGTCCAGCACCGCCTGGTCATCGGCGTCCGGCGCCAGCAACAGCTTCGTGGCCGCCCCGGCCGGATACTCGGCCGACACCACACCCGGCACCCGGTCCGCCCAGCCCGCGGCGGCGTCGGTGCCGACCCGCAGCACCCGCTCGGAGCGCGACGCCCGCAACTCGTCCACCGTCCCAGTGGCCACCATCCGGCCCCGGTAGATGATCCCGATGCTGTCGCACAGCCGCTCGACCAACTCCAGCTGGTGACTGGAGAACACCACCGGCACCCCCTCGGCCGCCCGCTCCCGCAGCACCTCGGCCAGGTTGTCGACACCGACCGGATCCAACCCCGAGAACGGCTCGTCCAACACCAGCACCGCCGGATGATGCACCAAAGCCGCGGCCAGCTGCACCCGCTGCTGGTTGCCCAGCGACAACGCCTCGACCCGGTCCCCGGCCCGCTCGATCACCGACAGCCGCTCCATCCAGTACGTCGCGGCCCGGTCGGCCTCGGCCCGGCTCAGCCCGTGCAGCTCGGCCAGATACCGCAGCTGGTCGCCGACACGCATCTTCGGATAGAGACCGCGTTCCTCCGGCATGTAACCGAAGGTCCGCCGAGTCTCGGCGTCGACGGGCTTGCCCCGGTAGCGCACCGTACCGGCGTCCGGTTCGAGCACGCCGAGGGTGATGCGCATCGTCGTGGTCTTGCCGGCGCCGTTGGTGCCGACGAAGCCGTACAACTCCCCCGGCCGCACCGAGAAGGTCACGCCGTCGAGCGCGACGCGGTCACCATAAGACTTACGTAGTCCCTCAAGCTCCAGCATCGAGCCTCCCGTCCTGGTGCATGTGCTCGATCGTAGCCAAAAGATCTTGCGAGGGAGGTCGGCGGGCGGCACCCGGCGACGCCGGTGCCCGACTCCGCGGCGAGCCGGTCGCGTCCTAGCCTGAAAGATACTGCGGCCACAGGGCGTGGGGGGAGACAGCATGAGCCACGGGGGTCGCACAAGGTGACCGAGTCGGTCGCCTTGTCGCCGGAGTCAGACCCCGCGCCTCGGCTTCGGGCCTCGGTGACGTCAAAGAACCAGTGTTGCGCGGGCGCGATCTGGCCGGGATCGTCGCGGGAGACCTTCGGCGCGGCGAGTTCGAACTGCGTGGATTTGAGCTCGTCACCGCAGCCAGGGCAGCGGCCGGTCGAGCAGCTCCTCCCGCCGCAGCTCCGCCGCCGCGCCGTTCACCGCGCGCAGGCGGTCCTGGAACGGCGCCGCCCGCAGGGCCTGGGCCAGCCGGGCCGTCGAGGCGTCCGCCATCGACGAGCGCACCTCCGGCAGCATCGCCTCCAGGGAGCCGGCGACCGCCAGGTCCAGCGTCCACACCGCCTCGGCTTCGCAGACCTCCGCCAGCCGGGCGTACGCGGCGCGGCGCGGCGCCGGGCCGAGGGCGTCGCCGGCCGCCTTTATCAGGGTATGGATCCAGACCGGGTCGTCGTCCGGCACCGCGTCGAGCAGATCAAGGAACTGCTTCTCGCCGTGGTCCAGCAGCGCCCGCAGCGACCTGCGCAGCGCCTCCGGGCGGTCCCGGACCGTCTCGAACGCCGCGTACCGCACCGCGCCGCCGGCGAAGTCGTGCTCGCGCACCGCGGTGGCGACGGCCGGCTCGCCCACCCAGTTCAGCAGTTCGGCCAGCACCGGGTCCGGGGTGAAGGCGTTGGCCGCCAGCCGCAGTCGGGCGCGGCCGCTGCCGCGCGAGCTCAGCGTGTGCTCCACCAGCGGCCTGGACAGGGGCACGAATCCGGCCATGCGCTGCGCCAGGCCGGCGCGCCGGACCGCGGTGCCGACCGCGCCGGCGGTGAGGAAGTGCTCGGCGCCCGCGCGCGGCGCCAGGGCCAGCAGGATGTTCGCCGGCCGCCACAGGTGGCCGGTCCAGGCGTTCGGCCGCGACGGCGGCAGGCTGGGCCGCTCGTCGCCCTCCTCGCTGAGCAGCGCCAGCAGCGACCCGGTCCAGGACTCCACCCGGTCGATCAGGTCCGCCCAGCGCTCCGGCCGCACTCCGGCGGCGGTCCGGATCCGCGCGGCGACCAGCGCTGCGACCCGGGCCACCGCCGGATCCCGCTCGGCCAGCAGCGACACCGCCACCGCGGCCGGGCGGACGTGGCACAGCACCTCGTGCGCGCCGATGGTGCCGGCCCGCACACCGTTGATCGTCAGCTCACGAAGATGCGTCAGGCCGCCTCTGCGGTCCGGATGGCTGCGGAAGTGGTCGAGCGCGCGCCCGTACGCGGCCATGGTGGGCCGCCCGCCGATCGGCGGCGGAGGCGGGGGCGGCGACGGCGTCCAGTACGCGGGCACCACGCCCCCGCAGGCGTCGCGGGAGCCGGAACGGTCGGCTTCGACGGGGCCGGCACCGGGATCGTCGTCCCAGGCGCCGCCGTCATCGAGCCGGCCGAAGCCGCACCACGGCTCGCGGGTGGTGGTCACAGGGCCTCCAGTCCAAAACTTCTCCGGACCACGATAGGCCCGACGAAGGACATTGAATCAATACCCTGGGGTACGGAACGTACGGCGGTAGTCGCTCGGCGCTACCCCGACCGCTTCGGTGAAGTGCCGCCGCAGGTTCGCCGCCCCGCCCAGCCCGGCCTGACCCGCGACCCGCTCCACCGGCAGATCCGTGGTCTCCAACAGCCGCCGGGCGTGCAGCACCCGCTGCGCGGTGAGCCATTTGCCGGGCGTGGTGCCCACGGCGGTGTGGAAGCGGCGGATCAGAGTCCGCTCGGCCACGTTCGCCTGCCGCGCCACCTCCGCCACGGTCAGCGGCTCGGCCAGGTGCAGCCGCATCCAGTCCAGCAACGGCCCCAGACCTTCGGACCCTGATTCCCCGGACGCCGGCCGGACCGGCGTGTCGACGTACTGCGCCTGCCCGCCGCCGCGATGCGCCGGGGCGACCAGCCGCCGCGCCAGCGTGTTGGCGATGTCCGCGCCGTGGTCGGCGGCGACCATGGCCAGGCACAGGTCGATCCCGGCCGTGGTGCCGGCGCTGGTGAGCACGTCGCCGTGGTCGACGTACAGCACGTTCGGATCGAAGTCCACGCGCGGGAAGCGGCGTCCGAACTCCTCGGCGTACAGCCAATGCGTGGTGGCGCGGCGGCCGTCGAGCAGCCCGGCCGCGGCCAGTACGAAGGCGCCGGAACACAGTGACGCCACGCGGGCTCCGTTGGCGTGCGCCGCCCGCACCGCCGCGACCAGATCAGCGGGCGGCTCCTCGGTGGCGTCCCGCACCGCCGGGACGATCACGGTGTCGGCGCGCGCGAGCAGGTCGTAGGTGTCCCCGTCCTGCGCGGTGAACCCACCGCCGGAAGACACGGGCCCTGACACGGGATTGCAGACGCGGACGTCGTATCCGAGCTCCGGCATCCCGGGACGCAGCCGCCCGAAGATCTCGATCGGGATGGACACCTCGAAGATCGGCGCCCCCTCGGTCACCGCCACGGCGAGCAGGTGGCGCCGGGAGCCTGCGGTCGAACCCATGGCAGTATTCTAGCGCAAGGTGTCATTCCTGCCACTGGGCAGTGGCCCCCCGGCAAGAGATCATCGGTGTCGTGAGCCTTACAGACGTGAAGATCCCGGTGGTCAGCGCGATAGCCCGCCCCTCTGGCGACGCCTGGGCGAAGAGCGCGTTCGCTTTGACGGCGGTCGGCTGGGGCGCGAACCAGTTCGCCCCGATGGTGCTGCTGTACCGCGAGCGCATGGGCGTCTCCGCCTCGGCCGCCGAGGCCGTATTCGGCCTGTACGCGGCCGGCCTGGTGCCCGGTCTGCTGATCGCCGGTCCCCTGTCGGACCGTCTCGGGCGCCGCCCGGTGGTGACGTTCGCGGTGCTGCTGTCGATGGTGTCCGGCGTGGTGCTGATGCTCGGCTCCCACGGCCTGGGCTGGCTGTCGACCGGCCGCGTCCTGATGGGCGTCGCCAGCGGCGCGGCGTTCAGCGCCGGGAGCGCCTGGGTGAAGGAGCTGTCGCTCGCCGGGGCGGTGGCCGGCGCCGGGGCCCGCCGCGCGTCGATCGCGATGACCGTCGGCTTCGGCCTGGGTCCGCTGGTGGCCGGACTGCTGGCTCAATGGGGACCGGCCGCCTTCGAGACGCCGTACGTGCCGCAGCTGGCGCTGGCCTCACTCGCCCTGTGGCTGCTGGCCCAGACGCCGGAAACCGTGACCCGCCGACCGTCCGGCATCCTCAGCGGCGGCCTGCTCCGCCTGCGGGGCTTCTCCGACCGCCGCTTCGTCGGCGTGGTGCTGCCGATGGCGCCGTGGGTGTTCGGCTCGGCGACGATCGCCATGGTCTACCTGCCGGGCCTGTCCGCGGGCCACGTGAAGGGGATCTCGCTGGTGTTCGCCGGGACCGCGGCGGCGGTGACCGCAATGTCCGGCGTGCTCATCCAGCCCTATGCGCGCAAGGTCGCCGCGACGACCGCCGGACAGGACCGTGCCCGTCCGCGACTTCTGGTGCTCGGCCTCGTGCTGGTGACGGTCGGCACCCTCGCCGAGGCGGGCGTCGCGGCCCTGGACCGGATCGGGGCGTGGCAGGCGGTGCTGACGCTCGTGGTCGCGGTCGTGATGGGCTTCGGCTACGGCGTGCTGCTGGTGTTCGGCCTCGCGGAAGTGCAGCGGCTGGCCCCGGCCGAAGACCTGGCGGCCATGACCGCGGTCTTCCAGGCCTTCACCTACCTCGGGTTCGCCGCGCCGTACCTGCTCTCGGCGTTCAAGGGCGTCGCGTCGCCGAGCGTGCTGCTGCTCGGAGTCGTCGCCCTCGGAGTGCTGACCATCGGGGTGACGGTGCGGAACGCACGCGTCACGGCGGCTTAGCAGACGTGCTGGGCCTGGCAGGTCGCCCCGCCAGGCCCAGCACCCGCGCTCGTGCCTTACAGCGCCCGCAACAGCCGCGCGGGCTCCTCCACCAGATCCGCGACGTACCGCAGGAACCCGCCGGCCACGCCGCCGTCACACACCCGGTGGTCGAACGTGAACGACAACTGCGTCACCCGCCGGATGGCCAACTCGTCGCCGCCCGGCCCGGAAACCACCCACGGCTTCTTCACGATCCGGCCCACACCGAGCATCGCCGCCTCGGGATGGTTCAGAATCGGCGTGGACCCGTCGACGCCGTACACGCCGTAGTTGTTCAGCGTGAACGTCGACCCGGTCAGCTCCGCCACCCCCAGCGTCCCGGCCCGCGCCGACGCCGTGAGCCGCTCGAACTCGGCCGCGAGTTCCTCGGCCGACATCCGGTGCGCACGATGCACGACCGGCACCACCAGCCCACGCTCGGTCTGCGCGGCGAAACCAAGGTTCACCTCGCCATACCGGACGATCTCCTGCCGCTCGACATCCACGGTCGCGTTCAACTCCGGATACCGCGCCAACCCCGCGACGCAGATCCGCGCCAGCAACGCCAGCAGACTGATCCGCCGCTCGCCACCGTCCCGGTTCAAGACCTCCCGCAGCTCCATCAGCCCGGTGGCATCGACATCGACCCACGTCGTCGCATCCGGAATCTCACGCCGCGAACGGGACAGCTTGTCCGCGACAGCCTTGCGGAGCCCCTTCAGCGGAACGCGCTCGCGCACCTCGATGGCACCAGAGGCAGGAACAGGAGCCGCGACCGGCGCAGCAAGGGCCGCCTCGACGTCCCGCCGCATGATCAGACCCTCAGGCCCGGTCCCCCGCACGGCCGCCAGATCGAGCCCGCCCTCCTTCGCCAGCCGACGCACCAGCGGCGACACGACGGCGACGCGCACGCCGCCGGCGGAAGCCTTGCCGTTGGCAGAGCCGTGCGATGACGCCGACGCCGACGTGGTCGAGGGCCGGCTGTTCGCACCGCCAGTCGCCGGACCGCCGTGCGGACGCGGCGGCGCGCTGTGCCCGCCGAACCCGCTCACGACCCGACGCCGCCGCACCCCACCGCCCTCGGCCGTGCCGTAGCCGACCAGGACATTGCCGGAGGTCTGCTTCCCAGCCCCGTTCGCAGCTTTCGCAGCCTCGTTCTTGACTTCAGCACTCCGGGCCTCGGCATCGAGCCGCGCCCGATCGGCTGGCTCCTCAGGCGCCGCTCCATCCCCGTGGGGCCCGTTATCTGACACAGCCCCCACCCCCACACTGATCAGCGGCTTCCCCACATCCACCACGTCGCCGACGCCCCCGTGCAGCTCAACGACCACACCGGCATAAGGGCACGGCACCTCGACCGTCGCCTTCGCCGTCTCCACGTCGCAGACCACCTGGTCCACCGCGACCCGGTCGCCGACCGCCACGTGCCAGGCCACGATCTCGGCCTCGGTCAGGCCCTCACCGAGGTCCGGCAGGCGGAACTCGCGGGTGCTCACCGGTCCTCCCACTGCAGGGACGCCACCGCGTCCAGGATCCGGTCCACCGAGGGCAGGTGGTGCCGTTCCAGCTTCGGCGGCGGGTAGGGGATGTCGAAACCGGTCACCCGGCGGACCGGCGCCTCGAGCCAGTGGAAGCAGCGCTCGGAGACGCGGGCCGCGATCTCGGCGCCGGTGCCGCCGAAGCCGGCGGCCTCGTGGATCACCACGGCGCGGCCGGTCTTGCGGACCGAGGCGCAGACGGTCTCGTCGTCGAAGGGCACGATCGAGCGCAGGTCCACGACCTCCAGGTCGTAGCCCTCGGCCCGGGCCGCCTCGGCGGTCTCCAGCGCCGTGGAGACCGTGGGGCCGTAGGCGATCAGGGTGGCGTCAGTGCCCTGACGGCGGATCGCCGCCCTGCCGATCTCCGGGCCGGTCGTCGACAGCACGTCCTTGGACCAGTAGAGCCGCTTGGGCTCCATGAAGATCACCGGGTCGTCGGACTCGATCGCCGCGCGCAGCATGGTGTACGCGTCCGAGACCGTCGCCGGGGTGACCACGTGCAGGCCCGGCGTGGCGACGAAGTAGCCCTCGGAGGAGTCCGAGTGGTGCTCCACGCCGCCGATGCCGCCGCCGTAGGGCACCCGCACCACGACCGGCAGCGGCAGCGCGCCCCGGGTGCGGTTGCGCATCTTGGCCAGGTGCGAGGCGATCTGCTCGAACGCCGGGTAGGAGAAGGCGTCGAACTGCATCTCCACCACCGGCCGGTAGCCGTACATGGCCATCCCGATCGCGGTGCCCATGATCCCGGCCTCGGCCAGCGGCGTGTCGAAGCAGCGCTGCTCGCCGAAGTCGCGGGTCAGGCCGTCGGTGACGCGGAAGACGCCGCCGAGCACGCCGACGTCCTCGCCGAAGACCACGACCTTCTCGTCGGCCGTCATCGCGTCGCGCAGGGCGCGGTTCACGGCCTGCGCGAGCGAGATCTCGGTGTTCTGCGCCGCCCGGCCGGCGGCGTCCAGGGTCGCGGTCATCGGCCCGCCTCCGCGTCCAGCTCGGCCGCGTCCAGCTCCGCCTGCAACCCGGCGGCCTGCTCCAGCAGCTGCGGCGTGGGCCGGGCGTAGACGTGCCGGAACAGATCCCGGTGGTCCACCTCGGGCTCCTCGCCCAGCCGGGTGCGCAGGTCGTCGGCCAGCGCCTCAGCAGCCTGATCCGCCTCGGCCACCACCGCGTCGGTGAGCAGCCCGCAGGCCTTCAGGTACGCCTCCAGCCGGGCCAGCGGGTCCCGCGGCTTCCAGTATTCGACCTCTGAGTCGTTCCGGTAGCGGCTGGCGTCGTCGGCGTTGGTGTGCGCCTGCATCCGGTAGGTGACGGCCTCGATCAGCGTCGGACCCCCGCCGGCCCGGGCCCGCGCGGCGGCCTCGCCGACCACGTGCTGCACCGCGATCACGTCGTTGCCGTCCACCCGCACCCCGGCCATGCCGTACCCGACGGCCTTGTGCGCCAGCGCCGCGGCGTGCGTCTGCTTGGCCAGCGGCACCGAGATGGCGTACTGGTTGTTCTGCACGAAGAAGATCGCCGGGGCCTGGTACACCGCGGCGAAGTTCAGCGCCTCGTGGAAGTCGCCCTCGGAGGTGCCGCCGTCGCCGCAGAACGCCAGCGCGACCGTGTCGTCGCCGGCCAGCCGCGCGGCGTGCGCCAGGCCGGCGGCGTGCGGCGCCTGGGTGGCCAGCGGCGTGCACTGCGGGGCGGTGCGCCAGCGCTGCGGATCGTAGCCGCAGTGCCAGTCGCCGCGCAGCAGCGTCAGCGCCTCCACCGGGTCGATGCCGCGCGTCACCATGGAGACGCAGTCGCGGTAGGTGGGGAAGAACCAGTCGGTGGGACGCAGCGCGAGCATCGCGCCGATCTCACAGGCCTCCTGCCCGTACGAGGAGGGATAGACCGCCAGCCGGCCCTGGCGGACCATGGTGGTGGCCTGGACGTCGAACCGGCGCCCGACGACCATCGCCCGCCAGGTGGCGAGCAGCCGGTCGGGGGCCAGTTCCGGGGCGTCGTCGCGCAGGACGCCGGACAGGGCGCCGTGCTCGTCGAGGTACTGGAGCGGCGAGGGGTCCAGGATCGTGTCGAACCCCAGCGGAAAGCCCGACCCGGTTTTGTCGGGCGTGGCTAGAACGGTCACGTCGTCTCCATTAACACTGGCACTGGCACATGGCTACGGTGCGCCTGTCGGCTTATTCATGCACCCCAGGCTTTGCCTGGAATTGTTCACAGTGTTCGTTCGGCGCATGCCGGTTGACCAGTAAGGCCTCAAGATCGGAGACAATCGGAGCCATGAGCACCACCGGTACTGGCCAACCGTCCACACTGGACGACACCGATCGTCGAATCGTCCATCTGCTTCAGCAGGACGGCCGAATGTCGATGCGCGACCTCGCCGCGGCCGTCCACGTCTCCCGCGCGCACGTCTACACAAGGGTGAAACGCCTGCTCGACGAGGGTGTGATCCGCCGCTTCACGATCCAGGTCGACCCGGAACGGGTGGGTTTCAGCACCTCGGCCTATTTGACGATGAAAGTGGAGCAGAACTCCTGGCGCCAGATCCGCGACACCCTGGCCGCGCTGCCCTGGGTCGAGCACGTGGCGCTGGTCAGCGGCGACTTCGACGTCGTGCTGCTGGTGCGCAGCGCGTCGAACAAATCGCTGCGCGATCTGGTGTTCACCCACATCCAGAACATGCCGGGCGTGCGCTCGACCCGGACGCTGCTGGTGTTCGACGAGACGGACCACCTGCCGGCGCTGCCCGGCGATCCGGAGGTCGTGGCCGGGACGCAGGACGATCAGCCGCGGTAGCGCCGGGCCGCGGGCCGTCGAGGACGCTCAGGCCGGCAGCAGCGCCAGCACCCGTTCCTCAGCGACCTCATCGCCGTATTTCCGCAACATCGCACTGGCGACATCGGCGAACCGCGCATCGGTGCGCTCGAAGACCCGGGCCCGGTACCGGCGCCGCACCGAGTCGCCGTCGTCGTCCGGCACGTCGGCCACGACCGGCTCCCCGTCGGCGATGGCGCAGTCCCCGGCGATGACGTAGACCCGGTCGTCGCTGTCCGGGCCGACGTACGGCATCAGGCGGTCGCACCCCCTGTCCCCGGCCTGACCGCCGGCCTCCGCGGCCGCCACCGCGAGCAGCATCCGCTCCTCGAACCCGTGCCCGACGCGGTCCCGCAGAAAGCGGAACGTCTCGGCCACCACCAGGCCGGGCCGGGAATCCTCCGGCACCCGGATCTGCGGCGCCTCGTCGGACCGGTGGTACAGCGGGAACACCGCCGTCAGCAGCACGTCGTCGGCCTGGTAGCAGGTCACTCCGGGCAGCCAGGACACGAGCGTCACCTCGAACCGGGAACGCGCCGGCTCGGTCAGGGTCTTGCGGAACTGGTAGAGGTGGCACAGGTTCGCCCGCAGCCGCTCCACATAGTCCCGGTAGTCCGGCGGCCCGTCCCAGGCCGCGTTGAGCGCCGCGGCCCGCAGCCCGGCCTCGGTGGCCTGCGGCTCCATGAGCACGATCTCCACCCGGCCGCCGCCGTCCTGCAACAGCCGCCGGAACGCGACCATCGCCCGCTCCCGCGACTCGGGCTCCAGCAGGAAGGCTATATAAGCATCCTGTATCCGCACCAGGCGCTTGGCGTCCTCCACCGAACGCAGGTAGGACCCGGTGGGGAAGGCCGGGAACTCCTCACCGACGGAGCCGGCCGCGGGCCGGGCCGCCAGCCGCCGCGACACGACCGCGAGCCAGGCGGAGGCCGCGATCAGCGTCCACATGAAGATGGCCGTGGCCACCGAGGCGGCGGTCCACTCCCGGCGCCAGGTCGTCACCACGGTGAAGAAGGCGGTGGCCGCCGTGATCCCGGCCGCCGCCAGCGTCTCCGCCAGGCCATAGCTCCGCCGCACAGCGCCACCCCCACGCCTGTCTCCGAGCCCTGACACAGGCCCGGTACCGGGGGATGCTAGTCGCCGCGACCGCACTAGGCAACACTCCCGGGAATTTCCCCTCTTAGTGGCACGATGGTCAGGGCGCCGTCCCCAGCTGGAAGAACGGGTGCCGGTCCGCCGCGAGGTACTTGTCCGCCCAGAGCTCGTCCAGTTCGGCTTGCAAGTCCGCCTGATCGGGCGGCTCCACGGCCTTGGGCGCCCAGACGCTCTCCTGGCCGCAGTGCCGCCACGTCACCGAGTCGCAGTGCTTCACCGACGCCCGGTCGTCGCGGTCGGGCAACGCCACGAACACCTCACCGCCGTGCCGCAGGAACCGCACCCGGCCGATCGGATGCCGCCTGGAGTCCTCGTGGACGATCAGCGTCCCGGTGCGGTGGTCGGCCAGGGGCAGGCCGCCGCGCCGGATCTGGTCGTAGTCCCGGTCGCACTGCCCCGTGGTCAACGAGGAGGCGGCCATGTCGATGTACGGGACGTCCTGTGAGCGCTGGTCCCCGACCAGGGCGGCGACCAGGTTCGAGTCGTCGACCCGATAGGAGGCGTAGGACGGCAGTTCCGTATAGAGCAGCACCTGAACGCGGGACTGGTGCTCCCCCGGCAGCTTCTCGATGAAGGCCTCCAGCTCCCCCAACGCACGCTCGGCGATCTGCTCCTGCTTCAACTCGCTCCGGCCGAGCCGCTTGGCCTGCGCCTTCATCGCCGGCGACAGCGGGCAGAGCAGCCCGGCTTCCACCACGAACTCCGCGTAACGGGCCAGCCGATCGGCGAGGATCTCGAACAGCCGCGGGCCGTTCACCGGATCGGTCACGATCCCGGGGATCGTGTCCACGATCCGCAGCCTGCGGGTCGCCTGTCCCAGCCGCTCCAGGAGCAGGTCCTGCGGCAGCCCGTCGTGGTCCCTGGAGGGCGGTTCCCGGTCGCGGCGCCGGACCCGGCGCCAGTCCACCTGCGCCGCCGTCCCCAGCGCGGTCATACCGCACAGGGTGGTCGCGCTGAAGCAGGCGATCTGCGCCGCGCCGTGCAGGAAGGGGTCGGCACCCAGCAGCCCGACCGTCGCCGTGCCGAAGACCGCGAGCGTGCGCTCGGCCCTGGAGTCGTCCTCGGACCGCTTCACCGCGGCCCCCGGCACCGTCGCCGTCCGCCCGGCCGAACCGATAAGGGCATGGGAGTCGCCTTTCGAGGGCACGCCTGAACTGTAGCTCAGTGTACTTATATGCCCACGATGCGTAGCCGATTCGCCGGAAGTCCTGCCGTCCGCCTACCCGCCGTGGATCGCGTCGAGCCGATAGCTGACGACCTGACAACGATGCCACACCGAGCCCACACGAAACGGCGGATTCTCCTTGTTCCGCAAGGAGAATCCGCCGTATCACCCGAACTCACCCGACGGCGGGCACCGCCTGCAGGGCCGACTCGCCGCGGCGGGCGAAGACCGCCCAGGTCAGGACGCCGCACAGCGCGTAGAAGAGCAGGAACCCCAGATATGCGGCATCCCCGTTCTTCGTCGACAGGAACGACTGCCGGAACGCCATGTTCACCAGCACGCCCCCGAATGCCCCGATCGCGCCGGCCAGGCCGATCAGCGCGCCGCTGAGCCGGCGGGCACGCGGCTCGGGCTCGGCGGAGAACAGCACCGGGATCATCTTGTAGACCGAGCCGTTGCCCACGCCGCTGAAGACGAACAGCAGCACGAAACCGGTGACGAAGACCGGCAGCGAGCCGGCGCGGGAGGCGCCCAGCACCACCGCGGCGCCGGCGGCCATGGCGCCGAACGTCGCCAGCGACACCCGGGCGCCGCCGAAGCGGTCGGCCAGCCGGCCGCCGATCGGCCGGGACGCCGAGCCCAGCAGCGGGCCCAGGAAGGTCAGGTACGCCGCGTCGATCGGGGTGGCGAAGTCGTGCTTGAACTGGACCTGGAGCACCTGCCCGAAGGCGAATCCGAAGCCGATGAAGGAGCCGAAGGTGCCGATGTACAGGGTGGAGATGATCCAGGTGTCGGCGCGCTTGGCGACCTCGCGGATGGCGCCGCGCTCCGGGGTGCGGTTGGGCAGGTTGTCCATGTAGACGGCCGAACCGGCGGCGGCCAGCACGATCAGCGGCAGGTAGATCCCGGCGACCAGGCCCGGGTGGCCCTTGCCGGACCAGGCCAGCACCGCCAGCCCGACCAGCTGCACCGTGGCCACGCCGACGTTGCCGCCGCCGGCGTTCAGTCCCAGGGCCCAGCCCTTGAGCCGGTCCGGGTAGAAGGCGTTGATGTTCGTCATCGACGAGGCGAAGTTGCCGCCGCCGATGCCGGTGATCGCGGCCAGCACCACCAGCGTGGTGTACGACACGCCCGGCTTGATCAGGAATGCCGCCAGGCCGCAGGGGACCACCAGGATCAGGGCGCTGAACACCGTCCAGTTGCGGCCGCCGAAACGGGTGACGGCGAAGCTGTACGGCAGCCGCAGCACCGACCCCAGCAGTGCCGGCACCGAGGTGAGCAGGAACTTCCCGGCGGCGTCCACGTGGTAGGCCGGGCCGAGGAACAACACCAGCACCGACCACAGCGACCACACCGAGAAGCCGATGTGCTCCGAGATGATCGAGAAGGCGAGGTTGCGGCGGGCGATGCGACGCCCGCCCGCCGCCCACAGGTCGTCGTCCTCGGGATTCCAGGTCTCCAGCAGCGTGCTGCGGTCGGCGAACTCGGTCGCGGTCACGACTCTCCTCCTTGGATGGGGATGGGTTCCGATGAGCGTGACCTCAACCTAGGAACGCCCTGTTTCACCTCTTCACGCCGCTGAAGTCGCCATCGTCAGGAGTTCCGCATCGTTCTCGGAAACGGATGTGACATCCGGGCCGATCCACACCAGCCCCCGGTGCCGGCGCACCGCGTAGACCGGCAGGCGCACCTCCGGCGCGTCCAGCGCCCGGCCGGTGACCAGGTCGAAGACGTCCTTGTACATCGGCGAGGCGACGGTCGCGGTGCCGTCGGCGCGCCGGCCGGTGATGCCCCGGGAGATGACCGAGGCGCCGCTGAACGGGTCGACGTTGCCGACCGCGTGCACCGATCCGTCACCGAGCCGGAACACGGCGACGGCCGCTCCGTCCACGAGCGCGGCCACCCCGCGCCCCGGCTCCAACTGCGTGTACTTGCAGACCGCGGTCCACATCAGCGCCTCCCCAGTGTCAGCAACGGCTTGATCTGTCCCCGTTCGGGGACGAACTCCACGGTCGGGTCCGGCGCCTCCGGGGCGTTGACGAACGTGGCGAAGCGGGCCAGCTTCGCCGGGTCGTCGAGCACCGCGCGCCATTCGTCGGCGTAGGCCTCGATGTGCGCGGCGATCAGCGCCTCCAGTTCCACGCCGCGGTCCTCGACATCGTCGATCAGGACGGCGCGCAGCCGGTCCAGGCCGCCTTCGTAGCGCTCCACCCAGGTGGCGGTCCGCTCCAGCCGGTCGGCCTCGGCGATGTACAGCGCGAGGAACCGGTCGATGGTGCGGACCAGCGTCTGGTCGTCGAGGTCGGTGGCGAGCAGGTCGGCGTGCCGGGGCCGGGCGCCGCCGTTGCCGCCGACGTACAGGTTCCAGCCGCGCTCGGTGGCGATCACCCCGACGTCCTTGGACTGCGCCTCGGCGCACTCCCGGGCGCAGCCGGAGACCGCCATCTTGATCTTGTGCGGCGCCCGCAGCCCGCGGTAGCGCAGCTCCAGGTCGATGGCCATCTTGACCGAGTCCTGCACGCCGTACCGGCACCAGGTCGAGCCCACGCAGGACTTCACGGTGCGCAGCGCCTTGCCGTAGGCGTGCCCGGACTCGAACCCGGCGTCCACCAGCCGCCGCCAGATCTTCGGCAGGTCGGCCATCTGCGCCCCGAACAGGTCGATGCGCTGTCCGCCGGTGATCTTCGTGTAGAGCCCGAAGTCGCGCGCCACCTCGCCGATGACGATCAGCTTGTCCGGCGTGATCTCGCCGCCCGGGATGCGCGGCACGACCGAGTAGGAGCCGTTGCGCTGCAGGTTGGCCAGGACGTGGTCGTTGGTGTCCTGCAGTGCGGCCTGGCCGCCGTCCAGCACGTGCGGCTTGCGCCCGGTGCCCTGGCTCGCGGCGAGCAGGCCGCCGAGGGAGGCCAGGATGGAGCCGACGGCGGGCTTGCAGACGTCGCAGCCGTCGGCGGCGGCGCCCGCGGGACGGCCGGCGGCCGCGGTGCCGTGCTTGGCCAGCAGGTCGGCGAAGGTGGTGATGCGGTCGCGGCGGACGATGGTGTAGAGCTCGGAGCGGGTCTGCGAGAAGTGCTCGCACAATCCCGAGCTGCCGCCGGAGCCGGTGGCCTGGATCAGGCTCTTGATCGAGGTGACGCACGATCCGCAGCCGGTGCCGGCCTTGGTGCACAGGCCGATCTGCTTGGGCGTGACCTCCCCCTCGCCCTTGTCGGCGAGGTCGTGGATCGCGGTGCAGATGGCGCCCTTGGTGACGTTGTGGCAGGAGCACAGGACCGCGGCGTCCGGCAGCCCGGCGGGCCCGATCTTCACCGCCCCGGCGGCGCCGGCGGGCAGCAGCAGCTGCTCCGGCGCGGCCGGCGGCTGCTCGCCGACCAGGGCGCGCAGGGTGCCGTAGTCGTCGGCGTCGCCGACCAGGATGCCGCCGAGCAGCCGGCCGTCGGGGGCGATGGTGAGCTTGCGGTAGACGCGGCGGCGCGAGTCGCTGTAGGTGGCGGCCATGGCGCCCTCGGCGGCGCCGAACGCGTCGCCGAAGCTGGCGACCTCCACGCCGAGCAGCTTGAGCTTGGTGGAGGTGTCGGCGCCGGTGAAGGCGCGCTCGTCGCTGGCGGCCGCGATGTGCGCGGCGGCGGCCTCAGCCATCTGATACCCGGGCGCGACCAGTCCGTAGACCCGGCCGTCGGCGGCCAGCGCGCATTCGCCGATGGCGTAGACCCGGTGGTCGGAGGTGCGGCACAGCTCGTCCACGACGATGCCGCCGCGCTCGCCGACGTCCAGGCCCGCGGTGCGGGCCAGGCCGTCCTCGGGGCGGACGCCGGCGGCGAAGACGACGATGTCCGCCTCGACGCTCACCGTCTCCTCGCCGCGGATCGCCTGCACCGCGCAGGCCACGCCGCCGTCGTCGACGACCACGCGGTCCAGGCGGGTGCCGGTGAGCAGGGTGACGCCGAGCTCTGCGATGCGCGCCTGGAGCGCCGCGGCGCCGCCGTCGTCGACCTGCAGGGGCATCAGGCGGGGCGCGAACTCCACGACGGTGGTCTGCAGGCCCAGGCTGGTCAGGGCCTTGGCGGCCTCCAGCCCGAGCAGGCCGCCGCCGACCACCACGCCGGTCTTGCGGTCCTGGGCGTAGTCCGCGATCGCCTCGACGTCGTCCAGGGTGCGGTAGACGAAGCAGCCGGGGGCGGTGTGCTGCTCGACCGGCGGCACGAACGGCCGGCTGCCGGTGGCCAGCACCAGCGTGTCGTAGCTGCGCACGGCGCCGTCGGAGGTGGTGACGGTCTGCGCTTCGCGGTCGACGGCGACCACGGTCGCCGGCGCGACCACCTCCACCGCGCCGTCCGGATACGGGTCCAGATGCAGCCCGGCCGGATCCCGGTCGTCGAACCATGAGGAAAGCCGGACGCGGTCGTAGGCGGGACGGGCCTCCGCGCCGAAGACCGTCACCGCCGGCGCCGGCCGCCCGTCGTCCCGGGCGTGGTCGAGGAGACTGGACACGAAGCGATGGGCGACCATGCCGTGTCCGACGACGAGGACTTTACGCAGCGAGGGGCTCATGTGTTCTACGGTGCCGCGCCGCGATTACCCGTCCGCTTCCGGCATGTTACGGACTATCGAAACCGCCCGCACCGCCGCCGGCCGCGGATGTGAGAAGCGCGACCGGCACCTCGGGCGCGGGCGTGGCGCGGTCGCCGATCGCGCGGGCCAGCGCCGGCGCCGCGCGGAC
>JABFXP010000562.1 GCA_013361685.1 Catenulispora sp.
CCGGTACGGCAGGATTCGGTGCTGTGGGAGAACTGATCGAAGTCACCGACCCGGCCGATCCGCGGCTGTACGACTACTCCGGCTTGACCGACGTCGAGCTGCGCAAAGTCCGCGAGCCCGCCGAGGGCCTGTTCATGGCCGAGGGCGAGAAGGTGATCCGGCGCGCGCTGGAGGCCGGGTATCCGATGCGCTCCATGCTGCTGTCGCCGAAGTGGGTCGAGCCCATGCGCGCCCTGATCGAGGCCGCCGACGCGCCGGTCTACGTCGGCGCCGAGCCGCTGTTGGAGGCGGTGACCGGGTTCCATGTGCACCGGGGTGCGCTGGCCGCGATGCAGCGGGTGGCGGAGCTGGAGGCGGGGCCGGTGCTGGCCCGGGCCCGGCGGATCGTGGTGTTGGAGGACACCGTCAACCACACGAATCTCGGGGCGATCTTCCGGAGCGCGGCGGCGCTGGGCATGGACGCGGCGCTGCTGACGCCGAGGTGCGCCGATCCGCTCTACCGGCGTTCGGTGCGGGTGTCGATGGGGACGGTCTTCGCGCTGCCGTATGCCCGGCTGGAGTCGTGGCCCGGCGGCTTGGCGACGCTGGCCGAGCACGGCTTCCGCACCATCGCCCTGACGCCGGGGCCGACCGCCGTGGACCTGCCGGCGCTGCGATTCGGAGCCGGCGACAAGGTGGCGTTGCTGCTCGGGACCGAGGGGGAGGGGCTTTCCGACGCCGCCCTGGAAGCCGCCGATCTGCGCGTGCGGATTCCGATGGCGGCCGGAGTGGATTCGTTGAATGTAGCGGCTGCCGCGGCTGTCGCCTGTTACGCCATCGCTGCGGGGAGTGAGAACGCCGCATAGATAAGAAGCCTTCGATAGCCTCTAACAGTGAAGACTGCGGCGACAGCTGAACAACTGCTGGCAGACGGTACGGAAGCGTTGATGGCGGCGTCGTTCGGAACGGGCGATTTCGACGAGGCGCAGACGACCTTGGACGCGGCTCGGGACCGGGCGGCGGCCGACGGCGACCGGCGTACCGAGGCGGCGGCCCTCGACAAACTCGCGATGGTGCTGCACTACCGCGCCCTGGCGAACAACCGCGACGCGTCGAACGCGGACGCCGAGGAGGCGTTGTTCCAGCAGGCGCTGGCGGTGCGGCGGGAGATCGGCGATCTGGGCGGCGTCGCCGAGTCGCTGTTCGGCCTCGGTCTCGTCCACCAGGTGCTGCGCCGGGATTGGGCGGCGGCGATGCCGCTTTTCCGGGAGGCGCTGGAACTCGCCGATCAGCATGCCGACGCTTATGTCCGATCCGAGTGTCATCGGCATGTGGGTTTCTATTACTTCGCCGAAGAACGCGACGCGGATAAGTCGCTGGAGCATTTGCACGAATCGCAGCGGCTGCGCGAGGAATGGGGCGATCCCCGCTCGATCGCCGGCGGGACGCTGGCCATCGGGCAGATCGAACTGCTCGCCGGGCGCCACGAGGACGCCGCCGTGCATCTGCGCCAGGCCGTCGAGCAGCTGGAGCAGGCCGGCGTCCGGGGCCGGCACATCGAGCAGGGCGTCGAATGGCTGCGGCGGGCCGAGGCCGGGGAACCGGCCCCTGAGTAGCCGCGAGCGGACGGCGCGCGATGGGAACACCGAGCGCCGGGGGACCCCTGCGGTCCGACCCGGCGCTTCGATGTCACGTGGCTGCGTGCCCTGCTTATTTTTGTCGTCGTACTTGTTGTTCTTGTTCTCGTGGTTCTTGCCGTGCTCGTCAAGCGGGCTTACTGGTCCTGCGGACCGTGCTGTACCGCCCTGTGTTCCCCGTCCCCGGTCCCGCCGGGGACGGCGCGCCGGTCAGGCCGCCACCTCGGTGCCCTCGCGAGCGGCCTGCGCGTCGGCGAAGCCGCGGTCGCGCTGGCTGCCGATGCGGATCGGCACCACCACGGGCGCGCGGCCGGTGGTGGCGGCGCCGCGACGGCGGCGGGCCTCCTCGGCGCGTTCCATCTCCGTCAGTCCGCCCCAGATGCCGAACTGCTCCGGCAGCGCCAGCGCGTGCTCCAAGCACTGCTGGCGGACCGGGCACTCCTCACACACCCGTTTGGCCAGTGCCTCCCGCTTCTCCCGTTCCCGGATCCGCTCGGAATCCGGCGCGAAGAACACCGTCGCGTCCCCCGACTGGCACAAGCCGCGCTCCTGCCAGCCGAGCTTGAGCTCCGCGATCGGCGGGATCCGGGCTGCCGTCCGAGCTGACGACGAGCGGGCCGGTATCGGTCCTACGGCTCCTCGAATCGTGGTCTGCTGAGCCATCGTTCGGCTCACCCCCTCCATAACTCTCCCGCGCACCTGCCGTGTCCCACCCGGCTCGGCCACCGGGCCTCAGCAGGAGGCGTACAGCGGCAATACCGGGTTACGGGTGTAACGGATCACGGGCGCCCGGTGTTCCCGGAAAACGAGGCGGAATATTCTCAGCTCGTTTCGATGAGGAGCCGCCGCCCGGGTGGTTCGGCATGCTATGCGGGCCTTACTCCGCGTTCAGGGTGTTATGTCGGAAGGGAAAACCCGCCATGGGTTTGCGCCGGAAAGCCGTTCGCGACCCCGCGTGAACCTTCGGCAACGCCCCGTATCCTCGCCGTTTCCCCGGCGGACTGCCTTTTGTCGCAGACCCCTGATCAGGGTGATCCACGTTTTCGCAGGTATTCGCCATAGTCCTTTCGGGTGGTTGTACTACCATTGGAGGCTTGTTCGGGTCTAACGTCTGAACCAGCCTTCTGCGACGAACGGCCCGCCCCGGGCCGCCCGCCGCGCCGGCTGCGGTCGGCGCGGGGCCGTTCCGCTCCAGGCGCATGGACCGAAGGGTTCTGCCATGCAGGTGGATTCAGGCTCCTCACCGGGAAGAAAGCCGGCGGGCAACACCGCGTTGAAGTCCTTGCGGCTGTCCCGGCACTGGACGCAGGCGGAATTCGCCGCGGAGTTCGAGAAAGCCTCGCGCTCGCTTGGTAAGGTGCTGTCACTGTCCGTCCGGCAGGTCCGCCGGTGGGAGAGTGAGGATCCGCCGTGTCCGCTGCCGGCGTACCAGCGGGTCCTGGAGGAGGTATTCGGCGTCTCCGTCGCGCAGATGGGGTTCTCGGTCGGATGGTCGGTGCCCTGGGCGCCGCGGCCGGAATCGTCACAGCCACCGATCGCCGCCACTGGGCGCGCGGCTCCGGAGCCGGAGTCCGAGGAGGTCGGCGCAGCTGGGGGAGCCACGCAACACGGACGGATGGCAGGGCTGTGCCGCACGCGGCCCGCCGACCGATCTGGAGGGCACGACCCAGTGAAGCGCCGAGAATTCGTCACCAGCGCGGCCGTCGCGCTGACCGCCGCCGGAGCGGCCGAGCCCGCCTACGGCGCGGAGGCCGCCGAGCGGCTGCCGGCCGCCTCGGACCCGGCCGGGCGGGCGGTCCCGTTCGACCGGCAGATGGTCGACGGCTATGAGTTCATCACCAGCCAGCAGCGGTCGCTGTACTACACGGTGCCGCCGGCCCGCATGTACTCCCCGGCGATGGCGCACGCCCAGCTCGGGGCGGCGCTGCTGTCCGGCACCGGGCCGCAGGCGCAGCGGGCCCGGCTGGCCGGCTCGCTGGCCGAGGCCTCGCTGCTGGCCGCCCGGCTGGCGTTCTTCGACCTCAAGCGGGCCGACCCCGCGCGCCTGCACTACCGCAACGCCCTGGTCGCCGCCCGGGAGGCGGACGACCACCAACTGGGCTCGGCGATCCTGGCGCACCTGGCCTTCATCCCGGCCTGGGACGGCAAGGCCGGGGAGTCCCGGGACCTGATGCGGGCCGCCTACGCGCACGCCGCGCGCGGCGTCAGCGCCGTGCAGCGCTCCTGGCTGCACGCCGTCGACGCCGAGATCGAGGCCCGCCTCGGGGACCACAAGCGCGCCGTGGACCTGATCGGCCGGGCCGAGGAGGCCCTGTCCGACGCCGACCGCTCCAGCGTCCCGGACCCGGAGTGGCTGGACTACTTCGACGCCACCCGGCTCAACGGCTTCAAGGGCTTCTGCCACATCAACGGCGGCAGTCCGGAGCTGGCCCAGGAGGCGCTGCTGTGCTCGCTGATGGCGCTGAAACCGGCCGAGGCGAAGCAGCGCACCATCGTGCTGGCCGACATGGCCGACATCCACGTGCGCACCAAGGAGATCGAAGCGGCCTGCTCCACGCTGGAGCGGGCCCTGGTGAATCTGGACAAGCACTGGTACGGCATCGGCTGGGACCGGATCTTCAACGTGCGCCGCAAGATGGACAACTACGACGACACCAAGTGCGTGCGCGAGCTGGACATGCGCATGAACTCCTCCTGGGGTGCCACGATGAGGCTGGCGACCTGAAACCGTCCGGGGGCGGGCCTGCGCGCGGCAGGCCCGGCCGCCGGCCAGCCGGCCCGGGTCGTTCGCCCGGCCCGGCGGACCCTGGACGCCCGCCGGCCGAGCGACTAGCGTCCCAGCGTGTCAGAGACTATTGATCAGGACGTTGACG
>JABFXP010000158.1 GCA_013361685.1 Catenulispora sp.
GGCAGTGGTCGGCGCTGGTCACAGCGTGGCGCGGATTGCCGACAGTTCGTTGAGCATTTCAGTGAATGAGTATGTGGAGTCGCGGAGTCCTGTCTTCTCCAGGTGGCTGGTGAGGGTGTCGTAGTCGATCCCGGCGTGGCGGAATGCGCTGAGGATGGCGTCGGGGTCGGTGTCGTCTTCCAGGGTGGGGGCTACGTGGCCGTGGTCGATGAAGGCTTCGAGGGTTTGGTGGGGCATGGTGGTGATGGTGTCGGGGCCGATGAGGGCTTCGATGTATTTCGTGGTGGGGAGGGTGGGGTCGGTGGGGGTTGTGGAGGTCCAGAGGCAGGTTTGGGGGTGGGCGCCGGCGCCGGAGAGTTCGTCCCAGCGCATGCCGGTGAAGACTTTTTTGTAGGTGCGGTAGGCGATTTTTGCGGTGGCGATGGCTAGGTGGGTGGTGAGGGTGGGGTTGCCGGATAGGGCGCGGAGGGCTTCGTCGGCGGTGGTGTCGAGGGGGGCGTCGGCTGTGGTGCGGAGGACGTCTAGGAGGTTTTGTTTTTCGGGGAGGTGGGTGGGGTTGCGGGCGAGGCCGCGGATGCCTTGGGTTGTCAAGTCCGCCAGGCCGTGGGTCAGCAGGTCGTGGCCGTCGAGCCAGGGGGTTTGGCCCAGGTCGGCCAGGTCGTGCAGTGCGGTCTTCATTGCGACACCGCCTTTCCGGGGTGCGGCTACCCGGGTGGGGCGGGGTCACACCCCCGTTTGGGCGGCGGGAGTGGGGGCACTCAGGGGCGATGACCGGCCGGAATTTGGCGCAGCAGCTGCTCGGGGCGCATCTCGTGGACGGGGAGATGGTGCCTGGGCGGGAGATTGCGCTGCGTGTTGACCAGACCCTTACTCAGGACGCCACCGGCACGCTGGTGATGTTGGAGCTGGAGGCTTTGGGGCTCGATCGGGTTCGTACTGAGTCGGTGCAGTATGTCGACCACAATTTGTTGCAGGCCGATGAGCGGAATATGGCTGACCATTTGTTTTTGCGGTCGGCGGCGCGGCGGTTCGGGTTGTGGTTCTCGCCGCCTGGGGGTGGGGTGTCGCATCCGGTGCATATGCAGCGGTTCGGGGTGCCGGGGAAGATGTTGATCGGGTCTGATTCGCACACGTGTGCTGCTGGGTCGTTGGGGATGCTGGCCATCGGTGTGGGCGGGTTGGAAGTGGCGCTGGCCATGGCTGGGGAGCCTTTGTATCTGACGATGCCGAGGGTGTGGGGGGTGCGGCTGACCGGGCGGTTGCCGGATTGGGTGAGTGCCAAGGACGTGATCCTGGAGATGCTGCGGCGGCATGGGGTGAAGGGCGGGGTGCACCGGATCGTGGAGTATCACGGGCCGGGGGTTGAGACCTTGAGTGCCATGGACCGGCATGTGATTGCGAACATGGGTGCTGAGTTGGGGGCGACCGCGACGGTGTTTCCGTCTGATGAGCGGGTGCGGGAGTTTTTGCGGAGTGAGGGGCGTGAGGACGATTTTGTGGAGCTCCGGGCTGACGGTGCCCGGTATGACGTGGAGGACGAGATTGATCTGGGGGCGTTGGAGCCGCTGATCGCGCGGCCTGGTTCGCCCGGGTCGGTGGTGCCGGTGCGGGAGGTTGCCGGGGAGGCTGTGGATCAGGTCGTCGTGGGCTCGTCGGCGAATCCGGGGTTGCGGGACTTCGCTGTGGTGGCCGCGATGGTGGGGGGCCGGCGTGTGCATCCGGGGGTGTCGCTGGATGTGAATCCGACGTCGCGGGAGATTCTGGCTGACTTGACGCGGATGGGGGCCACGCTGGCGTTGATCCAGGCTGGGGCGCGGCTGCACCAGACCGGGTGTCTGGGGTGTATCGGGATGGGGCAGGCGCCGGCGAAGGGGCGCAATAGTCTGCGGACGTTTCCGCGCAACTTTCCGGGGCGGTCCGGCACGTTGGACGATCTGGTGTGGCTGTGTTCGCCGGAGACTGCGGCGGCGGCTGCGCTGACCGGGAAGATCACCGATCCGCGGGAGTTGGGGTTCGAGTATCCGCGGGTGGAGCTGCCGGCGGTGGCGGCGGTTGATGCGGCGGTGTTGGAGGCGCCGCTGCCGCCGGGGATGGCGCGGAGCGTGGAGTTGGTCAAGGCCGAGAGCATCGGGACGTTGCCGGAGCTGGATCCGCTGCCCGATGAGTTGCGGCTGCCGGTGGCGTTGAAGGTCGGGGATGACGTGTCGACCGATGAGATTCTGCCGGCCGGGGCTGCGGCGTTGCCGTATCGCAGTGATATCGCCAAGCTTGCGCGGTTCGCCTTCACGCGGCTGGATCCGGAGTATCCCGAGCGGGTTGACGGCGACCATGCGGTGATCGGTGGCGACAACTACGGGCAGGGGTCTTCGCGGGAGCATGCCGCGTTGGCGCCGCGGACGTTGGGGCTGCGGGCTGTGATCGCCAAGTCCTTCGCGCGGATCCATGCCTCGAATCTGGTCAACTTCGGGGTCTTGCCGTTGGAGTTCGTTGACGTCGGCGACTACGACGGGGTGCGGGCCGGGGATGAGTTGCGGCTCGAGGGGCTGCGTGGGCTGGCCGAGGGTGAGCTCACGGTGCGGAATGTGACGCAGGGTACTGACTTTCGGGTGCGGCATCGGCTCTCGGCGCGGCAGATCGGGACCATCCGGGCCGGAGGACGGATCGCCGAGCACAAGCAAGAGGAGGCGAAGCAGTGACCACGACGACGACCAGGCACGCCACCGAACGGGAAGCCCGCCGAGTCGCGGAGGCGGCGCGGGAGGCGGGATGGCGCAAACCCAGCTTCGCCAAGGAGTTGTTCCTCGGCCGCTTCCGGCTGGATCTGGTGCATCCGCATCCGACGGTGCCTGAGGCCGACAGCGCTGAGGGGGAAGCGTTTCTTGAGAAGCTGGAGGCCTTCCTCACTGAGAACGTCGATCCCGAGGTGATCGAGCGGGAGGCTCAGATTCCCGACGAGGTGGTGCGGGGGCTGATGGATCTCGGTGCGTTCGGGATGAAGATCGACGAGCGGTACGGCGGTCTGGGGCTGAGTCAGGTCTATTACAACAGGGCTCTGATGCTGGTGGGGTCGGCCAGTCCGGCGTTGGCGGCGATGCTGTCGGCGCATCAGTCGATCGGCGTTCCGCAGCCGCTGAAGTTGTTCGGGACCGAGGAGCAGAAGCGGGAGTTCCTGCCGCGTTGTGTGAAGTGCGTCTCGGCGTTCCTGTTGACCGAGCCGGACGTGGGTTCGGATCCGGCGCGGCTGGCGGCGAGTGCTGTGCCGTCCGAGGACGGGAAAGAGTATTTGCTCGATGGTGTGAAGCTGTGGACCACGAACGGCGTCGTCGCCGATCTGCTGGTGGTGATGGCGCGGGTTCCTGAGAGTGAGGGGCACAAGGGGGGCATCTCGGCGTTCGTCGTGGATGCCGCGAGCCCCGGGATCACGGTCGAGCACCGGAACGCGTTCCTGGGTCTGCGCGGCATCGAGAACGGGGTGACGCGCTTCCATCAGGTGCGGGTGCCGGCGGCGAACCTCATCGGCGCCGAGGGGCAGGGGTTGAAGATCGCGCTGACCACGTTGAACACCGGGCGGCTGTCGCTGCCCGCGGCGTGTGTGGGCGCGGCCAAGTGGAGTGTGCGGACGGCGCGGCAGTGGTCGGGCAAGCGGGTGCAGTGGGGGCGGCCGGTCGGGGAGCATGAGGCGGTGGCCTCGCAGCTGGCCTTCATGGCGGCGACGAGCTTCGGGCTGGAGGCGATGGTGGACCTCGCCTCGTTCATGGCCGACGAGGACCGCAACGACATCCGGATCGAGGCGGCGCTGGCGAAGCTGTACGGGTCGGAGATGGGCTGGCGTGTCGTCGACGACCTGGTGCAGGTGCGGGGTGGGCGCGGGTATGAGACCGCGGAGTCGCTGCGGGCCCGGGGTGAGCGGCCGGTGCCGGTCGAGCAGGCACTGCGGGACATGCGGATCAACCGGATCTTCGAGGGTTCGTCGGAGATCATGCGGCTGCTGATCGCGCGGGAGGCGGTCGACGTTCATCTGGCGGCGGCCGGGGATCTGGTCGATCCGGAGGCCGGGGCGCGCCGTAAGGCCGCTGCTCTGGTGCGCGCTGTGGGCTTCTACGGCCGGTGGCTGCCGACGCTGGTGGTGGGGCCGGGGATGGTGCCGACGGCGTATCGGGCGGAGTTCGGGCGGCTGGGGCGGCATCTGCGGTTCGTGGAGCGGCGGTCGCGGCGGTTGGCGCGGTCGCTGTTCCGGGCGATGGCGCGGTGGCAGGGGCGGCTGGAGTACCGGCAGGTGTTCCTGGGCCGGGCGGTGGACATCGGGGCGGAGCTGTTCGCGATGACGGCGGCTTGTGTCAGGGCTCAGATGCTGGCGGGGACGGCCGAGGGGAAGGCGGCGGCGGCGTTGGCGGACGCGTTCTGCAAGCAGGCGCGGCTGCGGGTGGACGAGTTGTTCCGGCGGATGTGGGAGAACACCGACGCCTCCGATCGCACGCTGGCCAAGGACGTGCTGGCCGGCCGGTATTCGTGGCAGGAGGCCGGGGTGCTGGACCTGGCCTCGGCGAGTGGGCTGCCGTGGATCGCAGAGGTCTCCCCCGGTCCGTCAACGACCGCTGACGTCCATAGGACAATCCCCTGATACCGCAACGCCGCAGGTGGACGGCCATGCTGGTTTAACTCCAGGTCTGCCCGGCTACACGGGACTTCCCGTAGGAAGGACAGATTATGGCTACATTCGGCATGCTCAGTACGTATCCTCCGGCGGCGTGCGGACTGGCGACGTTCTGTCAGGCGCTGCGCGATCATCTGATCGCCGACGACCCGGGGTGCGATGTCGGGGTGGTCCAGGTCCTCGACGGGGCGCAGCCGGTGAGCCGGCGGGCGGAGGTCCTCACCACCCTCGACGGCGCGGGCCGCCGGACCGAGGAGGCCGCCGAGGCGCTGAACCGCTTCGACGTGGTCGTCGTCCAGCACGAGTACGGCATCTACGGGGGCCCCGACGGCGGCCGCGTGCTCGATGTGCTGGACGCGGTGAAGCGGCCGGTGATCGTCGTCCTGCACACGGTGCTCAGCAGGCCCAGCGCGCATCAGCGCGAGGTGCTGGAGCAGATCGTGGAGCGGTCGGACCGGGTGGTCGTGCTCTCCCACACCGCGGGGCTGCACCTGACGAAGGTGTACGGGGTGCCGGCCGAGCGCATGGCGGTCATCCCGCACGGCGCGCGGGTGGCCCCGGTGACGCCGCGCGGTCTGAGTCTCGGCTTCCACAAGCCGCTGCACCGGCCGCGCCGTCCCACGGTTCTCAGCTGGGGGCTGATCGGCCCGGGCAAGGGCATCGAGTGGGCCATCGACGCGGTGGCCGAGATGCGCGCCATGGGGACCGAGGCGCGGTATCTGGTGGTGGGGCGCACGCATCCGAAGGTGCTGGAGCGGGAGGGTGAGGCCTACCGCGACTCGCTGCGCCGGCGGGCGCTGGAGCGCGGCATCGACGATCTGGTCGAGTTCGACGCCGAGTACGAGGGCGATCGGCGGCTGCACGAGATCATCGACGCCGCCGACGTGGTGCTGCTGCCGTATGACAGCCGGGAGCAGGTGACCTCCGGGGTGCTCATCGAGGCGGTGGCGGCGCGGCGGCCGATCGTGGCCACGGCGTTCCCGCACGCGGTGGAGATGCTCGGCAACGGCGCGGGCGCGCTGGTGCCGCACCAGGACCCGGTCGCGATGGCCCGGGCGCTGCGGCAGGTGCTGACGGTGCCGGACGTGGTGGCGGACATGACCGCGCACGCCGGCGTGATCGCGCCGACGCTGGCCTGGTCGGCGGTGGCCCACCGGTACCGGATGCTGGCCGAGGACGTGGCGGGCGCCGCCGCGCGGCTCGTCGCCTGAGCCTTTCCGGCCTTCTCCCGCTTCTGCCCCTTCTCCAGGGGCAGGTCCGGGCGCATGATCGCCGCGGACCTGGGTAGACCGTCGGAATCATGATCAAGAACATCGCACGTCCTCTGCTGGCCGCCATATTCGTCTCCGGCGGCTACTCCACGCTGGTCGGCCCGGAACGGGTCGTCCCCAAGGCCGAACCGCTGGTCGGGGCACTCACCGACCGGCTACCGGGGGTGCCGAAGGACGTCGAGACGGCGGTGCGGCTCAACGGCGCCGTCCAAGTCCTCGCCGGTGCCTTCCTGGCTCTGGGGTTCGCTCCCCGGGCCAGCGCCGCGGCCCTGGCCGGCACCCTGGTGCCGACGACTTACGCCGGGCATCCGTTCTGGGAGATCGAGGATCCCCAGGATCGGGCCCAGCAGCGCATCCACTTCTTGAAGAACGCCGCCGTGTTCGGCGGTCTGCTCCTGGCGGCGACCGACCGGCGCGCCCCTTCCAAGCGGGCGCGCCGGAGACGGCACTGCGGGTAGCACCGGGTCATCGGGCGGCGTGCCGCTCGATGACCCGGTCTCTTTCACGGTGTCACGGTGTCGGTGTCACGACTCGTGATGGTGCTGGTGCCGCCTGCGCGCCACCAGGGTGACGAGGAAGGCGATCACGGAAGTCGCCGAGGCCACCAGGCCCGCGGTCCGGCCGCGGTGGTGGTCCCGTTTGCGGTCCCGCTTGCCGAACCCGATACTGAACCGCTTGCCGGAGCGCTTGCCGAACCGTCTGCCGGAATGCGACGTCAGCCGCCCGCCCGCTTCGCGGGCCTCGGTGCGGACCTCGTCCGCGGCGCTCTCGACCCGGTCCAGCACCTTCTGGCCGGCCGCACGCACGGCGTGGACGCCGTCGTTGATGGTCTGGTTCATGTCGTTGCCCTTCTGGAGTCGAAGGTCGCTGCTCACTCGTCGATGACGACGGGCCTGCCGAAGCCGGTCAGGCCGGCCGCCACACACAGCACCGATCCGGCGAGCGCGAACCACAGACCGGTCTGCAGACCGTGGTCGGGCGAGCGCTGGATCTGGATGATGACCAGGACCGTGCCGACGATGCCGACCGCGCCGGCCAGACGGACCAGCCAGCCGCTCATGTCGGCCAGGCCCAGGACCGCGAGCAGGCCCAGCAGGATCGAGGCGCCTCCGATCGACTGCGCGATGTTGTCCGTGCCGCCGAAGGAGTCCTGGTACACGGCGCGCCAGGACACGTGGGTGCCCTCGACGTTCCGCGTCCAGTCCAGGAACGCGCCGACGATCAGGCCGGCGGCGCCCAGCGCCGTGAGCAGGATCCGGGATGTGACGCCGGTGGGTCCGACCCGCGACGTCGTGTGATGCATGACCATGTGTTGTCACCTCCACGCGGCGTCTTCTCGCCGGCGCCGGTACGGTCCGCCGGTGACGATGCCGCAGTTCTCGGTTGACCGGTTTGCCGGGAACGAAACGCCGGATCAGGCCTCGGAATCACCGTCCAGGCCCTCGACGTCCACCGGCGGCAGGTTCTTGATCTCGTCCTTGGTGAGCCGGACCGCCACGCCGTCGTCGTCGATCCCGGCCACGTCCCTGATCGGGATCGCGACCCGCTTGCGGCCCCACAGATGGCCCTCGTCCAACAGGATGTGGGACACCTCGCTGTCCGGCCGCACCACGACCAGGCCGCGGACCCGGCCGATCTCGCCGTCCACGGCGTGCACCCGCTCCCCGCGCCGCACGCTCACCTCGCCGACCGGGATCCGCTCCACGGTCGTGGGGGTGGGCCGCGGCTCCACCCCGGAGGCCATGCCGGTCAGGGCCGGGCTCACCGCGAGGCCGTAGAACGGCCAGGCCAGGACTTCGTCGCCGCGGCCGAACGCGGTGTTCTCCTCGGTCCCGGCCAGGAAGCGGGTCTGGAGCGCCGGTTCGAACTCCTCGAACCGGGCGCGCGTGCAGTTCAGGTCGATGCCGTCCGGGCCGGCCACGGCGAGGTGCACGGGCACCAGGCGCGCCGGGGCGTCGTCGACGTCGTCCGGCCGGACGACAAGGTGGGTGAGTCTTTCGGCCACCGGGTCGACGACGACGAACTCCACCCGCCCGCACTCGTCCCCGGCGCACCGGACCCGGCTTCCGATCACGTATTCAACAGTGTCCTGCATCTCGCATCCCTCCAGCTCGTTGCAGGTACCACGTATTGCCGGGCTGGCGAAGGGCAAACAAGCGGACACCGCCGGCACGTTAAACGACGGCGCGGCGGGGTACCCGGCTGCCACTGGAGCGAGCGATCAGGACGATCAGGAGCAGCGATGGGACCGTGGAGGATCAGGCGGAAGCAGGCCGCGTACACGCGGCTGGCCGCGCAAGTGACCGAACACGACGTCATCCGCGCGGCCGAGGAGATAGTGGGCGCCGCCTGGATGGCGGGGCTGCTGGAGGCGGAGGAGCAGGCCGCGGCGGCCCGCCGGGTCTGCACGCACATGCGGGACACCGCCTACCAGGTCTACCGGTCGGCCAAAGCCGGCCGCGACACCGAACGGCTTTCCCAGAGCTACCAGGAACTGGCCGCCTCCCAGCAGGCGCTGGGCCGGATCCGCGACCGTCACGACGGTCTGCGGCAGTTCGCCGAGCGGGAACGCGCGGCGTGGGCGGAGGCGGAGAAGCTGCGCGCGCTGGAAGTGCTCGCCGACCGGGACCGGCTCGCCGAGGCGGCACGTGCCGCCGGGATGAGGAAGGGAAGGACGCATGAACACCGATAGCCAGCGGGAGCAGGAGACGCAGGAGCTGAAGGGCCACGTCGAGGAGACGGCGGGGAAGGTCTTCGGCGACGACGAACTCGTCGCGCACGGCAAGGCCGACCAGATCGCCGCGCACGCCAAGCAGGCCGCGGCCCAGGCCGGGGAGGCCGCCCGGCACTTGGGGCAGCGGGTCAGGGAACGGGCGATGCACAAGCTCGGCGAGCTGCACGAACGGCTGCATGAGGCCGCGGACGGCGCCTCGGCTACGGCCGACGGCGCCGCCGACAAGGCAACCGGCAAGACTGCTGAGGCGGCGGACAGAGCGGCGGACAAGACTGCTCGGGCCGCCGATACGGTGGCCGGTAAGACCGCCGGGGCCGCCGACAAGACAGCAGGTAAGACCGCTGACGCGGCCGACAAGGTGGCCGGTAAGACCGCTCGGGCGGCCGACACCGTCGCGGACAAGACCGCTGACGCGGCCGACAAGGTGGCCGGCACGACCGCTCAGGCGGCCGACACCGTCGCGGACAAGGCTTCTCAGGCTGCTGACAAGGTCGCGGATCGGGCTTCCGCGGTCGCCGAAGCCGCCGACGAAGCCGCCCGGAAGCGGCGGGCCGACCGCGTCGCCAAGGCGGCGGAGGAGGCAGATGCGAATGCGGGCAAGGGCTGATACCGGAGCCCTGGGGACAAGACTCTGTCGGACGTCTCGCCGGGCCCTTCCGCGCCGCGCCGGCCGATCCGCGACAAGCGGTCGGCCGGTCGCGTGGCAGACGAGAGTGAGTCGCTGTGCAGTCCCCACGCGACAACGTTCACGGGACCGCCACCATTGATCGAGCACTGATGATGATCAAGAACTGATCAAGCCGCGCCTGACGGTCCTGGGGCGCGGCCCCTACCGTTCCGGCGGCGGAGCCGCCGAACCGAACCCCTCGGGCAGGATCGCGGTGCAGTAGGCGCACCTGCGGGCCTGTACGGGTATCGAGCTCAGGCACTCCGGGCAGTCCTGCTTCGGCATCGGCGGCGTGTCCGGCTCGCCCTGGAAGCGCGTCATCAGCCGGTTGGCCGGCATGACCACCAGGTAGTAGAGCACCGTGGCCGTGAGGATGAAGGCGATCAGGCCATTGATGAAGGCGCCGTAGGGGAAGTCGGTCTTGCCGATCCGCATCGTGCGGGTGCTGAAATCGCCGACGTTGCCGGTGGCGACGCCGATCAGCGGCGTCAGGAACGCTTTGACGAACTCGTTGACCACCGTGGAGAACGCGGCGCCGATGACGATGCCGACCGCCAGGTCGACCACGTTGCCCCGGAGGATGAACTGACGGAACCCCTTCTTCTTCACGGCACGCGCCCTCCCTCGACGGTGTTCGAGGCCTGATGGGGCCCGCCGACTCAGGGGACCGTCGGCGGGCCGAGCGCCTGTTTAACCCCGTGTGCGGGGTTCAAACGGCATTTTCATGAATCCTGACCAGGCCGGTCACAGACGCGGCGCGGCTCCGGTCAGGTCGGCGACGATGTGCTCGTACCGCACCAACCGGCGGCGCAGCTCCTCAGGGGAAGCCGACGAGTTGTCCTCCGGCTCCGCCGGGATGCGGGCGGAGTCCACGCCGCGCGCGTGCAGCACCGAGGCCACCGTGTGGTGCGCCATGTCGAGGGCGGTCTCGGGGCTCTGCGGGAAGATGCCGGCCACGTGCCGCCAGGACTCCTCGAGGTATTCGCGGTCCTCGTCGGTCAGTCGCTCACGGTAGTCGCTCACCTGCGGACCGCGGGCGGCGGCCCGTTCCAGCCGGTTCGCCTTCACCGCGCCGGTGATGAGCACCACGGCCAGTCCGATCACCACCAGCACCATCAAGATCACCAGGATGGTCGTCATTCTCCGTACCTCCCTTGGTCGGGCTCCCCGATACCCGCCGCGGGCGGTCCAAACAGCCGCCAGGCAGGCTCCGGGCATGTTTCCGGGCCGCTCGGGTACGCGGAGCCGGCAGGCGCGGACCTGCGACGACCCGCGCGGCCAGGAGGGATGGCGAAGATGAGCGGACCGGTCGTGTTCGTGCTCGGCGGCGGGGGCCCGCTGGGCGCCTTCGAAGTGGGGATGCTCAAAGCCCTGATGGCTCGCGAGGTGCGCCCCGACCTGGTGCTGGGCTCCTCGGTCGGAGCGCTCAACGGCGCGGTGATCGCCGCCGATCCCCGCCCCGAGGCGGTCGAGCGGCTGGAGCAGCTGTGGATCTCGCTGCGCGAACGCGGCGTCTTCGCGGACACGCTGTTCGCGCAGATGGGGACCGCGCTGCGCAGCCGGACCCACCTGTTCTCCAACGCCGCCCTGCGCGGCCTGCTCGAGCGCGAGTTCGGCGACGCGCTGATCGAGGACCTGGAAGTCCCGTTCGAATGCGTCGCCGCCTCGATCGAGCGCGCGACCGAGCACTGGTTCAGCCGGGGACCGCTGATCGAAGCGGTGCTGGCCTCCTCCGCGGTGCCGGGCCTGCTGCCGCCGGTCCCGGTCGGCGGGGAGCACTTCCTCGACGGCGGGCTGGTGGACAGCGTCCCGGTCGGCCGGGCGCTGGCCTGCGGCGCCGGCACGGTCTACGTGCTGCACGTCGGCCGCATCGACCAGCCGCTGCAACCGCCGCGCACGCCCCGCGAGGTGGCGGTGGTCGCCTTCGAGATCGCCCGGCGGCACCGGTTCGTGCACGCGCTGAGCAATCCGGTGCCCGGGGTGGACGTCCACGTGCTGCCCACCGGCGCGCGGTCCGGCGGCGCGGATCCGCTGCTGCGGTACGGGCGGCGGGGGCTCGGACTGGTGCAGGACCGGATCGAGCGGGCCTATCAGGCTTCGACGAAGTATCTCGATGATCATGCGGCGTGAAGGGGCGATCGGCGGACGTGCGGATCGGCGATCCGGCCCTTCCGGACGGGGACGCGCCGCGCGCGGCGAGCGCCGCGAACGGGCGGCCGACCGGGCTGCGGGCCGTGGGGCGTCAGGTGTTCACAGCGACGTTCCACCGCGCAGGGCGCACACCGCGAGCGGCCTGTCGGCCGGGTTGCGGACCGCCGGCCGCCGGTTGCTGGGCATCGGCCTGCTGCTGGCGGCCTCGGCGCTCGTGCTGGTCGCGACGGGCGGTGCCCTGGTGTTCACAGCGTTCACGGCGCCGTGGCGTCCGAGCCGGGTCCGGCTCGGACGCCTGCGCCGGGTGCTGGCCGTCGCCGTCGTCTACGCGACCCTTGAAATCAAAGGGCTGACAGTCGCGATCGGACGATGGATCCGCTTCCGGCTGGATCACGACGCCGCGCGGGACCGGCGCGGCCGGGTGCGGTCGCTGCGCGCCTCGCTCGCGGACCTGCGTCGGGCGGCCGGGCGTTTCGGCGGCCTGGACGTCGTACTGGTCGACGCGTCCGGCCGACGGCGGGGCGAACTGCCGGACCTGCCCGCCGGACCGGTGATCGTCTGCGGACGCCACGGCGGTGTCGGCGGCGCGTTCCTGCTGGCGCATCTGCTGCTGTCCGGCTTCGGCCGCGTGCCCCGGGTCGTCCTGAAGCAGACGCTGGCCTGGGACCCCCTGATCGACACGCTGCTGAGCCGGATCCCGCACGCCTTCATCGATCCGCAGCCCGGCGACGGCGGCGCCACCGCCGACCGGATCGGCGCGCTGGCGGGCGGCATGGCCGCGGACGAAGCGCTGCTGATCTTCCCCGAGGGCGGGAACTTCACGCCGCGGCGCCGGATGCGCGCGATCGGGCGGCTGCGCCGGCGCGGGCTGACCGCAGCCGCCCGGCGCGCCGCGCGGCTGCGCAACGTGCTGCCGCCGCATCCCGACGGCGTGTTCGCCGCGATCGAGGCCGCGCCGGAGGCCGCCGTGGTGTTCGTCGCGCACACCGGCCTGGACCATCTGCTGTCCGCCGCCGACGTGTGGCGCGCGCTGCCGTTGCGGCTCCCGGTCCTGATCACGTGGTGGGCCGTGCCGGCCGGCGACGTGCCGGGCGAACCGGACCGGCGGCTGGCCTGGCTGGAGGACCACTGGGCCCGGATCGACGCCTGGGTGGCGCGCAACCGGATCCCGCTGTGAGGCACGGGGACCGGCCTCGGTTGTCCGTCCATTGATCGGCATGCATGATCTCCGCCGACGCGGACATGAAGGGGTCCCCCATCCGTACGAGACAACTGGAGCCCCTCGCGATGACCGTTGCGACCCCCACTCGCCCCGTCCGCCCCGTCCCGTCGCGTACCCTCGTGCGTCCCGGCGTCCCCGCCCCCGCCCCGGGCCCCCGGACCGGCCTGGTCCGGCTGCGGGTGAGCGCCGACGACGCCCAGCTCCGCGAACTGAGCAGGCGGGAGGTGGAGGTGCTGACCATGGTGGCGGCCGGCGGCACCAAGCACGAGATAGCGCGCCAGCTCGGCATCGCCCCCCGGACCGTGGCCAGCCACATGTCCCGCATCTACCGCGCGCTCGGCGCCCGCAACGCCGCCCACGCCGTGGCCCTGGCCTACGGCTGCGGCGCCATCACCGCCCGCCGCCAGCCCCCGGCGCCGATGGTGTCCCGCCGCGAGCGCGAAGTGCTGGCCGGCCTGGCCCACGGCCTGACCTCGGCGCAGGTGGCGTGGTGCTTGTCGCTGTCCAGCGAAACGGTCAAGACGCATCTGCAGCGCATCTACCGCAAGCTCGAGGTGAGCTGCCGCGCCAACGCCGTGGACGCCGCCATCCGCCGCCGGCTGCTGGCCGTCGTGGTGGTCCCCGGCGCCCCGGCCGGGCTGCGACAGGGATGACGATGGTCCGGGAGAGCCGGGAGAGCCGGGACAGCAGACAGAGCCGGACAGGGTCGGCGACGGGTCAGGGAGAATCAGGATCCTGGCAACAGAGGCGGCCGTCTCACTCCGGCTGCGGCACCACGGTGAACCACACCGTCTTCCCGCCACCCGTCGGCCGGGTCCCCCACGCCTGCGCCAACGCCTCGACCAGCATCAGCCCCCGTCCGGACTCGTCACCGACCCCGGCGTGCCGGGCCCGCGGCTCGCGCGAGCTGTGGTCGGTGACCTCGACCGTCAGCCGGTCGTGGAAGCACAGCAGCCGCAGCGTGACCGTGCCGCCGCCGCGGCCGTGCTTGACGGCGTTGGTCAGCAGCTCCGAGGTCAGCAGTTCCACCGTGTCGCGGATGGCGGCGTCCGGGCAGGTCCAGGTGTCGACCGTCTCCACCGCGAACTGCCGGCCGACCGAGACGCTGCGGTGCGTGGCCGGCAGGTCCACCGTCGCCGTCTCGCCCGGGGTGTGCGGCATCCGGATCAGGACCAGGGTCACGTCGTCGCCGCAGTCGCCGTCGGCGGTGACGGTGTCGACCACCGACTTCACCGTCATGTCCAGCGTCTGGCCGGCCTCCGCCGCCGCGCACAGGGCCGCGGCCAGCGCGTCGATGCGGTCGTCGATGTCGCTGCGCGGGGTCTCGACCAGGCCGTCGGTGTAGAAGGCGAGGGTGGCGCCGGAGGGGATGGAGAAGCGCGCCTCGCGGTAGACCGAGCCGCCGACGCCCAGCGGCACCGAGGTCGGGACCGGGAGCCGGTACGCCGCGGCCCCGCCGTCGCCCACCACCAGGGTCGGCAGATGGCCGGCCGAGCAGCCGGTGACCTTGCCCTGCTCGGCGTCGATCACCAGGTAGGAGCAGGTGACCAGCTGGTCGGGCAGTTCGGCGACGATGGTGTCCAGGATCTGCATCAGGCGGTCCGGGGCGGCGCCGGCCCGGGCCAGGGCGTTGGCCGCCGAGCGCAGCTGGCCCATGACCGCCGCGGCTTCCAGGCCGCGGCCCATGACGTCGCCGATCAGCACCCCGATCCGGCCGTCGGGCAGCGGCACCAGGTCGAACCAGTCGCCGCCGACGCCGGCGCCGGCCGTGGCCGGCAGGTAGCAGTGCGCCGACTCCAGACCGGGGATCCGGGCCGGGGTGCCCATCAGCGCGTGCTGGAGCGTCAGGGCGATGTGTTGCTGCTGCTGGTACAGGGCGGTCAGCTCGCGCTGCGCGCGGGAGAGCTCGGAGATGTCGCGGGCGATGGCCGCGGCACCCACCACCTCCCCGGCGGCGTCGCGCAGCGGAGACAGGGTGACGTCGACGTCCACCGGCCGGCCGCCCTTGGCCACCCGCATCGTCTCCACGTGCTCCACCTGCTCGCCGCAGGAGAGCCGCAGGGCCAGCCGCCGGTACTCGTCGCGCCGGTCGTCCGGCATCAGCATCGTCATCTCCCGGCCCACCGCCTCGTCCTCGCGGTAGCCGTACAGCCGCTCGGCGCCGTGGTTCCAGAACGTGATCCGCCCGTCCAGCGTCTTGGTGATGATCGCGTCCTGACTGGAGGAGACGATCGAGGCCAGGTCCCGGATCTTCTTGTCCGCGGCCTTGCGCTCGGTGACGTCGCGCACCGCCGCCGAGAACAGCGGGCCGTCGTCCTCCTGCAGCGGACTCAGGGAGATCTCGACCGGGAACTCCGAGCCGTCCTTGCGCAGCCCGAACAGCTCCAGCCCGGCACCCATCGGCCGCACCTGCGGATGCGCACTGTATCCCTCGCGGTGCGACTGGTGCGGCGCGCGGAACCGGGGCGGCACCAGCAGTTCCACCGGCTGCCCCAGCAGCTCGGCGCGCTCGTACCCGAACATGCTCTCGGTCTGGGCGTTCACCAGCAGGATGCATCCGGCCCGGTCCACGATCACCATCGCGTCGGGCGCCGCCTCCAGCAGCGCGCTGAACCGTTTCTCGGCGTCGACCAACTCACTTGCTCCGCCGGCGACGGATAAGTCGCCACCATCCAATGGCATACGGACACCGCCAGCCGCATAGACAACGATCGTTCGGATGCGACGACGGTCCCCCCTGCGCCTCGCCTCGCCGCCATTCAACCATCGCCGGTGACGCTCCGTCCGGAGAACGACGCTATCGGTGAGAATCCGTGTCGGCGCCGAACCACGTTTGAGCCCTGAGATCCGGGACACACGCCTGTCTCGACCGGTGTGGACCTCGTGGGGTGGTCCGCTCCGGTCGTGAAAAGGGGACGGAAGCACTGCCACTTCCGTCCCCTTTCCCGGGTGCCCGCCTTCCCGCCTGGTCGCGCCGCGCCGCCGAACGCGCCGCTCAGACGGGTCCGGCGCCGGCGTCCTGCTGCGAGATCTCCCGCACGACCCGCCCGCCGCGCTCCGGCGGCAGCGCGCGGACCACGTCGGCCTGGGCCACCATCCCGACCAGCCGGCCGCCGTCGACCACGGGCAGCCGGCGGATCCGGTGCTCGGCCATCATCGCGGCGGCCTGCTCCACATCCTCGTGCGCGCCGACGCACACCGGCTCGCTGTCGATCAGCGTCCGCACCGGGCACTGCCGCGGATCCAGGTCGGACGCGATTGCTTTGACCACGATGTCGCGGTCGGTGATGATCCCCAGCAGCCGGTCGCCGGGCCCGCGGACCGGCAGCGCGCCCACGTCGGTGTCCCGCATCCGCCGGGCGGCCGCGGCCAGCGAATCGCCGGCGTCGACGAACTCCACCGCCGCGGTCATGATCGTCGCGACCGTGGTCGGCTCGCCGGTCGTGGG
>JABFXP010000155.1 GCA_013361685.1 Catenulispora sp.
CGCGACCAGGTCCGCGTCGGCGGCGGCGGTCACCGGGCGCAGGGTCACCCCGGCCGGCGGCCGGTCCGGCAGCCCGTCGGCCAGCCGTGTGATCTCCGCCACGAACAGGGTCTCCGGCTCGCCGGCGTCGAAGCCGGCCGCCGTCAGGCGCGCGCCGAGGTCGGCGGGCCGGTCGTGGCGGTAGGCCTTCCACTCGAACTCCGAGCCGGGGCCGTGCAGCGCGCCGAAATACCCGATCTGCGCGGCGATGGCGGCGTCGGCGGTGGCGGCGTCGAGCTCGGAGTACACCACGCCGTGCCAGTCCCGCGGGCCCGCGCCGACCTGGCGGACCACGCCGTCGGCGCGTTCGATCCGGGCGCCGGGCTCGTCGGGTTCGGCGGTCGCGCGCATCCGGGCGTCGAACAGCGCGAGCAGGTCCTTGTCAGAAGTGGGGGAGGTCACGGGGGCAGCCCATCACCGGACGGGCGCTACGGCAAACGGTTAACGGGATTAGAACAGACCGTGCCGTCGCTGATACCGTCGTAGGTGCCGACAAACCTCGAACGGGAGAGACCCACGACGGGCGCCGAAGGAGCAACCCTCCCCGGAAACTCTCAGGCAAACGGACCGTTCGAGCTGGCGACTCTGGAAAGCAGGGCCGGGTTCCGCCCGACCCTCACCGAAGGTGTAAGCCGCGTGCGCCCGCCAGCGGGCCTCCAGCCCGCGGTGAAACTCTCAGGTTCCATGACAGAGGGGGAGGACGGATCCGCGGGAGGCGCGAATCCACCACCCGACGTCTAAAGCGTCCGCCCGAGAGGCCACAACGGTGACCGCAGTGCTCACGGATATGCATGGCATGGCAGGAGACGACTCCGCCGCCGGCCCCGGCCCGCTGCCCCCGCAGCCCGCGACCGGCCGGGACGCCCGCCCCGGCGCCGCCGCCCGCCCCAGCCTGGTGGAGCTGGAACAGGCGTCCCCGTTCGCCGACCGGCACATCGGCCCGGACCGGCAGGCCGCCGCCGCGATGCTGGCCCACCTCGGCTTCGACTCCCTGGACGCCCTCACCGAGGCCGCGGTGCCCGGCGCCATCCGCCTCACCGAGCGGCTGAACCTGCCGCCGGCCCGCTCCGAGGCCCAGGTGCTGACCGAGCTGCGCGACATCGCCGGCCGCAACCGGGTGTTCCGCCCGATGATCGGCCTGGGCTACCACGGCACCTTCACCCCGCCGGTGATCCTGCGCAACGTGCTGGAGAACCCGGCCTGGTACACCGCCTACACCCCCTACCAGCCGGAGATCTCCCAGGGCCGGCTGGAGGCGCTGCTGAACTTCCAGACGGTGGTCGCCGACCTGGCCGGGCTGCCGGTGGCCAACGCCTCCCTGCTGGACGAGGGCACCGCCGCGGCCGAGGCCATGACCCTGGCCCGCCGCGCCTCCCGCAGCAAGTCCAACCGCTTCCTGGTGGACGCCGACGTCTTCCCGCAGACGCTGGCCGTGCTCCAGACGCGGGCCGAGCCGCTGGGGATCGAGCTGGCGCTGGCCGACCTCGGATCCGGCGGGGCCGAGGGCGCGGCGCTGCCCGACGGCGACTTCTACGGCGTGCTGGTGCAGTACCCCGGCGCCTCCGGCCAGGTCCGCGACCTGACGGCGGTCGCCGCCGCGGCCCACGAGCGCGGCGCCCTGGTCGCCGTCGCCGCCGACCTGCTGGCCCTGACCCTGCTGACCCCGCCCGGCCAGGCCGGCGCCGACATCGCGGTGGGCACCACGCAGCGCTTCGGCGTCCCGCTGGGCTTCGGCGGCCCGCACGCCGGCTACATGGCGGTGCGCCAGGACCTGTCGCGCTCGCTGCCGGGCCGGCTGGTCGGGGTGTCCGTGGACGCCGACGGCGACCAGGCGCTGCGGCTGGCGTTGCAGACCCGCGAGCAGCACATCCGCCGCGAGAAGGCCACGTCCAACATCTGCACCGCGCAGGTCCTGCTGGCCGTGGTCGCCGGCATGTACGCGGTCTACCACGGCCCCGAGGGCCTGACCGCGATCGCCCGCCGCACCCACCGCTACACCGCGGTGCTGGCCGCCGGACTGCGCGAGGCCGGCGTCGAGGTGGTCCCGACCGCGTTCTTCGACACCCTGACCGTGCGGGTCCCGGGCCAGGCCGCCCAGGTGTGGCGCGCGGCCCTGGCCGCCGGCGTCAACCTGCGCCTGGTCGACGAGGACACCGTCGGCGTGTCCTGCGACGAGACCACCGAGTGGGCCGACCTGCGCGCGGTGTGGGCGGCGTTCGGCGTCACCGACAAGGAGGCCGGCGTCCACGAACTCGACGCGGCCACCGACGACGCCCTCGGCGAGCACCTGCGCGGCCCCGAGGCGCCGTTCCTGACCCACCCGGTCTTCCACGCCCACCGCTCCGAGACGGCGATGCTGCGCTACCTGCGCAAGCTCGCCGACCGCGACATCGCCCTGGACCGGTCGATGATCCCGCTCGGCTCCTGCACCATGAAGCTGAACGCGACCACCGAGATGGAGCCGATCACCTGGCCGGAGTTCGGCGCGATCCACCCCTTCGCCCCGCTGGACCAGGCCGCCGGCTACCTGTCGCTGATCGGGCAGCTGGAGAGCTGGCTCGCCGAACTCACCGGCTACGCCCGGGTCTCCGTCCAGCCCAACGCCGGCTCGCAGGGCGAGCTGGCCGGCCTGCTGGCGGTCCGCGGCTACCACCGCGACCACGGCCAGGAGCAGCGCGACGTGTGCCTGATCCCCTCCTCGGCGCACGGCACCAACGCCGCCAGCGCCGTGATGGCCGGCATGCGCGTGGTGGTGGTGGCCAGCCGCGAGGACGGCTCGGTGGACGTCGCCGACCTGAAGGCGAAGATCGACAAGCACCGCGATGAGCTCAGCGTCCTGATGATCACCTACCCCTCGACGCACGGCGTGTTCGAGGAGGAGGTCACCGAGATCTGCGACCTGGTCCACGCCGCGGGCGGCCAGGTCTACGTGGACGGCGCGAACCTCAACGCGATGGTCGGCCTGGCCAAGCCCGGTTCGTTCGGCGGCGACGTCTCCCACCTGAACCTGCACAAGACCTTCTGCATCCCGCACGGCGGCGGCGGCCCCGGCGTGGGTCCGGTCGCGGTGCGCGCGCACCTGGCCCCGTACCTGCCGAACCACCCGCTGCACCCGATCGCGGGGCCCCGGACGGTGGAGGATGCCGCGGGCGGTGTGGGGCCGGTTTCGTCGGCGCCGTGGGGGTCGGCGGGGATCCTGCCGATTCCGTGGGCGTACATCCGGCTGATGGGTGCGGAGGGCCTGCGGTCGGCGACGCAGCACGCGATTCTGGCGGCGAACTACGTGGCCAAGCGGCTGTCTGAGCACTACCCGGTGCTGTACACCGGGCCGGGTGGGCTGGTCGCGCACGAGTGCATCGTCGACCTGCGGCCGATCACCAAGGAGACCGGGGTCACTGTTGATGACGTGGCCAAGCGTCTGATCGACTATGGGTTCCACGCTCCGACGATGTCGTTCCCGGTTGCGGGGACGCTGATGATCGAGCCTACGGAGAGCGAGGATCTGGCGGAGCTCGACCGGTTCTGCGAGGCGATGGTCGCGATCAAGGCGGAGATCGAGCGGGTGGGGTCGGGGGAGTTGGACCGGGAGGACAATCCGTTGCGGCAGGCGCCGCATACTGCTGCGATGCTCGCGGGGGATTGGAAGCATGGGTATGAGCGCGGGGAGGCGGTGTTCCCGGCGGGGGTGAATCCGGCGGATAAGTACTGGCCGCCGGTGCGGCGGATCGACGGTGCTTATGGGGACCGGAATCTGGTGTGTTCGTGCCCGGCGCCGGAGGCTTTTGAGGATGAGGGCTGATATCGGCTGGGGTTGTCGGTAGTTGGTTGTCGGTAGTTGGATGGAGCGCCCCGCGGACCGTTGTGGTTCGCGGGGCGCTTTTGGTTGAGCGTGGGGGCGGGCGGCGGATTAGACGGTGGCGGGCACGGGGTCGTCGGCGGTTGTGGCGGCTGCGGCGGCGTGGTCCGCCACTGAGTTCTTCGCCGAGTCCGCGTCTGTGTGCACGGCGGACCGGCCGACCCGGGCCCGCCAGGCGCGCGCGACGCCGGCAGCGATCAGCACCGGCGTGGCGGCGATGACGAAGCACCAGCCGAGGGGCAGCCGAACCAGGGCCGTGCCCATCGCCGCGTAGCCGCCCGAGGAGCCGGCGTTGAACGCGTTGTTGACCCAGGCGCCGGCGGCGGTGCGGGCGTCCTCGGCGGCGAGTTCGTCGGCGACGAGGTAGGCGCAGGTCATCAGCGGGGAGATGAAGATGCCGGTGGCGGCTGTGATCCCGGTCAGGGCCCAGACGTTCGGCGCCAGCGCGGCGGCCGCGACGCAGAGCCCGAGGGCGGCAGCCAGGAGCGGGAGGCGGGAGCGGTTCGGCAGGGGCCAGTCGACGGCGCCGTAGGCGAGGCCGCCGAGGATGCTGCCGACGGACATGCCGGCTTCGGCCCAGGCGAGGGC
>JABFXP010000210.1 GCA_013361685.1 Catenulispora sp.
CAGGCCGGCGGGGTCGAGCGGGGCCGGCCCGCCGGGCACCGCGGACGCGCCGGACGACGCCGACTGGTCGGGCGAGGCTGCGCGGTCGGGCGCCGAACCGTGAGACGCCACCGGGTCGGGCGCCGCGGACGCGTCAGCACCCACCACGTACGCCACGATCCGCTTGTCGCCGGGCCGGTCCTCCCGCACCACGGCGACCACCTGGCCGCCGCCGGCCGCCCGCGCCAGCACCGCCTCGATCTCGCCGAGCTCGATCCGGAAACCGCGGATCTTCACCTGGCCGTCGGCGCGGCCCTGGAACTCCAGTTGGCCGTCGGCGCGCCAGCGGACGAGGTCGCCGGAGCGGTACATGCGCGCGCCGGGTTCGCCGAAGGGGCAGGCGACGAAGCGTTCCGCGGTCCCGGCGGGGCGTCCGCCGTAGCCGCGCGCGACGCCGACGCCGCCGATGTAGAGCTCGCCGACGGCGCCGGGCGGCAGCAGCTCCAGGCGTTCGCCGAGGACGTAGAGCCGGTTCCCGCCGAGCGCCCGGCCGATCGGCACCGGTCGCGGCTCGAGCTCGCCGGGCAGCAGGTCGCTCATGGTGGCCGCGACGGTGGTCTCGGTCGGGCCGTAGCCGTCGACGAGGCGGCGGGCGCCGCCCCAGGTCGCGGCGAGCCGCGGGGAGCAGGCGTCGCCGCCGGTGAGGACGGTCAGGGTCGGCGGCACCGGTTCGCCTTCCAGGACGCCGAGCGCGGCCGGCGGGATGAAGGAGTGGGTGATGCGCCGGGAGGCGAGCAGCCGGGCCAGCGGGCTGCCGGCCCGCAGCTTGTCCACCGGCGCAAGGACCAGCGTGGCGCCGACGGCGAAGGCCATGGTGACTTCGGCCATCGAGGCGTCGAAGCTGATGGTGGCGAATTGCAGCACCCGGGAGCCGGCCCGGACGCCGAGCCGCGCGGCGGCGGCCACGCCGAGGTTGCGGACGCCGGTGTGCGGGACCACGACGCCCTTGGGGGTGCCGGTGGATCCGGAGGTGTAGATGATCCACGCCGGGTTGCGCAGGTCGAACGGGACGGCGCGGTCGGCGTCGGTGAGGTCGGTCGCGGCCCGGGCGGCGACGGTGCCGGCGGTGGGGGCGTCGTCCAGCAGCAGCACCGGCACGTCCCCGGGCAGGTTCCCGGCGAGGGCGGCGGTGGTGACGGCCAGCACCGGTGCCGTGTCGCGCAGCATGTGCGCGATGCGGTCGGCCGGCAGGTCGGGGTCGACCGGCAGGTAGGCGGCGCCGGACTTGGAGATCGCGAAGACGGCGGCGATCATCTCGATCGAGCGCGGCACTTGCAGGGCGACGGCACGTTCCGGCGCGGCGCCGCGCGCCACCAGTTCGCGGGCGAGCCGGTTGGCTCGGGCGTTGAGGTCGGAGTAGGTGGCCTTCTCGCCCTCGAACTCGACGGCGGTCGCGTTGGGGATGGCGGCGGCCTGCCGTTCGAGCAGTTCGTGCAGGGCCCAGGGATCAAGGTTCTGGTCCGCGGTGCACCATTCCTCCGTCAGGAGTTTGCGTTCCTCGGCGGAGAGCACGTCCAGGGCGGCGACCCGCTTGCGCGGCTCGTCCAGGGCCTCGGTCAGCAGCCGGACCAGCCGGTCCAGCATCGCCTGCGCGGTCGCGGGCTCGAACAGGTCGAGGGCGAACTCGCAGCTGAAGCCGAGCCCGGCGGGCTCGCCGTCGGCGTCGTGCCGTTCGTGGAAGTCGAAGGCCAGGTCGAACTTGGCGGTGCCGCTGTGGGTGTGGACCAGCTCGGCGGACAGCGGTCCGAACTCGACGCGGCCGGGGAGCAGGTCGCTGCCGGGGGCGACGGCGATCCGGACCAGCGGGGTGCCGGCCTGGCCGCGCGAGGGGTTGACCGCCTCCACGACCCGCTCGAACGGCACCTCCTGGTTGGCGTAGGCGGCGAAGCAGCGGTCGCGGACCTGGAGGAGCAGGTCCGCGAAGGCCGGATCCTGCGCGGTGTCGGTCCGCAACACCAGGGTGTTGACGAAGAACCCGACGAGCTCGTGCAGCGCTTCCTCGCCGCGGCCGGCGATCGGCACGCCGAAGGTGAGGTCGGTGCCGGCGCCCAGCCGGGTCAGCAGGGCGCTGACACCGGCCAGCACCACCATGAACGGGGTGGCGCCGTGGGCCCGGGCCAGGGCGGTCAGCTTGCGCTGGGTCGCGGCGTCGGCATCGGCCTCGACCAGGCCGCCGCGGGTCCCGGCGGCGCCGGCCACGGTGTAGTCGACGGGCAGCGGCAGCTGGTCGGGCGCGCCGGCCAGGGTCTGCCGCCAGAACCGCAGCTGGGCGCTGACGACGCTGTCCGGGTCGTCCTCGGAGCCGAGCACGTCCCACTGCCACTGGGCGTAGTCGGTGTATTCGACCGGCAGCGGCTCCCACTTCGGGACGTCGCCGGCGCACCGGGCGGCGTAGGCGGCGCCGAGGTCGCGCAGCACCAGCCGCGTGGACCAGCCGTCGACCGCGATGTGGTGCACGACGAGCAGCAGCAGGTGGTCGTCCGGGCCGAGTTCGGCGAGCCAGGCGCGCAGCGGCAGATCCCGGGTCAGGTCGAAGACGGTGCCGGTGGCGGCGGCGGTCAGGTCGGTCAGGTCGGTCAGGTCGGTCAGCTCGGACCTGGCCGACTCGGTGAACCGAGCAGGCACGGCCAGCTCGGCGAGCTCGGGCACGGCGTCTTCAGGCGCGACAACGCTCTGATACGGCCGGCCGTCGGCCTCCGGCATCACGGTCCGCAGCGCGGCGTGCCGGGCCGTGAGGTCGGCGAGCGCGGCCCGCAGCGCGGCGCGGTCGAGCGCGCCGCGCAGCCGGATCCGGAACGGGACGTTGTAGACCGGGCTGGGTTCGGCCTGGTTCAGGAACCAGATTCGCTGCTGAACCGGGGACAGCGGGATCATCGGGACTCCTCGGGTCGACTTCGGGTCGGGGTGGGTCAGCGCCGCTCCGGCCCGCGCGGCGTGAACACGACCTTGCGGCCGCCGACGGACGGCCGGCCGAGGGCTTCGGCGGCGCCGTTGTCCAGGAGCCAGGTGTCGTCGTAGAGCGTCTGCTCGTAGTTGGAGCCCAGGTCGGGGCAGACGCACAGCACGCGGTGCAGGTCGGGCCGTTCGCGCAGGTGGTGCAGGGCGCCGGCCAGGGCGGCGCCGGAGGAGCCGCCGATGGCGACGCCGGTGTCGTCGGCCAGGGCGCGGCCGGTGGCGATGGCCTCGGTGTCGGTGACCATCACGTGCGGGGTGCGGTCGGCGTGGGTCAGGAAGGCCGAGGGCTTCCCGGCGCCGATGCCGGTGAGCAGGCGGGGTCCGGGCGGGCCGCCGAAGATGGTGGAGCCGACCACGTCCACGGCGACGAACTCCAGGTCCGGGCGGGCCGCTCCCAGACAGGCGCGCAGCCCGGCGAAGGTGCCGCCGGTGGACACCGGGGCGAACGCCGCCTGCACCGGCGGCTCGGACTCCAGCTGCCGGAGGAGTTCGTGGCCGGTCCACCAGCGGTGCACCGCGACGTTGGCCGGGTTCTCGTACTGGTTGGTCCACACCGCGTCAGGGTTCTGCTTCAGCAGCAGCTGGACGCGGGCGATGCGGCGCAGCAGGTGCATGGTGTCCCGGGGCGCGCCGTCGTCGGCGTCGACGACGCGGGCGCCGAAGCCGGTGAGCCGGGCGGCCATGTCCGGGGGCAGCCGGGAGTCGACGACCGCGGTGAACGGCAGGCCGAGTTCGCGGCAGATCCCGGCCAGGGCGACGCCGAGGTTGCCGGAGGTGGACTCGATGATCTCCGCGTCCGGGCCCAGGTCGCCGGCCACGGAGGCGAGCAGCGCCACCGCCGTGCGGCCCTTGATGGAGCCCCAGCGGGAGCGGCCGTCGAGTTTGAGCAGGACGGTCCGCCGGATCCCGGCGACGTTGACGCCGACTTCGAGGATCGGGGTGGGCGGGGCGGCGCGGACGCTGTCCTCGGCGTAGGTGAGGATCTTCTCGCGCAGTCCCCCGGTGCGGTCCACGGCGGGCAGCCGTGCCGTGGCCGGGATGAACCCGCAGATCCGTCGCAGGTGTGCTTGGTGGGTCACAGCCGTGAGTCCTCGCTGACGTGGGCCGATGGGTGCGGATACGGGTGCGGGTGTCGATGCGGACGCCGGTGTCGGCGGCAGGGGGACCGACCCGGGCAAGAGGGACAAGGCAGGCGCCGTGGGCGAGGGGGTCGCCGTGGGCAAGGGTCCTGATACGGGCGCGGGCGCGGGCCGGCAGCGCGCCGCCGGGTTCAGCCCGCTCACCGCAGCCCCGCAGCGGACCGGATCGCGGCGCCGGCCCGCCCGGTGTCCAGCGACCCGCCGAGGTCCGGGGTGCAGCGTCCGGCGAGGACCGCGTCCTCGACGCCCTTGCGCAGCGCCTCGCTCTCGGCGGCGCAGCCGAGCCGCTCCAGCAGCAGCGCCGCGGACAGGACGGCGCCGACCGGGTTCGCCCGGCCGGTCCCGGCCAGGTCCGGCGCGGTGCCGTGGATGGGTTCGAACAGCCCGGCGCCGGTCCGCGGATTGATGTTGGCGCTGGCCGCGGTGCCGACGCCGCCGGCCACCTCGGCGGCGATGTCGCTGAGGATGTCGCCGTAGGAGTTGTTGGTGACGATGACGTCGAACCGCTCCGGCTCGGACACGAGCTTCATCGCGGCGGCGTCGACGTACTCGTGGAACGTCGCCACGTCCGGATGCCGCCGGCGCACCTCCTCCCACGCGCGCTGCCACAGCCGGCCGCCGTTCGGGACGGCGTTGGCCTTGTCGACCAGGCAGACCGAACGCCGGGCCAGCCCGAACGCGTGGTCCAGGACCCGTTCGACGCCGAGCCGGGTGTTCACCTCGACGTCCAGGGCGACCTCGTCGCCGGTGCCGGCCCGCAGCGTGCCGCCGATGCCGGTGTACAGGCCCTCGGTGTTCTCGCGGACCACCACGCAGTCGATGGCGCGTGGGGCGCCTTCGCGCAGCGGGCTGAACCGGCCGTGCAGCAGCCGCGCGGGGCGCTGGTTGACGTAGAGGTCGAGTTCGAAGCGGATGCGGAGCAGGACGCTGCGGGCGTAGGGCGTCCGGTCGGTCCGGGGGTCGCCGACCGCGCCGAGCAGCACCAGGCCGGAGCTGCGGACCTTCTCGAAGTCGGCGTCGGACAGCGCGGTGCCGGTGCGCAGATACGTCTCGGCGGTCACGTGCTCGAAGACGTCGAACGACAAGCCCAGCCCGAAGGCGTCGAGGGTGGCGACGGCTTCTCCGATCACCTCCGGCCCGACGCCGTCGCCGGGGATCACGATGATCGGCGGGGTGTCGAGCTGGTTGTTCAGCGCAGTCGTCACGGCCGGTCTCCCCGCGCGAGCCGGTCGGCGGCGGCGGCCAGCGTCTCCGGGGTGCGGTTGAAGGCCACGCGCACGTAGCGGCCGCCTTCCTCCGGATCGTCGAAGAACGCTGTGCCCGGCACCACCAGGACGCCGTACTCGGCGACCAGCCAGCGGCAGAAGTCGGCGCCCCGCAGATCGCTGACCCCTGATACGTCGGCCAGCAGGAAGCAGCCGCCCTCGCCGGGGTGGAACCGGAACCCGAAGCCGCTCAGCGCCGCCTGGATCAAGTCGCGGCGTTCCGCCAGGCCGGGAGCGGGGTCCCAGCCCTCGTCCCGCAACACGCCGGAGCGGGCGATCGCGGCCTGCAACGGCGCGGCGGTGCCCTGCGTCGTCACCTCGTGGACCTTTCGCAGGGCCCTGGTACGTGCGGCGTCGGCGCGCACGTAGCCCAGCCGCCAGCCGCTGACCGCCAGCCACTTGGACAGCGACCCGACGACGATGCCGCGCTCGGCCAGGCCCGGCACGTCCAGCACCGAGATGTGCGGCCGGCCGTCGAAGACCAGCCCGGCGTAGACCTCGTCGCTGATCACCGTGACGCCCCAGCGCTCGACGTGCTCCGCCAGCTCGGCGAGCTCGCCGGCGTCCAGGGCGCGGCCGGTGGGGTTGGCCGGGCTGTTCAGGATCACCGCACGGGTCTGCGGGCCGAACGCCGCGGCCAGGTCCTCGGGGTCCCAGCGCCAGCCGGGCCGGCGCAGCGGCACGGTGCGCAACACCCCGCCGGCCAGGCGGACCGCAGCATGGAAGCCCTCGTAGAAGGGCTCCAGCACCACGACCTCGTCGCCGGGGTCGACAGTCGCCAGCACCGCCGCGCACAGGCCCTCGGTGGCGCCGGTGGTGACGGTCAGCTCGGTCTCCGGGTCGGTCCGGATCGGCTGGCGCGCGGCGAGCTGTTCGCGCAACTGCCGGTTCCCGCGCGGGTCGTCGTACTGGTTCAGGCCTTCGCGCAGCGCTTCGACGGCCGCCTCGACCACCGCCTGCGGGGGGTCCGGGAAGGCGGGCACGCCGGCCGACAGATCGACGGCGCCGCTCTCCCGGCCCAGGACGACCAGGTCGGCCAGGGCGCTGCCGCGCAGACTCCCGGCGCGACGGGAATGGGGCGGATACGGGAGCGCACCGGTCAGCGGAGGTCTCGACGGGGTGCGGAGGTCTAGGTCATCAAGGGCGGTCACGGCGCGACTCCGATCGATGCGGATGTGGGGGAGGATTCGGGGGCGCGGCCGGCGGTGGATTCCGGTTCGGACTCGGATCCCGGCTCGGATGCGGGCGCGGCGCCGGGCGGGACTACGTCACCCACCGCAGATCCCGGCTCAGTCACCGGCAGCGCTTCAGACGCGGGCACAGCTCCGGACGAGACCGTCCCGCTGACCATCCCGCGCCGCAGCCGCGGCAGCCACGGCGCCCGCCCGGCCTCGTGGGCGGCGATCTCGCTCTCCTTGTCCAGCGCCTCGGAGATCTCGTCACGGCCGGCCAGCAGCAGCGCGCGGGCCCGGGCGTCCACGGGGAACGGCCAGGTCCGGCCGCCGGCGCGCACTTCGCAGGCTTCGAGGTCGACGCTGACCCGGAACTCCGGATCCGCCTCGGCCCGCGCGGCCAGCCAGCTGATGGCATCCGCCGGCAGCACCACCGCCAGGAAGCCGTTCTTCCAGGCGTTGCGCAGGAAGATGTCGCCGAAACCGGTGGCCAGCACCGCCGCGAAACCCCAGTCCCGCAGCGCCCACACCGCGTGTTCGCGCGAGCTGCCGGTGCCGAAGTTGTGCGAGCCGATCAGCACCGTCGCGCCGGCCGCGGCCGGGGTGTTCAGGACGAAGCCGGGGTCGGTGCGCCAGTGCGCGAACAAGGTGTCTGCGTACCCTGATTTGCCGAGGCGTTTGCAGTACTCGGCCGGGATGATCTGGTCGGTGTCCACGTCGCTGCGTCCCAGGACCACGGCGCGGCCGGTGTGGACGGTGACGGACTGCACGGACTGCACGGACTGCACGGACTGCATCAGTACTCCCCTGCCTACAGGTCGCCGGGCGCGGCGAGCCGGCCCGCCACCGCCGTGGCCGCCGCGACCTGCGGCGACACCAGGTGGGTGCGGACGGCGGTGCCCTGCCGGCCCTCGTAGTTGCGGTTCGAGGTCGAGGCGACGCGCTCGGCGCGCTGCAGGCGGTCGCTGTTGATGCCCATGCACATCGAGCACCCGGACAGCCGCCACTGCGCGCCGGCGGCCTGGAACACCTCGTGCAGGCCCTCGGCCTCGGCCACGGCCCGCACCTGCATGGAGCCGGGCACCACGAGCATCCGCACGCCGTCCCGGACGCGGCGGCCGCGCAGGATCTGCGCGGCGGCCCGCAGGTCCTCGATCCGGCCGTTGGTGCAGGACCCGAGGAAGACCACGTCCACCTCGACGTCGCGCAGCGCCGTGCCGGGGGTCAGGCGCATGTACTCCTGGGCGCGTTCGGCCGCGGTGCGCGCCACCGGGTCGGCGAAGGACGCCGGGTCCGGGACGCGGCCGCCGAGCGGCACGGCCTGGCCGGGGTGGGTGCCCCAGGTGACGTAGGGGGTGAGGCCGGCCAGGTCGAGCCGCGCGGTGCGGTCGAACTCGGCGTCGGGGTCGCTGCGCAGCGTGCGCCAGTGCTCCAGCGCCGCGTCCCAGGCGTCGCCGGCCGGGGCGCAGGGCCGGTCTTTGAGGTATTCGAAGGCTGTCTCGTCCGGGGCGATCAGTCCGGCGCGGGCGCCGGCCTCGATGCTCATGTTGCACACCGTGAGGCGGCCCTCCATGGAGAGCTCCTCGACGGCCGGGCCGCGGTACTCGATGACGTGGCCGGCCGCGCCGTTGGCGCCGATCTCGGCGATCAGCGCCAGCACCAGGTCCTTGGCGGTGACGCCGGCGGGCAGGCGGCCCTGGACGTCGACGGCCATGGTGCGCGGTCTGGGCAGCGACAGGGTCTGGGTGGCCAGGACGTGTTCGACGTCGCTGGTGCCGACGCCGAACGCGACGGCGCCCAGGGCGCCGTGGGTGGAGGTGTGGCTGTCGCCGCAGACCACGGTCATGCCGGGCTGGACCAGGCCGAGTTCCGGCGCCACCACGTGCACGATGCCCTGGCGGTCGGCGCCGTGTCGCAGGTGTTCGATGCCGTGCTCGGCGCAGTTGTCGCGCAGCGCCTGCATCTGGGCGCGGCCGAGTTCGTCGCGGACCAGCAGGGAGTCGGTGGGGACGTTGTGGTCCTCCACGGCCAGGGTGAGGTCGGGGCGCCGGACCGGCCGGCCGGCCAGCCGCAGGCCGTCGAAGGCCTGCGGCGAGCTGGCTTCGTGGATCAGGTGCAGGTCCACGTAGAGCAGGTCCGAGTCGCCGTCGCGGCTGACGACGTGGGCGTCCCAGATCTTGTCGATCAGCGTGCCGCGGCTCATCGGGCCACCGTGCCGGCCAGCCGGTCCTCGACCACGGCGCGCAGTTCCTCGATGGTGACGCACTCGCCGCTGCTGCGTTCGGCGACGTAGGTCTGGTAGATCTCCTCCAGCAGCGGGTCGCCGGTGCGCACCGGCTGCCCGAGCTGTTCGAAGACGTGCTTGACGACGTTGCGGCCGGAGTGCCGGCCGACCAGGATGTTGCGGCGGCGGCCGAACATCTCCGGTTCGACGAACTCGTAGGTGACCGGGTTGCGCAGCATGCCGGCCTGGTGGATGCCGGCCTGGGTGGAGAAGGCGTTGGCGCCGAAGACGGACTTGGCGCGCGCGGCCACCGGGCCGATGGCGTCGACCAGCCGGTCGTAGGCCTCGGCCAGGCCGGTGGTCTTGATGTCGCAGACGAAGCCGAGCCGGTCGCCCTTGTAGGCCAGGACCGCGGCCAGCTCCTCCAAGGCGGTGTTGCCGGCGCGTTCGCCGATGCCGGCCAGGGTGACCTGGACCTCGTCGGCGCCGGCGGTCAGCGCGGCCAGGGTGTTGGGCAGGGACAGGCCCAGGTCGTCGTGGCAGTGCACGGAGACCCGGGCGGTGCCGGCGGCCCAGGCCTTGACGCGGCAGACCAGGTCGGCGAACTCCTCGGGCACCATGCAGCCGGTGGTGTCGGCCACGACGAGGGTGCCGCAGCCGTTGTCGACGGCGGTCTCGCACAGGGCGCGCAGCAGTTCGTCGGAGCCGCGGGTGGCGTCCTCGATGCCGAGCGAGGTGTCGGTGAAGCCCAGGGCGGCGGCGTGCCGGAAGGTGTCCTGGATCTCGTGGACGGCCTCGGCGCGGGTGATGCCGCGTTTGTGCTCCAGGTGGATCTCGCTGCCCACGGCCATGATCTCGACCTGGTGGTTGGCCACGCCGCCGGCGTCGGCGGCGATCTCGACGTCCGAGCGGTTGGCGCGGCACAGCGAGGTGAAGCTCGCGGCGGTCAGGGCCTGGGAGATCAGGCGGATGGCCTCGAAGTCGCTCGGTGAGGAGGACGGGAAGCCGGCCTCGACCGTGCTGACCCCGATCGCTTCCAGGGCGCAGGCGATGGCGAGTTTCTCCTGCGGGGTCATGGCGTTGCCGGGGGCCTGTTCACCGTCGCGCAGCGTCGAGTCGAAGACGGTGATCTTTCTGGGTTCGGGCTGCATGTCGTGTTCCCGTCCTTGTCAGTCGGGTGCCGGTTGAGTCGGGTTCCGGGGTCGGGTCAGGGGTCCGGTCGATGGGTCCGGTACCTGGGTCCGGTCAGTGGTGGGACCGGGGGGCCAGCCGGGGGCGGGGTGCCGCCCCGGCGGTGGCGTCGGCGTGGGCCGCCAGGCCCGCGACCGTGGGGTCGGCGAACAGCGCGGCGATGGCGACCTCCACGCCGAGGGCGGCGCGGGCCTTGGCGATCAGGCGGATCGCCAGCAGGGAGTGGCCGCCGAGGGCGAAGAAGTCGGCGTCGACGCCGACCGCGTCCAGGCCCAGGACCTCGGCGAACAGCGCGGCGACGGTCTTCTCGGTGGCGGTGCGGGGCTCGATCCGGACGGCGTCGGCCGCCCCCGGGTACGTGGGGGCCGGCAGGGCTCTGCGATCGAGCTTGCCGTGGGGGGTGAGGGGGAAGGCGTCCAGGACCACGATCGCGGCCGGGACCATGTAGTCGGGCAGGTGCGCGGCTACGTGGCGGCGCAGTTCCTCGGAATCCGGCGCGGTGCCGGCGGCGAGCGTGGTGACATAGCCGACGATGCGCTGGTCGTGCGGGTCGCCGGGCTGGTCGGTGCGCAGCAGCACGGCCGCGGCGGCGACGCCGGGGTGCGCGGCGAGGGTCGCCTCGATCTCGCCGAGTTCGATCCGGTGCCCGCGCAGCTTGATCTGCGAGTCGGTGCGGCCGGCGAACTCCAGCAGCCCGGCCCGGGTCCAGCGGACCAGGTCGCCGGTGCGGTACATCCGGCCGCCGGCCGGGCCGAAGGGGTCGGCGACGAACCGTTCGGCGGTCAGGCCGGGACGGCGCAGGTAGCCGCGGGCCAGCGGGGCCCCGGCGACGTAGAGTTCGCCGGCCACGCCGGGCGGGACCGGACGCAGCCGGTCGTCGAGCACATAGGCCCGGGTGTTCCAGAACGGCCGGCCGATCGGCACCGGCCCGTCGGCGACCGGCGTCCCGGGTTCGATGAGATGGTCGGCGCAGTTCACGGTGAGCTCGGTGGGGCCGTAGGCGTTGACGACGGCGGCCGCCGGATGCCGGTCGCGCCAGCGCCGCAGCACCTCGCCGAGCAGCGCCTCGCCGCCGAGGATCAGGGTGCCGGACGGGGACGCGGTGTCGGGCTGCGACTCCAGGACCGGCAGGTGGCTCGGGGTGACCTTCATGAACGTCGGGCGCGGCGCGTCGGCAGGCGGGGATTGCGGATCGGCCAGGACGACGTGGCCGCCGTTGACGAGCGGCGTGAACAGCGCGGTCACGGTGAGGTCGAACGACAGCGAGGTGGAGACGGTCGAGACGCCGGCGGTGTCCGGATAGACGCCGCGTCCGCGCGTCAGGTAGGCGCCGACGGAACGGTGCTCCACCACGACGCCCTTCGGACGGCCGGTCGAGCCCGAGGTGTAGATGACGTAGACGGGGTTTGCCCGGGTGAGCGGGGCGAGCCGGTCGGCGTCGGTGACATCGGTGTCCGGGTGCTGATTCAGCGGGACACCGTCGGCCTCGCCGATTCCGTTCGCGCCGGCGAGCAGCAGCCGCGGGCCGTCCGGAAGCCGCCCGGCGAGTCCGGGATCGGTCAGCACCAGCACCGGTGCGGAGTCGGCGACCAGGAAGGCGACGCGGTCGGCCGGGTACTCCGGGTCGATCGGCACATACGCGCCGCCGGCCTTGGCGACCGCCAGCATCGCGGTGACCGCCGCGATCGAGCGCGGCAGGAACACCCCGACCGTCCGCTCCGGGCCGACGCCCGCCGCGACCAGACGCCGGGCCAGCCGGTTGGCCGCACTGTTCAGCTCGGCGTAGGAGACCGTGACGCCGTCGCAGGTGACGGCAGGGGCCCGCGGTGTCTCAGCGGCCTGATTCTGGAACAGGGTGGGCAGGTCGGACGGCGCCATGGCGCGCGCGGTGTCGTTCCAGTCCTCGAGCACGCGCTGCCGTTCGGCGGGCAGCAGCAGGTCCACGTCCCGGACCCGGGCGCGCGGTTCGTCCGCGAGCACCCGCAGCACCGCGAGCAGCCGGTCGGTCAGTTCCTCGGCGGTGGCGTCGAGGAACAGGTCGGAGTTGTACTCCAGCACGCAGTCCAGGCCGTCGCCGGTGTTCGGCGGGTCGCCGCGCTCGACGAAGCGGAACAGCAGGTCGAATTTCGCCGCCGCGCTGTCCAGTTCCTGTTCGGCGACCTCGATGCCGGGCAGGGCCCGCAGCGCGCGGACCGCGGCGCGTTCCTTGTCCTCGTTGAAGACCAGCCGGACCTGGAACAGCGGTGTGCGGTTCGCCGCGCGCGGCGGGTTCAACGCCTCGACCAGCGCCTCGAACGAAAGGTCCTGGTTGCTGAAGGCCGTCAGGTCGTGGTCCCGGACCCGGGCCAGCAGCTCGGCGAAGGTCGGATCGCCGCCGACGTCGGTGCGCAGCACCAGGGAGTTGATGAAGTAGCCGACCACGTCGACCAGCGCCTCGTCGGTGCGGCCGGTGACCGGCACGCCGATCGGGATGTCGTCCCCGGCGCCCAGATCCGACAGCAGCACCGCGAGCGCGGCCTGCACCGCCATGAACAGCGTGGCGCCGTGCGCGCGGGCCACCTCGATCAGCCGGGCGTGCAGGTCGGCGGGCACCTCGAAGTGGACGTTGCCGCACACCGGCGCCACCGGGACCGCCGGCCGCGGGAAGTCGCGCGGCAGCCGGATCTCCTCCGGCAGCCCGGCCAGCAGCCCCTTCCAGACCTCGAGCTGGCGGGCCAGCGCGCTGCCCGGGTCCTTCTCGTCGCCGAGCACCTCCCGCTGCCAGAGCACGAAATCCGGGTACTGCACCGCCGGCGGCTCCCAGCCGGGGGCCGCGCCGGCCGCGCGCGCCGCGTAGGCGGCGGCGAGGTCGTCGGCCAGGACCAGGTTGGCCGGGCCGTCGCAGGCGATGTGGTGGATGAGGACGAGCAGCACGTGCTGCTCCGGTGCGGCCTGAAACAGCCAGGCCCGGATCGGGAGTTCGGCGGTGAGGTCGAAGGCGTGCCGGGAGGCGGCTTCGAGCAGGTCGCCGGCCGTCTCCGGGGTGCAGGGCACGATCGACAGGTCCGGCTCGGCCTGCGCGACGTCCAGGACGGTCTGCCACAGGCCGGCGTCGTCCTGCTCGTAGCGGGTGCGCAGGATCTCGTGCCGGGCCACGACGTCGCCGAGGGCGGCCCGCAGCGCGGCGTGGTCCAGGGGGCCGGACAGGCGCGCGGCCAGCGGGACGTTGTACATGGGGCTCGGCCCGGTGGTCTGCTCCAGGATCCACAACCCGCGCTGCGCGGCGGACAGCGGCACCCGGGGGCCGTGCGGCCGCGCGGTGACGGCGGTGCGCGCGCCGGTGACGCCGTCGAGCCGGGCGGCCAGCGCGGCGACCGTCGGGGTCTCGAACAGGTTCCGGATGGTGAGTTCGCGTCCGAAGATCGAGCGGGCCCGGCTCACCAGCCGGATGGCCAGCAGGGAGTGGCCGCCGAGGGCGAAGAAGTCGTCGTCGACGCCGACTTCGGGCAGCCCGAGGACTTCGGCGAACAGTCCGCACAGCAGCTCCTCGCGCTGGGTGCGGGGCGCGCCGCCGGTGGTGCCGTAGTCCGGGGCCGGCAGGGCCTTGCGGTCCAGTTTGCCGTTGACGGTGTGCGGGAAGCGGTCGACCGGAACGAGCGCGGCCGGGACCATGTAGTCGGGCAGCTGTTCGGCCAGGAACCGGCGCAGGTCGGCGGGGTGCACGGCGCGGCCGGGTTCGGCGACGAGGTAGCCGACGAGCCGCGGGTCGCCTTCGCGGTCCTCGCGCACGAACACCGCGGCCTGGGCGACGTCCGGGTGGCCGGTCAGCGTGGCCTCGATCTCGCCGGGTTCGATGCGGTGGCCGCGCAGCTTGATCTGCTGGTCGGCGCGGCCGGCGAACTCCAGCAGCCCGTCCTGGGTCCAGCGGCCGAGGTCGCCGGTGCGGTACATGCGCTCGCCGGCCGGGCCGTGCGGGTCGGCGACGAACCGCTGGGCGCTCAGGCCGGGCCGGTTCAGGTAGCCGCGGGCGAGCTGGACGCCGGCGATGTAGATCTCGCCGACGACGCCGGGCGGCACGGGGCGCAGCCGCCGGTCGAGCACGTATATGCGGGTGTTCCAAAACGGTTTGCCGACGGGCAGCGCGCCGTCGGGGACGACGGCGTCCGGGCCCATCGGGTGTTCGGTGCTGTTGACGGTGGCCTCGGTGGCGCCGTAGACGTTGAGCACGGTGGCCGCCGGGTGGCCGGCGCGCCAGTTCTTGATCATGTCGCCGGTGAGCAGTTCGCCGCCGAGGATCAGCGTGCCGGAGGCGCTGTTCTCCGGCGGCAGCGCGTCCAGCAGCGCGACGGCGCTCGGGGTGGCCTTCATGAACGTGGGCTGCTTCACCCCGGCGAGGTCCTCCTCGCGCAGGTCCGCCAGGGTGACGTGGCCGCCGGCGACGAGCGGGGTGAACAGCGCGGTGACGGTCAGGTCGAAGGACAGCGAGGAGTGCACGACCGACGATCCGCCGGTGTCGGGGTAGACGGCGCGGGAGCGCTGGAGGTAGGCGGTCATCGACCGGTGCTCGATGACGACGCCCTTGGGGCGGCCGGTCGAGCCGGAGGTGTAGATGAGGTAGGCGGCGGCGCGCGGGGACATCGGGCGGACGCGGTCGGCGTCGGCGGGGTCGGTGTCAGGCTGCTGCTTCAGGGCGGCTTCGGCCTGCGGGGTGTCCAGGACCAGGCGCAGCGGTTCCGGGATCCGGTGGGCGAGCGCGCCGTCGGTCACGACGACGCGGGGCGCGGCGTCCTGGAGGTAGAAGGCGACGCGGTCGTCCGGGTACTCGGGGTCGATCGGGACGTAGGCGGCGCCGGCCTTGGCCGCGGCGAGCATCGCGGCCACCGCGTCCAGGGAGCGCGGCAGGTGCACGCCGACGCGGTCCTCCGGTCCGGCGCCGGCGGCGATCAGCAGCCAGGCCATGCGGTTCGCCCGCGCGTTGAGCTCGGCGTAGGTCCAGGTGCGGCCCCGGCTGGTCAGCGCCGGGGCGTCGGGGGTGGCGGCGGCCTGCTCCTGGAACAGGGCGGCGAGGTGGGTCTCGGGGACGGCGCGGCCGGTGGCGTTCCACTCGACGAGGACGCGGCGCAGCTCGTCGGCGTCGAGCAGGTCGATGGTGTCCAGGGCGCGGTCCGGCTCGGCGACCGCGGCGGCCAGCAGCCGCGCCACCCGCCGGGCCCACGCGCGCATCGTGTCCGCGGAGAACAGGTCCGGGCGGTAGTGCAGCCGCAGCTCCATCCGCTGCCGGGGCTCGACGATCAGCGTCAGCGGATAGTGCGAGGTGTCGCGGTAGCGGAAGTCGCTCAGCTCCAGGTCGCCGGAGTCGACGCCGAGGTCGTAGTCGTTCATCGGGAAGTTGTCGAAGACGACGTTGGTGTCGAACAGCGCCGACGGGACGCCCGCGACGCGCTGGATCTCGGTGAGGCCGAGGTGGTCGTCGTCGGCCAGGCCGGAGCGCTGCGCGTGCAGCCGCGCGACGAGGTCCCGGAAGGTGTCCCGGGGGCGGAGCTCGGCGCGGACCGGCACGGTGTTGATCAGCAGGCCGATCATGTCCTCGGCGCCGTCCAGCTCGGCCGGGCGGACCGTGACGGTGGTGCCGAAGGCCACGTCGTCGCGGCCGAGGTGGCGGCTGAGGGCGACGGCCCAGGCCGCCTGCACCACGGTGTTGACGGTGCAGCCGAAGTCGCGGGCGGCCGCGGTGACGGCGGCGGTCGCGGCCTCGTCGAGTTCGGCCGACACGTCGGCGGGTTCGATGTCGGCGCGCAGCTCGCGGTTGGGCGCCACGAGCGTCGGTTCGTCGAAGCCGGCCATGGCGGCGCGCCAGCGGGCCTCGGAACCGGAGCGGTCGCGCGCGCCGAGCCAGTCCACGTAGGCGCGGAACGGCGCGGGCGCGGGCAGGGCGGTGTCGTCGCCGTCCGCGACGTAGAGCTGCACCAGTTCGCGGAGCAGCAGCATCTCCGACCAGCCGTCCATGAGCAGGTGGTGGGCGGTGATCAGCAGGACGTGGCGATCGGGGGTTTCGCGCAGGAGGGTGAAGCGGAGCAGGGATTCGGCGCCGACGTCCATGCCGGCCTGCCAGTCGGCTTCGATGGCCTGGTCGACGGCGGTGGTG
>JABFXP010000909.1 GCA_013361685.1 Catenulispora sp.
CATCACAGCCCAACGCTACGCAGCAAGCCGAACAGCCCCCACCACACTCACACCCTCCACAACCCCCACAACATCACACAACGAAACGTTCACCACACTCCCACTCCCACTCCCACCCTCACCCCCACCAACCACCTTCACCGCAGCCTGACAAACCTTCTCCGCATGAGGTAACGACTCAAACGCCACCGGCTGCACCGGCCGCACTATGCAGCCATCAGCCGTCATCAACCGCAGGTCCGGGTCGCTACAGATCAGCTCGACGAGTCGGCGGATCAGGCTGGGGTCGAAGCCCGCCATGGTCTGGTGTCCTCACTCTCCTGCTTACTCCCGCACCATAGCGCCCCACCGCACCGCTGCGAACCTACTCAGGCCATTTATTCACGCGCTCCGGGGAGTTCCTGTCCGAATACCGCCACTCCCATAGCAAAACTCTGAGAAATATTCACCCGCTGATCTCTTTCCACATGGTGGCACCGGTGCTGTCATGACAGGCGATCCCCGTGCACGCCAGCCCGGGCCGACTCGCAGGAGACTCGATGCGCACCTTGTCCCGCACCGCTGCCACCGCTGCCACCGCTGCCACCGCTGCCACCGCTACCACCGTCGCCACCACCGCCACCCGCACAGCCTCCGCCTTCGCCCTGCTCATCAGCGGTCTGATTCTCACGGTCGCCGCCCCGACCCCCGCCCACGCCAGCACCTGTTCCCACGCCTACCTCCCCCTCCCAGACCCCGCCTGCACCCCCGGCGCCTACAACTCCTCCGTCACCCAATCGACCATAAACTCCACGATCTGCGTCTCCGGCTGGACCACGACCGTCCGCCCGCCGACGTCCTACACCAACCCCCTCAAAGCCCAGGGCATCATCGACTACGGATACAGCGACACCAACATGTCCGACTACGAAGAAGACCACCTGGTACCCCTCGAACTCGGCGGCGACCCGCGCGACCCGTCCAACCTGTGGCCCGAGCCGCACTACGGCACCCCGTCCTCCAGCACCAAGGACGGCGTGGAGACCAAGCTGAAGAACGCAGTCTGCTCCGGCCGCATAACCCTGTCCGCCGCACGCACCGCCATCAAGACCAACTGGACCACCGCCCTGCAAGTGACCGGCATCGGCTGACCCACCACCCCGCGGCCCGACGCCACCGCATCGGGCCGCGCATCCCGCCCGAACGACCTAAGCGTCACGTGACTGATGCGTCCAAGGGGCCAGTCAGCGAGAGTTGGCGATACAAAATCGCCCACGAAAGGCCCCGCCCCATGACTCCAACTCCCACCTCCACCTCCACCTCCACCTCCACCCCCACTCCCACCCCCACCCCCACCCCCACCCCCCGCCCCGACCTGGCACCAGTCCTGGACTCCGCACCATGGGCCCTAGCCGCAATGATCGGCACAATACGAGACTCCGCCGAAACCCCGCTCCAAGCCGTCCTCGCCGCGCACCCCAAACGCACAGCCGTCCTCGAAGCAGCAGGCCTGGTACGCCGAACCGGCGACACCTTCACCACAGACCCACGCCTCGACATCGCAGACCCCGCGACCGCCCAAAGCGTAGTCGCGGCACGCCTGAGCGCACTGCGCCAGGCACTAAACGTCGCGGCCTCGGAACAGCCCGCCGCCACCGCCCCGCCAGCATGGGACCGGCACGACGACGACGTCCTCCTCAACCAAGGACGCGCCTCAGCAGCCACCGGCAAAGCCCTGGCCACCCGAGTCGTCCCCACCCTCCCCGGCCTCGCCGAGCGCCTATCTCAGCCAGGCAGCCGCATCCTGGACGTCGGCACCGGCGTCGCAGCATTAGCGCTAGCAGTAGCGGCGGAGTTCCCCACGGCCCAAGTAGTAGGCATCGACGTCATGCAACGAGTCCTCGACCTGGCCCAAACCGAACTCGCATCGACAGCCGCCCCCGACGTCAGCGCGCGCATCACACTCCGCCTCCAGGACGTCGGCACGCTCACCGACCAGAAGACCTACGACCTCGTCTGGCTACCAGCGCCGTTCCTCTCGGACGCAGCGCTCGAGTCCGCGATTCCCCGCGTCCTCGCCGCGCTGAAACCCGGCGGCTGGCTGATCGCGGGCACCAACCCTCCCGCGGAAGACCCACTGCGCCAGGCAGTGGCGGCCTGGACCGCGAACCTGAACGGCGGCAACGCGGCCGACACCGACAGCATCGGCGCCGCCCTGAACTCAGCCGGATTCGCCGACGAACGCCGGTTCCCCACCGTCCCGGGCGGACCGGTGCTTCTTGCTGTGCGCCGCAGCACGCCCGACGCCCTGCCCGAGCCCTGAACCTTCTCCAAGTCCTGACACCGGAACCCGCCAGCGCAACCCGAATCCCCGCCCCCTCACCCCCGCCGCGCCCGAACAACAAGAAACGGCGGCAACTCAGCCCGCCGCGGCTGATCAGCCGCAAGCCGCACCCCGGGCGCCGGCTCGGCGACAGCCTCCACCTCGAACCCGCCACCCACCATAGCCCCCACATACGTCGAAATCATCCGATGATGATTCCCCGCCCGCCGAACACTCCCCGGATCCTCCGACCGCCAAAACCCCTCCGCGAAATAACCCCCAACAACCCTGCGCGCACCCCCACCCTCATCCCGCAACCACGAAGCATGCGGCGCCTCGAAACACGGATGCGGAACCGTGAACACCAACACACCCCGCGCCACAAGCACCCGCCGCACAGCCCCCAACGCAGCGTCAAGATCAGGCACGTTGTTCAACGACAACCCGGCGGTCACCCAATCAACCGAACCAGTGGCGACCGTCCCCAACACACACCCGTCATCCACCGAGTACCTCACCGACCCCCGAACGCCTGCTGCCCCAACAGCTTCCGCGTTCTCGACCATCCGCGGCGAAGCATCGATACCCACCGCAACGGCACCCCGCGCAGCCACAGCACGGGTGATGATGCCCTCACCACACCCGAGATCGAGAACGCGCTGACCGCTGAGATCCTCAGGAAGGTGCTCCAACAGAATCTCGCGGTTGAACTCATGCATCGCCGAATCGGCCCGCACCAGATCGGTGTACCAGTCCGCGATGGTGTCCCAGGATTCAGTCATCAAAGCCCGAACACTACCGCATCCCTCAACCGGCCTTCCCTCACTCGCCCCTCAACCGGCCTTCCCTCAACTAACCGTCTCCCGGAAGATCCCCTGCCCAGGCGTCAGAACCCCATGCGGATCAAACCGCCGCTTCGCCGCCCGAAACGCATCCCACCGATCCCCATACTGCACCCGCCAGTCCGCAGCACTCATCGGTATCGAGTCGACCGGATAAATCGTCCCCCCAAACGCCTGAGCCTTCAGATACAACTCACGATTGCCCTCCTGCATCACCGCAGCCGGCAGCGCACCAGGATCCGGAGCGGCGGTACGCAAAACAGCGAACAAAAACACCAACTCCCCCTCCGGCCTCCGCAATAGCGGCGTACGCAACCCACCCGTCGGGATCGGATACAGCAGCACAACCCCGCTGGGACCGATGTCACCGACACTCAGACCAGCCATAGTCGCCGCCACATACTCATCAGTGGCCGCATCAGGCAAGAGCATGTCGTACCAGGGATGCGGGTCATACCACTCACCAGTCGACTTCAGATACGCAACCGCAGGCGCGAGATCATCGACGAACCCGCGATAGTCGAACTCTTCGATCTCCGCCGTCCCCTGAAACCCGAGATCGCCGATGACCGCATCATCATCCGGCGCGACCGCGTCGTAGTAAACGGCACCTTCCAACTGGAACTGCCACCCCCCACCCCCCGGCAACGCCGCCGCCGCCCCCTCCAACCAGTCAAACCGCCCATCCCGCACCACCCGCCGCTGCGCCGCCGTAAGCGCGGAGACCTCCGCATACGTGAGCGTGTACTTCCGCACATGTGCGCGCGCCGGCACCACCTCAAGCACAGCCCGAGTGATGACGCCCACCTGCCCGAGCCCCGCCCGCGCGCTATCAAACAACTCGGCGTGCCGCGTCGCCGAACACGTGACCAACTCCCCAGTACCGGTCACCACATCAAGCTCAAGAACCGTATCCACCTGCGCGCCATGATGCTGCGCCGCCCCGCCGAGCCCACCCGCAGACAGCGTCCCCCCGACGGACAGCTCGATGTAGTCCGTAAACACCGGCGGCGTCAGCCCATGTCCCAGACACGCATCCAGCACCGCACTCCACACAGCACCGGCCTGCACCTCGACAGTGCGCCGCACCGGATCGACGACGATCCCGGCCAGCGGCCCCATGTCTATAACGAGCCCAGCTTCAACCTGCGCCTGCCCAAAACACTGGTGCCCCTGACCACGCGGAGCGACGTCAATGCCCCGCGGCCCGCAGTACCTGATCATCTTGCAGATGTCGGCCACGGAACCGGGGAGCAGCACAGCGCGCGGCGTACGGCCGGTCACCAGATGCCCGAAGTCGTCGGCGTAGGGGGCCAGCGCTGCGGGGTCCGTGAGGAGGGTGCCGTCCAGGTGGGGGAGCGCGTCGTTTGGCGCAGCCCCAGCCCCCACCGCCTGAGTAGCCCACGCCCGCGAACCAGCGTCGAAGCCGACCACAGCGGCGCCCATCCCCACCCCTACGCCCACCGTGCGCAGGAAGGAGCGACGTCCGGACGGGTGATCGTGAGACATGGAGACTCCTCGCCGCAGTCAGACAGGAGTCTGATAATAACTGCGGACAGGGCCAAGATGACTGCCCACAGTGACTGCTGGGCCATTCCACCATTCCGTTGCGGATCTGCAAGGCCACCCATCCCTCCACCCTCGCATCTGCACGCTACCCTTACCCTCGTGACCGTTTATCGGATAGGCGAAGCCGCCGAGCTCCTAGGCGTCAGCGTCGACACCGTTCGCCGCTGGACCGACGCCGGCAAACTGAGCGCCGACCGCGACGAGGCCGGACACCGCGTCATCGCCGGAACCGAGCTGGCCGCGTTCGCGCGCTCGCTCGGAGAGGACCCGGAGGAGCGCTCCGAGTTCTCCTCGGCCCGCAACCGCCTGCGCGGAATCGTCACCGCCATCGTCAAGGACACGGTGATGGCGCAGGTCGACATGCAGGCCGGCCCGTTCCGGGTGGTCTCGCTGATGAGCCGCGAGGCGGTCGACGAGCTCGGACTCGAGGTCGGGTCGACGGCGGTCGCGGTGATCAAGTCCACGACGGTCGTGGTGGAGCGTTCGCCGCAGGCGGGCGCCAGGGGAGGAGCGGGCAAATGAGGATCCGGGATCTCGCCGTCGCAGCGGTGCTGCTGACGGCGGCCGGCTGCGGGAGCGTCAGCTCGACCTCCACCGCAACCACCACCCCATCAACAACCCCAACAACCCCAACCACCACCGCCCAATCAACAACCCCATCAACAACCCAACCCCTCACCGGAAACCTGACCGTCCTCGCCGCCGCCTCCCTGACCGGCACCTTCACCAAAATCGGCAAAGACTTCCAAGCAGCCCACCCCGGCCTCAAAATCACCTTCAGCTTCGGCGCCAGCTCCACCCTCGCCCAACAGATCATCCAAGGCGCCCCCGCCGACGTCTTCGCCTCCGCCGCCCCCACGAACATGAAGCAGGTCTCCGACGCCGGCGACGTCTCCGGCACCCCGACCACCTTCGTCCGCAACCAACTGGTGATCGCGGTCCCCAAGGGCAACCCCAAACACCTCACCACCCTGGCCGACCTGACCAAACCCACTGTGAAGGTCGTCGAATGCGCCGCCCAAGTCCCCTGCGGCGCGGCGGCAGCCAAGGCCCTCGCCGCGGCGAACGTGAAACTGACCCCGGTGAGCCTGGAAGCCGACGTGAAGTCGACCCTCGCCAAGCTCACCCTCGGCGAAGCCGACGCGGCGCTCGTCTATCGCACCGACGCACTCTCCGTCTCCGACAAGGCCGACGGCGTCGAGTTCCCCGAATCCGCACAGGCGGTCAACGACTACCCGATCGCAACGCTCTCCCACTCGTCCAACGCCACCGCCGCACAGGCCTTCGTGGCATTCGTGCAGTCCGCCCCGGAACAGGCGGTGCTGACGGCGGCGGGGTTCCAGAAGCCATGAGTCCGACGCCATGACCGGGTCCGCACCAGAGTCCGCAACGGCCGGAGGGCTTTGGCGCCCTCGCTCGTCCCGCCTCCGCCCGTCCCGCCTCCGCCCGTCGCATCCCCGCCCGCCCCGCCCCCGCCCGTCACGCCGCGCCCGAGCCGGCGTCCCCATCGGCCTCCTGCTGCCAGCCCTCATCGGCCTGGCGTTCCTGGTGCTCCCGCTGGCCGGACTCCTGATCCGCACACCCTGGTCCACCCTGCTCACCCGTCTCGGCGCCCCCGGAATCCTGGACGCCCTCCGGCTCTCCCTGCTGTCCGCAACGCTCGCCACCGCACTCTGCCTCGTCTTCGGTGTGCCACTCGCCTGGCTGCTGGCCCGCGTCGACTTCCCCGGCCGCACGCTCATCAGAGCCCTGGTGACCGTACCCCTCGTCCTCCCCCCGGTGGTCGGAGGCGTTGCCCTCCTGCTGGCGTTCGGCCGGCGCGGCCTGCTGGGGCCGTGGCTGGAGTCGACGTTCGGAATCACGCTGCCGTTCACGACCGCGGGCGTGGTCGTCGCCGAGTCCTTCGTCGCGATGCCGTTCCTCGTCATCGCCGTCGAGGGCGCGCTGCGCGGATCCGACGTCCGATTCGAGGAGGCGGCGGCCACACTCGGCGCCGGGCGCTGGACCGTATTCCGCCGGGTGACGCTGCCGTTGATCGCGCCGGGCGTCGTGTCCGGCGCGGTGTTGTGCTGGGCACGCGCGCTCGGCGAGTTCGGGGCGACGATCACCTTCGCGGGCAACTTCCCGGGCCGGACACAAACCATGCCGCTGGCCGTCTACCTCGCACTGGAGCAGGATCTCCCCTCGGCGATCGTCCTGAGCCTCATCCTCCTCGTGGTGTCGGTGGTGATCCTGGCGAGTCTGCGGGACCGGTGGATCGCGGCGCCATGACCGATCCGACGACGACTGTCTCAACCCGGGACGCGCCGCAGGGCCCCGCACTCGACGCGCATCTCCTCGTCGACCGCGGCGCCTTCCGCCTCGACGCCGCGCTTCGCATCGCGCCGGGAGAGGTCGTCGCGCTGCTCGGACCGAACGGCGCGGGCAAGACCACCGCCCTGCGCGCCCTGGCCGGGCTGCTGCCCCTGTCCGGCGGACACGTGACGGTGCGCGGGCGACGGCTCGACGACCCCGCCGAGCGCGTCTTCGTCCCGGCGGATCGACGCAACGTCGGCGTCGTCTTCCAGGACTACCTGCTGTTCCCCCACCTGTCAGCCCTCGACAACGTCGCCTTCGGACCCCGCAGCCACGGCGCCTCCCGAGCCCGCTCCCGGGCCGTGGCCGCCGACTGGCTGGCGCGCGTCGGCCTGGCCGACCACACCCACGCCAAGCCCCGGCAGCTTTCCGGCGGCCAGGCGCAGCGCGTGGCCCTGGCCCGGGCGCTCGCGGTCGGCCCCGAACTGCTGCTGCTGGACGAGCCGCTGTCCGCGCTGGACGCCGGGACCCGCATGGACACCCGCGCCCATCTGCATCACCACCTCGCCGGCCATCCGGGCGGCACGCTGATCGTCACCCACGACCCGCTGGACGCCCTGATCCTGGCCGACCGCCTGGTCATCCTGGAGGCGGGCCGCGTGGTGCAGGAAGGCGACGCCGCCACGATCACCGCCCAGCCGCGTACCGACTACGTCGCCCGCCTCGTCGGCCTGAACCTGTTCCGCGGCACTGCCTCCGGCGCCACCGTCACTCTGCCCGGCGGCTTCACCCTCACCACTTCAGAGTCCTGCGACGGCCCGGTGTTCGTGGCCTTCCCGCCCACCGCCCTGGCCCTGCACCCGCACCGCCCCGAGGGCAGCCCCCGCAACGTCTGGTCCGCGACCGTCGCCGGGTTGCAGCGCCACGGCGACCACCTGCGCATCCAACTCGCCGGACCGCTCGACACCACCGCCGACATCACCCCCGCCGCGGCCGCCGCGCTGCGTCTGGAGCCGGGATCGCAGGTGTGGGCGGCGTTGAAGGCTACTGAGACGCGGGTCTACCCCGACAGCGCCGACTGACAGCGCCGACGGACGGTCCTTTCGACGGAGCCGGGGGAGCGACTCCTGAGCTCTCGACCCTGATACGGCACCGGCGCCGGCCAGCGGGGGGTGACCCGCCGACCGACGCCGGTGCTGGCGCAGGTGCCGTTCTTCCTATAAGTACCCTGCGACTCCGCCCCTACGACACAGTCACCGAGTCGATGTTGGCCGCGCCACCCGCGGTGGTGCCGGCCACCCGGATGGTGTTCGCGCCGGCGGTCAGCGGCACCGAGACCGACACGGTGGACCAGGTGTCCCAGTCGGCGGTGACCGGGAAGTTCAGCGTGCCGTGCGAGGTGCCGTTGACCGAGATGGTCGCGGGCCGGGCCGTGCTGGTGCCGTCGGAGTACCGGAACGTCAGGGTCTTGGTCCCGGCGGCGGACACCGTGACCGGGATGTCGACGTACGCGCCGGCCGCGTTGGCGGTGTTGGCGAAGCCGGTGCCGGTGAAGCCGGAGTGGTTGGAGTCGAACGACCCGCCGGCGGACACGGTGCCGGTCTCGGCCTCGAACAGCGTGCCGCCCGGGGGCGGGGTGGTGCCCGCCATGGCCGCGCCGAGGGTGTCCAGGGCGTGCTGGACCAGACCCTGGGCGTTGGCGTTCAGGTCGGCGTTGCTGCCGTTCACGACCCACGACGGGCCCGAGAACATCACCACGGTCACGCCGTTGTCCACCCCGCCGGTGGTGCCGCTGCTGGGGATGCCGAGCAGCTGGGCCGCCTTCACGGACGCCTCGCCCAGCTCGCGGGAGTCGTTGTCCGAGGTGGTCTGGTTGTTCGCGGTCTGGGTGTCGCCGAATATCGAGCCGATGACCTTGCCGTTGTAGAACATCAGCGCGAACTGCCGGGCCGACATGCCGTGTTCCTTGTAGAAGAAGTGCGGGCACGGCGTCTTGCGGTCCCAGCAGTCGTCACCGAGCACGTAGAACGGCACGTGGTGCGCGGCCAGCGCCTTGCCGTTGCTGTCGTGCCAGGTCGTGTCGCCCTGGTGGTCCGGATCGGGATCGGGGTCGCTGCCGTCGTCGTCGATGGCCATGCTCGAGGTGTAGGCGTAGACGCCGGTCGCGACCTGGTACACGTTCACGTTCTGGGCGCGGGTCATGGTGTTGATGTGCGGCTTGGTGTTGACCTGGTTCGCGGCCGTCGAGTTCTTCTTCACGCCGGCCAGCACCTCGGCGGCGGTGTACGAGGTGCCGGACGCTGCGGCGTTCGTGCCCGCCGCGGCGGCACTGGCCGCCGTGGCGTGGGACGCCGGAGCGGCGTGGGCGTTCGCTATTGCGAACTGGGTGCCGAGTGCGAGCGTGGCGGCGGACGCCAGCGCGACGCGGGTTCTGATCGATGACATGGGGTGGCAGCCTCCGTCGATCGTTAGTTAAGTTGACTAACGAGAATCGAAGCACTCGAAGGCTCATCGCGCAATCATCTTCGCGAGATCATCTTTAAGGAATCTTCATCAAGGTTCTGTCCGGCCGCTCCTGGAGTCGGTCGCCCGGTGCTCGGGTCGAGCCGGGCGGCTGCGACACTGGGTGCCTGTGACACATTCCGATCTTGCGGCGCGCATCCACGCCGCCTCCCATCTGACCGGCCAGTTCACGCTCCGATCCGGCCAGACCGCCACGGAGTACTTCGACAAGTACCGGTTCGAGGCTGATCCCGTTCTGCTTGATGAGATCGCGCAGCGGATGGCCCTGCTCGTGCCGGTCGGCATCGAGGTGCTGGCCGGACTGGAGATGGGCGGAATTCCGGTCGTGACGGCGCTGAGCCGGGTCACGGGCTTGCCGTCCGCATTTGTGCGTAAGCAGGCGAAGACGTACGGGACCTGCCGGCTGGCCGAAGGGGCGGAGGTCGCCGGACGCCGGGTGCTGGTGGTCGAAGACGTGGTCACCAGCGGCGGCCAGATCGTGTTGTCGACCGCGGACCTGCGCGGGTTGGGCGCGGTCGTGACCGAAGCCTTATGCGTGATCGACCGTGGGCAGGGCGGCACCGAGGCCTTGGCTGCCGAGGGGATCGACCTGATCTCGCTGCTGACCGCGGAAGACCTGAGGTCCGCCTCTTGACGCTCTCATCAGGGCTGCCTACTCTCACCATCGAGTTAGGAAAGGTAACTAACTAAAGATCCGCAGCGCTGCATGATGAGACGGGAACGGTCATGAAGACACCTTCGCGACGCCTGGCCACGGCGTTCGCAGCCCTCTGTCTGGGCATCGGCGCGGCTCTCGGCCTGATCGCCGCCCCGGCCCAGGCAGCGGGGTCCGCCACCACCGAGCAGACCTTCCTCACGTTCTACGGGTGGTGGGACAACACCCCGCCGGGCGGCGACATCTCCTATCCGCAGATCCACCAGACCGCGGGCGGCACCGGCACGTACTCCGACCCGATCACCTTCGCCACCGACTCCAGCGAACAGCCGCCCGGGACGATCGTGTACGTCCCGCGCGTCGGCAAATACTTCATCATGGAGGACGGCTGCGAGGAGTGCAGCGCGGACTGGACCGGCCACGGCCCCAACGGCGGACCGAACCTGCGCCACCTCGACCTGTGGCTCGGCGGCCAGAACGGCAGCGCCTTCGCGGCGATCGAGTGCGAAGACGCCCTGACCCACTACAACGCCGACAACACGCCCTCGATGGAACCGGTGATCGTCAACCCGCCGTCCAGCGAGCCGGTGACTTCCGAGCCGATCTTCAACACCAGCACCGGCGCGTGCTACGGCGGCGCCAAGCCGACGATCACCGTCGGGCAGTACAAGAACGTCTCGACCGGCAAGTGCATGACCGATCCGAACGACAGCTCGACCTCCGGCGTGCTGCTGGTGACGGCGACGTGCGACAACTCGGCGAGCCAGCAGTTCACCTTCGACGGCACATTCCTGCAGATCAACAAGCTCTGCGCGGACTACTCGACGACGCAGATCTCGATGAAGACCTGTACCGCCGGGCCGAGCCAGCAGTGGTCGTACAACACCGACCTGACATTCACCGACATCCAGTCCGGCCAGAAGTACATCAACGACTCGTCGGGCAAGGTCAAGGCGGGCAGCAGTTCCAGCACCACGAAGACGTGGACCTTCATCCCGGCCTCGACGACGTCGAACGACTTCTCGCTCGCGACGAGCCCGGCGTCGGCGTCGATCACGGCCGGCGGCACCGCCACGGCCGCCGTCGCCACGGCCGTCACGTCCGGCGGCGCCGAATCCGTCGCCCTGAGCGCATCCGGCGGCCCGGCGGGTTCCACCGTGACCTTCACCCCGGCCTCGGTCACCTCCGGCGGTAGTTCCACCCTCAGTGTGGCGACGACCTCCACCACCACCGCGGGCACCTACACCATCACCGTCACCGGCACGGCCGCATCGGGCACCCACACCGCCACCTACACCCTGACCGTGAACCCGGCCTCCGGCGGCGGCTGCACCGCATCCCAGCTGCTGGCCAACCCCGGCTTCGAGAGCGGCACGGCCACCGGCTGGACCGGCACCTCCACGCTCGGATTCAATCCGATCACCACCAGCACCAGCGGCGAACCTTCCCACGCCGGCACCTGGGAAGCCTGGTTCAACGGCAACGCCACCGCCGACACCGACACCGTGGCGCAGAAGGTGACGATCCCGGCCGGCTGTACCGCCACCCTGTCCTACTGGCTCCACATCGACACCACCGAGAGCACGTCGACCGCCAAGCCGGACACCTTCACCGTCCAACTGCTCGACTCCTCCGGCGCCGTCCTGGCGACGCTGGCCGGCTACAGCAACCTCAACAAGGGCACCGGCTACACGCAGCACAGCAGCGACCTGTCCGCCTACGCCGGGCAGTCAGTCACTGTGAAGTTCACCGGGACGGAGACCGACAAGAACGGGGGCACGACGAGCTTCGTCCTCGACGACACGGCGCTGAACGTGAAGTGAGGGTTCTGCTTTAACTGATCGGGCGGCCTCCCGTGCTTGGGGGCCGCCCGATCAGCCGTAGGAGCTAGAGGCCGAGCGACGCGACGAGCTCACGCATCTCATCGCAATACACAGATTCGGCATCCTTGACCAGCGACCGAAGGTGCCCGTAGACCTCCAGCGCCATCAGGCCGTGCATGCGGCCCCACACGCGCAGCGTCAGCGCGATCGCCTCCGGCGGCAGGTCGGGGAAGTGCTCCCGCGCGTGGCCGACGAGCACGGGGTCGAAATCGTCCCAGTCATAGCGCGCGCCGTCCGTCCGGTGTCCGGCGGCGGCCGGCCAGGCGGCGGCGACCAGGCCCATCAGGCCGGTGCACGCCCGCACCTCGGCGTCGTGGCCGGGCCCGGCCGGCGGCGCCTGGTAGCCGGGCACCGGGTCCCCGTAGATCAGGCGGAAGCCCTCGGGATTGGCCAGCGCCCAGCCGCGCACGGCCCGGCCCCAGGCCATGATCCGGCCGCCCGGGTCGGTGTCCGGTACCGCGTCCCGGGCCGACTCCGCCGCCTCCACGACCGCCGTGTACACGTCCTGGATCAGGGTCGTGACCAGGTCGTCGCGGGTGGGGAAGTAGCTGTAGATCGCGCCGGCCGTCATGCCCATCTCGCGGGCGATGGCGCGCAGCGAGATCGCGTCCGGCCCGCCGTCGGCCATGAGCTTGAGCGCGATCTCCTTGATCTCGGCGCTGGTCTGCTCGCGCAGCCGGGCGCGGCGGCTGGTGGTCTGCTGCTTCTCGCTCACGCTTGACACTCTACAGGGTTTGGCTATTGTACGGCGCATCGTTTTCTACACGGCGTGTAGAAACTCTTCGACGTAAGGTTCACCGATGCGATCACCTCGGCTGCGCCTCGGGCTGCTGGCGTTCACGCAGCTCATCGTGGCTCTCGACTACAACATCGTCTATGTGGCGCTCCCCGACATCGGCCGGGCGCTGGGGTTCGGCCCGTCGTCCGTGCAGTGGGTGGTCAGCGCCTACGCGGTGGGACTCGGCGGGCTGCTGCTGTTCGGCGGCCGGGCCGCGGACCGGCTCGGCGCCCGCCGCATGTTCGTCACCGGGCTCGCGCTGTACGGCCTCGCCTCCCTCGCCGGCGGACTGGCCGCGGATCCGGCACTGCTGGTCGCCGCCCGCGCGGTGCAGGGCGCCGGCGGCGCGCTGCTGACCCCGGCCACGCTCACCCTCATCTACCGCGGGTTCGCCGAAGGCCCCGAACGCAACCGGGCGCTCGGCGTCTGGGGCATGGCGGGCAGCGCGGGCCTGGCGGCCGGGTCGCTGCTGGGCGGAGTGCTGACCGACTATGTCGGCTGGGAAGGAGTGTTCTTCGTCAACGTCCCGCTGGCGCTCGGCTGCGCCCTGATCGCCTGGCGCGTACTGCCCGCCGATCCGGCGCGCACACCCGGCTCGCTGGACGTGCCTGGCGCGGTCCTGGCCACCGCCGGTTCGGCGCTGCTGGTGTTCGGCCTGGCCGGCGGTTCCGACGCCGGATGGGGCTCGGTGCGCGGCGGCGGGGCGCTCGCGGCCGGTGTCGCGCTCCTGGCGCTGATGCTCGTGGTGGAGGCCCGCACGCGCGAACCGCTGATCCCGCTGCCGCTGGCGCGCAGCCGCACCATGGCCACCACGATGATCGTGATCGCGATCTTCCAGGCCACGCTCAACGGCGGCTACTACGTCCTGACCTCCTACCTCCAGCCCGTCCTGGGCTACAGCTCGTTGAAGGCCGGGCTGACCTTCCTGCCGCTGACCCTGGTCTGCATGCTCGCCGCGCTCAAAGCCACGCCGGCGCTGCTCGGCCGCTGGGGCATCCGCACGACCCTGTCGGTCTCCATGATGGGAACCGGCGCGGGCATCGCCCTGCTGGTCGCCGGCACCACCCGCGGGGGCGGTCTGTGGACCCTGCTGCCCGGCAGCATCGTGTGGGGCGCTTGCGGCGGCATTGGCTTCGTCACCCTGTTCGCCGCGGCCGGGGCGGGCGTAGCAGCCCACGAACAAGGTGTCGCCTCCGGCATGGCCAGCACCACCAAGGAGATCGGTGGCGCGCTCGGCCTGGCCGTGTTCATCGCCATCGCCACCGGCTCCTCCGATCTGCTCGACGGGCTGCACGCGGCCGGCTGGACCGCCGCGGCCGTCACCGCGGGCGGAGGACTGATCGCCCTCGCCCTCAGACCCTCCGCACCGGCGACCGCCGAATCGGAACAGACCCCTGATGACAGAACCCTCGAAGGAGCGAACGCGTGAACACCGGCGAATTCCGATGGGGCACCGCCTGGACGGCGTCGCCGCAGCGGCCAGGCGTCAGCTTCGGACCCACCTGGTCCGTCGAAGGCTTCGAAGACCACACACTCCGTCAGACGGTCCGCGTGAGCGTCGGGGGCCCCGCGCTGCGGATCCGCCTGTCGAACCGCTACGGCGCCACGCCGCTGCGGGTCGCCGGTCTCACCGTCGCCGCCGGGGCCGGCGGTGCCGCGGTCAAGGCCGACACGCTGCGGGCGGCGACCGTGCGGGGACGCCGGCACTTCAGCGTTCCGGCCGGCGCGGACCTGGCCACCGACGCGGTGCCGATCCGCGTCGAGGCGTTCGACCCGGTGACCGTCACGATGCACCTGGCCCAGGCGTCAGGTCCGGCGACCTATCACGCCCAGGCGATCGCGACGACGTATCGTGCGCCCGGCGAACACCTGGCCGACGGCGACGGCGCGGCGTTCACCGAGACCTCAGCGTCCTGGTACCACCTCAGCGGCGTCGACGTGGCAGGGGCACCCGGCGACGGCGTCGTGGTCATCGGCGACTCCCTGATCGACGGGACCGGCAGCGCCCCCGACACCGACCAGCGGTTCACCGACCTGCTCGCCCGGCGACTGGCGGCGATACGGCCCCGCGCCGTGCTGAACCAGGGGATCGGCGGCAACCGCGTCACCGTCGACTCCCCCTGGCTCGGAGAGCGCGCCACCGCTCGCTTCCGGCACGACGCGCTGTCCCACGCCGGGGTGAGCACGGTGGTCGTCCTGGCCGGGATCAACGACATCGGCATCAGCGAGATGGCCGAGACATCGCCGTTCCCGGTCCTGTCGCCCTACACCCAGGTGTCGGCGGAGGACGTCATCGCCGGCCACCTGGACATGATCCGCCAGGCCCGGGCCGCCGGGATACGGACCGTCGGAGCGACCCTGCTGCCGATGCGGGGCTCGGCCTTCTCCACCCCCGCCAGCGAGGCCAAACGGGAACGGATCAACGCTTGGATCCGCGAGTCGGCGCAGTACGACGCGGTCATCGACCTGGCGCGGGCGCTGGGCGACGTCCTCGATCCGGCCCACGACTCCGGCGACCACCTGCACCTCAACGATGCCGGCTACCGCGCGATGGCCGACGCCGTGGACCTCACGGTGCTGTGACGGTGGGGGGTCTCCCCGAATTGGAGACGATCCTTTGTCGCTCTCCGCAAAATCCATCGTCACGCTCAGTACCCTGAACGGGTGGCGGTGGACGCGCTCCGTGATCGCGGGCTCGGACGGCAGACCTGGCTCTTGGACGACTTCGGCGCGCGCCTGCGGCGGCTCCGGATGGCCAAGGGCTGGTCCCTGGCGGTCCTGGCACAGTGCGCCCACGTGTCGAAGCAGCATCTGAGCAGTCTGGAGCGCGGGGCCCGAAGCCCCTCGACGGCGGTGGCGGAGGCGTGCGACGCGGCACTGGGCGCCGGGGGGACGCTCGCGGAGCTGGCCGCCGGCGGGGCCGCCCGCCAGGTCTCAGGCCTGGCGGGCTGGGCCCCGGATGCGGTGGGCGGGCCGGCTGATCTCGGAACGGCCGAAGGCGAACTGCTTCTGGACACCTACTCGGCGCTGTTCGCCTCGCTGCGCGCGATGGGCCAGCTGGGGTCTCCGGAACTGACGCTGCCCTCGCTGCACGCCGGGGCAGCGACTCTGTCGGCGGCCGCGGCGCGTTGCTCGGGCCGGTTGTCCTGCGACTTGTGGTTGCTGGCCGCGCGCTACGCCGAGTACTGCGGCTGGATGGCGCAGGAGAGCGGCGAGGAGCCGGCCGCCCTGGCCTGGATCGAGGC
>JABFXP010000692.1 GCA_013361685.1 Catenulispora sp.
TTCTCGTCCGGCTTCTCGTCCGGCTCCGGGTCGCGCAGCACCGGCAGCGGCTCGGTGGGAGCGCCGTCGGCGGCGGGCTCCTCACGGATCGCGGGCATCGGCATGGTCATCGCCGCGGCGGCGGCATCGCGCACGGCGTTGGCGATCACGTCGCCGGACTCCATGCCCAGGTTCGGTATCGGCACCGTCCGCGCGGCGTCCTCGGCGGTGATCCGCGGCATCGGCCGGGTCAGCGCCACGTCGTCGGGCGAGACGCGCGGCAGCTTCGTGGTCGGCGACGCGGCGTTTCCGCCTATCTTCGGCATCGGCATGGTGCGCGCCGCGGAGGAGGCGTTGGACTGGTCGGCCAGCAAGGCGGATATGGGTATGGTCTGCGACGCGGACGTCCCGCCCTCGTCTCCTTCGTCGGCTTCAGACTCCGGTTCGGCACCGTCCGCGGGAGTCGCCGCCTCGGCATCGATGCCGGACTCGGCATCTTCGCCGGCCGACGACGTCACGATCTCGGCATCGGCGTCCGTGTCGGCGTCCTCGTCGATCGGATCGCTGTCGCTGCCGACCGGCGGAGTCGAAGCCTCGGCGTCCCCGTTCTCCTCCGACTCGGCATCGTTCTCGTTGTCGGCATCGGCATCGGCATCGGCATCGGCATCGGCATCGGCCGCAGCCTTCGCCCCGGCGCCGTTCGCACCCGCGACCGTCGCCGGCGCGCCGAACGCGTCGACCTCGGCCCACGCCCGCGCCTGACCGCCGGCCTCGTCCTCGCCGCCCGGCGCCACGGTCGCGGCCTCGGGGTCGGAAGCATCACTCACCGCCGCCCTCACCTCCCCATCAGCGCCGGATGACACAACGCGATTCTTCTCCTCGGGCTCCGCCCCGCGTTCGGGGGCGGACAGGACAGTATGCGTCCTCGCTTCGTTCAGCGGCATCAGGAACTCGCGGGGTCATCGTTGGCGGTGCTGCGGGCGTGCAGTTCGCGCAGTTCGTCGTCGTCGGGGAAGTGGTCCACGGTGCGTTTGATCAGGCTCCTGGCCTTCGGGTAGCGGTGCCAGTGGAAGGCTTGCAGGGCGTCCGGGTCCTGGCCGGCCGGCGAGCGGGTGAGGTTCAAGGTGGCGTTCGGGTCCTCGCCGAGCTGCACCGCCTCCTCCAGCAGCGCCGCGCACAGCCCGTAGTGGCGCGTCTCGTACTGGAACGTGGCCTCGTTCTTCCACAGGGCGATCATCAGGGCTCGTAGTTCCGGGGTGTCGCGGTAGGTCAGGGCGGTGCGCAGGCGGTGCGCGCGGTCGTTGAACGGCTTGGGATGGTGCTCGTCCATCGCCTGGGCGATCAGGTGGTTCGCGATCTGGTGCACCGCCGCGGCGTCCGCGTCACCGGTCCACTCCGGATCGGCGAGCAGGGCCCAGGCCATCCGGTCCAGGGCCAGCGGACGGCGGTTGGCCAGCGCCGCCGAACAAGCCAGCAGCACCAAAGCGCGGGACAGCCCGGCCTGGTACTCCGGCTTCGGGTCGATCTCGCTGAGCTCCTGCCACCACTGCACGGCTTCCAGCAGGTCGCCGTCCGGGCCCGGCCGGGTCAGCGCGCCGGCACGCTCACCGAGCACCACCTCGAGCAGCGCGAAGGCCTCCGGGTCGTCCGGCGTCAGATCCAGCGCGCGCCGCACGTGGGCCAGCGCCAGCACATAGTCCTTCTCCGTGGTGCGCAGCTCGGCGGCCTTGCGGGTGTAGGCCACGCCGAGGTCGCCGCGCAGTCCGGGGTCCTCCGGCGCGACCGTCAGTGCCCGCTCCAGCACGGCGATCACGCCCTGCCAGTCGTCGCCGGCCGGCAGCTTGATCTCGGTCGTCCGAGCGCCGGCCCGGGCCCGGCCGCCGGCCTGTAGCTCGACCGTCTTGAGTTCGGCTTCCGCCTGGGCGCGGACGCCGGCCGCCTTGGCCAGGACGCTGAGCTCGATGGTCTCGGCCGAGGTCCCCGACTCCCCCGGCGTCCCCAGCTCGACCGTCCTCGCCTCGCTGTCGCCGTCTCCGCTGTCCTCACCGTCGCCGGCGTCCCGGCCACCACTGTCGACGTCACCATCGCGGATACCCCGCACCGGCCGTCCCAACAACGCCCGCGCCGCATTCGTCCCCGATTCGGCGGCGATCTCGACGAGCATCGCCTCCGGGGGCACGTCGGGTGTCAGCTCGGCCGCGCGCGCTATGCACTCGAGCGCATCAGCCCACTGTTCGTCGAGGTGCAGCTCCATGCCGCGCATCACCAGCGTCTTGCGCAGCAGAGCGGTCCATTCCTCACCGCGCTCGTCCTCCGGCACGGTTTCCAGCCCGGCGATCGCCGCCTCGTACCGTCCGTCCTCGTACAAGAAGTGCTGCGGTCCGAGCGTCCCGTACAGCGCGACCGTCCGGTTCCGCTCCGCCGCCTCATCGCCGGACGCCTCGGCCTCGGCCATCTCGGCCAGTTCCGTGGACCGCAGCGTGTCGGCCAGATCGCGCCACTCCCGCAGCGCCGGCGTCTCCGGCTGCTCGCGCAGCAGCGCGTCCAGCGTCGGGCTCAGGATCGGGTTGATCTGGCAGGCGAACACGTCCATCCCGAGCCGCACGGCCCAGGAGTCGACCTCGTCACCGGTGCGCCCGTTCGCCTCGTCGACGGCCCGCAGCGTGTCGCGCAGCTCGTCCATCAGGAATCCGCGGTCGGCGACGAACCGTTCCTGCCCGGAGGCCAGCGCCTCGGGCGAGGCGCCGGTCGCCCGCGGCCGGAAGTCGGGCGCGTGCAGGGCCGACACCAGGCAGCCGATCGTCCACATCCAGTGCTCGGCCGCGCCGCCGGTGCGCGCGAGCCGGTACGCGGCCAGGCCCAGCGCGTGCAGCAGCCGCGGATTCGTGGGGTCGTCCCGCACCAGGGCGAGGTAGGCGTCGAAGGCCTGCCGCTCGCGCAGCTCCTCAGCATGCTGACGCGCCTCGTACTCCGCGAGCGCCTCGAGCGCGGCCTTCGCCTGCGGCTGGTCGGGCTGGACACTCAGCGCCGCCCGCAGGTCGCCGAGCGCGAGGTACGGCTCACCGCGCCGGATCGCCTCCGCGGCGCGCCGGATGAGCAGGTCGACGCGTTCGGCCTGGGCGTCGTCCGGCAGCCGCTCCAGCGCTCCGTCCAGATCCCCGCTCTCGGCCCGCAGCATGGCGATCTGGCGCCGCAGCTGCGGAGTGAGTCCGGTTTCCTGAAGCGCCCCGGCCCACATGGTCAGAGTTCGTTCCGCTTCACCCGGCACGCCCGCTCGCCGTGCGGCGTAAAGGATGGCGTGCAAGGCAGACTCCGCACACCGCTCGCACCGGTAGGAGCGCTGCTCCGACGGCCGGTAGAGGTGCGCGTCGCATCCTTCCCGCCCGCACCCGGCACACCTGTCGCTGGCTTCACGGGCGCACTCCACGCCCACCGCGGTCCCGCACAGCGGTCCGGGCTCGTCAGCCGCCGCCTCCGCGGCCTTCTTCGCCGCCGCACGTTCCCCGGCGAGCGCTATCTCGTTGACGTCCAGCGTCAACGTGCTCTCCGCGTCGTCCTCGTCCTCGCCACGGGGCGAATCGGCGTCCTCCGAAGCCGCCGATTCCGCCCCGCCGACCGGGACCACGTCGTTGTCCAGGAACCGCTGGTACCACCGCACGGCCTCGGCCCAGTCGCCGGTCCGCTCGGCGACCAGCGCCCGCACCCGGGCGACCTCCGGGTCGCAGTCCGGCTCGGCGGGCAGATTGACCAGCAGCGCCAAGGCTTGTTCGATCCGCCCGTCGACCAGCGCCGCCACCGCCAAGTGACAGCGGTCCCGCACCGGCCCGTCAGCGGCCAAGAACTCCGGCAAGTTCGCCGTCTCACCGCCGGCCAGGTCGACCAGCCCCCGCAGCCGGTTCTGGCGGGTGCGGTGCGGATCGATCCGCTCCTCCAGCGGCAGCGAGGCGGCCAGGTCCAGCGCCACCGCAGCCTTCTCCCGCAGTTCGGGCTGCTCGCGACCGGCCAGCAGCAGCCAGGCCGCCTCCCGCAACGCGGCCTCGCGCAGCGCCACCCGCCGCTCGGTCACCTCGGGCGCGTCCAGCAGCGCGAGCTGGAGTTGCAGCCGAGCCGCGGTGGGATCGCTGTTCAGGCGCTTGCGGGCTTCCCGGTCCCGGGCCACCGCGATCCACTCACGCAGTTCACCGGTGCGCAGCTTCTCCCACGTCGCCAGCGCGCCAGCCGGGTCATTGGCCCGCAATTGCGCCAATCCGTAATGGAATGACGCCATTCCGCCCCAATAGGACGATTCCTCCGCCTCCGGGTGCAGCAGCTCCTCAGCCTCGTCGCGACGCCCGGCAGCGAGCAGCACCGCTCCGAGCCGGATCCGCGCGGCACGCGAACTGTTGTCGTGCCGCAGCGCCGCCTGATAGTGCGCGATGGCCTCGGCCGGACGCCCGGCCTGCTCACGCAGCAACGCCAAGCCCAGCCGCGCCGGAGCAAAGGCCGACTCCACAGCCAGCGCCGTAGAAAAGTGACTCCAGGCCTGGTAGTCGGCCCCGAGCTGAACCGAGAGCCGCCCCAGCGAATAGTGCACACGCGGGTCCTGGGGCGCCACCGCCGCAGCAGCCCGCAGGTCCTGCTCGGCATGGCCGGTACGACCCATCTGCTGATGCGCCAAACCGCGGAACAGCATCGCCTCCGGCCGCAACCAAGGCCCCCGCGACCAGGGCGAAGCCGGCCCCGTACCCCGCCGCTCCGCCTCATCGTAGGCTGATATCGCCTGGTCATAGCGGCGCAAAGTGCTGAGCTGGATACCCCAGCGGAACCACAGTTCACCACTGCCACCGGGAACCCACTCGGCGAGCAGGTCCTCGGCCTCCTTCACCCGCCCGTCACGGCGCAGCATGGTGGTCAGCGCCAGCACCGGCCAGTCCACCCCGGGCAGCGCGACCAGCGCCGCCCGCGCGGTGGCCTCCCGCTGCGCGTTCGGACCGGTCATGCAGCGCTCCTGCAGCCACATGATGGCGCGGACCGCGGTCTCCTCGTCGCCGGCCTCGGTGCCATAGGCGAGCGCCTGCAAAAAGTCGATCACCGGCCGCAGATCGCCGTCCTCGACCCGCAGCCGCTCCTCGGCGAACTGCCGCACCAGCCACCGCGGCAACTGCCGGAACGGCTCACTGAGCAGCGGATAGGCCTCACGGAACCGAGCCATGGCATCGGTGAACACACCCATCGCCAAGATGGTCTCGGCCTCACCGAGCAACGCCAGGCCGCGATAGTGCCGCACGTCCTCAGGCGCCGTCAGCAACCGCCGCGCCAGCTTGGCGTACCGGTCGCGGGCCCGCTCCATCTGCCCGGCGGCCGCGAGGTCCTCCGCCCTCGCGAACTCCTGGGTGATCCACTGCGGGTCCGTCCCACGTCCACGCCCACGCAAGGCCACACCGTCCCATCGATTCGTATCGCTGGCTACAGCTTGACATACGGGCCCGCCACCGCGCCGGGCCACGTTCCGGCCGGTGAGCCACCACCTCGGCTTTTCCCCGGCCCGCGTCATGTAGTTCACCGTGAATACAGACGCACCTCACATCGTGTTGCGTTCCCCCGACGCGCCGGACACATCACTGTGAGCCGATCCCGAGCCAGGGCGTGAGCACTCGAATACAATCGGTTCCCATGGAAGGCACCGACGACACCGGCACCGCCCAGGACGTCGCCAAACTCGCCAGCCTGATACTCGCCGACGACGAGGCCATCGCCCGCACGGCCCAGGAGACCATCTTCCGCACCATCCCGGAGTACCAAACCGGCCTGGTCCAGCCAGACGACGTATTCCGGGTCGTCCTATGGCACATCCACGCGATCTGGGGCTCGGTCAGCACCAGCCGACCCACCGAAACCACGGTCTCCTCCACCACCGGCCAAAACCGCGCCCGAGCCGGCATCCCCCTGTCAGCCCTGATGGACGCCTACAACATCGGCTTCCAAACCCAATGGGACCGCCTCAGCGAACTCGCCGCCCAGGACGGCACCGGCGGCCCGGCAGCAATGGCCGCCGCGGCCTACCTGGTCAAGGCCTACGACCAGACCATGCACGCCATGATGCGCGCCTACCGCGACCAGATGCGCATCCAGATCCGCAGCGAGGAACAACGCCGATCAGTCCTGGTCCAAGCACTACTAGAAGGCACCCTCGACACCACCACCCTCTGGGAGGCGGCCGACCTCCTACGCCTACCGCATACCGGCACATATGTGGTGATCGCCGCCCACGTCTCCGACCTAGGCCAACACGCCCTCCCAGAAATCGAGAGCGGCCTCGGCGAAATCGGCATCGACTCAGCCTGGCGCCTGATGCGCGACATGGAAGTAGGAGTGGCAAGCCTGTCCCGCCCCCACCAACTGGACGGCCTGGTCGCCACCCTCACAGCCGGCAACGGCCGAGTCGGCGTCAGCCCACCCTACGACGACCTCCGCGCCACCTCCCAAGCCCTCCGCCTGGCCCGCATCGCCCTCCGCGGCTCAGTAGCCCGCCAACAAGTCGTGGTGTTCGGCCAAGACCCCCTCACCAGCGCGGCAGCCATCGACCAGGAGATCATGCCCCGCATCGCCCGCGGCGTATTCGCCGGCCTCGACGACCTCCCCACCCCCGACCGCGCAACCCTCCTGGCCACCTTCGGCGCCTGGCTGGACAACGCCGGCTCAGCCGAAGCAACAGCAAAGCAGCTCTACGTCCACCCCAACACAGTCCGCTACCGCCTCCGCCGCCTAGAAGAGCGCACCGGCCGAAACCTGTCAGACCCCCGCCGCCTGGCCGAGCTGAGCCTGGCGTACGAAATCGAGCTGCGACACCTCGACTCCGACACCTAGGGCCCGGGCTCCACACAGAACTCGTTCCCCTCCGGATCGGCCATCGCCGTCAGATCGTCACGCCGCCACAACACCGACGCACCCAACGCCTCCAACCGCCGAACCTCCTCATCCATCGCCCCAGGCGCGCGCAGATCGAAGTGAACCCGATTCTTGGCGGTCTTCAGCTCCGGCACCCTGGTGAACCACATATTCGGCCCACCCCACCCGGCAGCCTCAACGAAAGCCTTGTCCGGCGTCGCGTCCTCATCCACATCCGTCCCAAGCGCAGCCGCCCAGAAGGTCGCCAACCGCAAGGCATCACAAGCGTCGAATGACACGGTCTTAATCACGCTGGCCATGCTCAATGTAAGCACGCGAACCGACAGCGGCCCACCCACCTCACCGCCACCGCTCAACTCGCCCGCGCCCCACCCAAAAACAGCCTCACCGCCACCCCTCAAACCGGCAGCGGCCCACCCAAACAACACCCCCCACACCGCCGCCCCGCTTTTGACCCGACCAAAACTCCGGCCCCCGGTCTTCCCGTCGCTTCGGCGGGCGAAGCCAATCTCGACGGTCAGGCGGTGTCAAGCCTCGCATACGCAACCCACAGCACAAACGATCGGCTTGACACCGCCTGACCGGCGTGATTCCGTCAGGCGCCGGAGCGACGGGAAGACCGGGCCGGACCACAGCAACGAGGCAACCCGCCGGTGTCCCCAGCCCGGCCCCCTCCCAGAGCGAAGGCCCGCCGGAGGCGCTCTTGACTTTCTCACCAGCGAACTGCGACGCAGTCGCCCACCCCGAAGCAAGACCCACCCACAGCAACCGGCCAGCCTCCCGCACTCCCGCCCTCACCCCACCCCCAATCCCCCCGCCCTCACCCCACCCTCAAAAACACCGGATTCGTCAACGCCGCCATCCCCCCAAACATCAACGCATCCCCCATAGTGTTCCCCTGCCCCGCCGTCCCATCAGCCATCGGATGCCGAACCTCCGCCCGCACATAAGCAGCCAACGACGCAGTCGTCCGCCACACGACCACCCCATCACCCCCACCATCCAACGACTGCTGAAACATCTGCCCCTCATCACTGATCAGCCGCACAGTCCCATTCGGCACCCCATGAACCTCCAACCGCACGTCAACCGGCGCCTGCGCAGCCAACGTAATAGTCTCCCCAATCCCAGCCCGCTTCCCACCACCCACAACACTGAAGTCCAACTCCACCGCCGACGACTCCGCAATCCAACTACGACCAGCACGCAACCCATCCATCACAGCCCCCGTACTCAACTCCTCCGCCTGAACAACGTTATGCGGCAGCCCAATCACGTTCGGCACGCTGTGAGCATCACTGTTCCCCATAGCAGGAATCCACCTCCTGCCTTCACGAACAGCCTCACCAAGCTTCTGATCCCAAGTACTAACCGCATGCTCGTCGTCATACGTCCACGGCCCAGTCCACACCTCCGTAGCGTCAGCATCCTCGAACCCGAACTTCCACTGACAAGCCACATACGCGCAATACATATGCGCCGGCACCACAAGCCCCCCACCCCGCCGCACCTGCCGCGCAAACCGCCCGAACGCATCGTCCCGGCTGCGATACCGCCAGTCGATCCACTCCCCAGCCGGCAACCCCAACGCGACCCAGTGTCCATTACGCGTCGTAACTTCCTCGCCGGTAATGATCAGCAAATCCGGCCCCGCATACTCACCCCACACAGCATGCGAAGCCGACGTGTTGTGATCAGTAGAGACCATGAAATCCAGCCCCGCAGCCCGCGCCCCAGCCGCCACCTCACCAGGCAGCCGCTTCCCATCGGAGTACACGGTGTGCAAATGGCAGTCCCCGCGGTACCAGTCCCGCCCCCGCCCCTTAGCCCGAGTCGGCGGATAGTTCACCACAAACGGCGTCCCCGGCTCGCCAAAAGTCAGCGTCACCTGCACCTGATAGTTCAACCCCTGCGGCGCGACCTGATACGGCCCCAGCACGATATGCCACGTGCCCCGATTGACCGGCCCCGGCAGATACCCCGGCGTCGCATCAGACGCACTGATCGAGAACGCCGTCCGGAACCCGCCGGACCACCCCCGAAAACCCTTGCCCCCAAGCTCGATACCGCGCTCATCGAAGATCCCGATATCGCACGAGTTGCCCTTGGTCCCGTTCGGCACAGTCGGCCGGTCATAGGAGTACTGCACATCGATCTGCCGCACCCCGGCCGGAACCTCAACCGGAACGTAAACGAAGTCGGCAGCCCCAGTATCAAGGTGCCCAGTAACAGTCTGAGAGACCTGAGTACCGTCAGCCGGCGCAGACCCGGCCGCACGGCCGTCGGCATGCGCAAAGGTCATCGGCCCCAACGTAAGAGCAGCGGTCGCAGCGCCAGCAGTCAGCACGCCCCGACGCGAAAGCCCGACCCCGGACGCATCCGGCTCGGGCAGCGGGTCAACATTGTGCTCGCAGTATCCATCAGTGCACATGGTCCCCGACCATCCGCGACCCCGATGAATGGCGCGTGAGATCGAAGCGACGGCCCAAAGACAACGTGAGGACCGGTAAGCCCGGCCCTCACGCCCTCTTCTAACTCCACCTCACCCAACCCTCAGACCACCTCACCCAACCCTCCGACCACCTCACCCAACCCTCAAATCACCCCCTGCGCCACCATCGCATCCGCAACCCTCTCAAACCCAGCAATATTCGCACCGACCACATAATCGCCAGGCGAGCCATAGTGCTCCGCGGTCTCAAAGCAGGTCTGGTGAATACTCTGCATGATCCGCGTCAACTCCCCCTCCACCTGCTCGAACGTCCACGTCTCCCGCCCGGCGTTCTGCTGCATCTCCAACCCACTGGTCGCCACACCACCAGCATTCGCAGCCTTCCCCGGCCCGAACGACACCCCGGCCTCCTGGAACAACCGCACCGCCCCCGGCGTGGCAGGCATGTTCGCCCCCTCCGACACCGCCTTGACCCCGTTCCGGATCAGCACCCGCGCCGCATCAGCATCCAGCTCGTTCTGCGTCGCCGAAGGCAGCGCGATATCCGCCGGCACATCCCACACCGACCCGTCCTTGACGAACGTCGCCGACGCCCCGCGCCGGTCGGCGTAGTCCGACACCCGCCCGCGCTCGTGCTCCTTGACCACCTTCAGCAGCTCAAGGTCGATACCGCGCTCGTCGTACACGTACCCGCCGGAGTCCGAGACGGTCACCACGGTGGCGCCCAACTCCTGCGCCTTCTCGATCGAGTAGATCGCCACGTTCCCACTCCCGGACACCACGACCTGCTGCCCCTCCAGGTCCTCCCCGCGCATCTTCAGCATCTCGGCGGTGAACACGACGTTGCCATACCCCGTAGCCTCCGTCCGCCCGGCCGAACCGCCCCAGTCCAGACCCTTGCCGGTCAACACCCCGGCCTCCCAGCGCCGGGTGATCCGGCGATACTGCCCGAACATGTAGCCGATCTCCCGCGCCCCGACACCGATGTCACCGGCCGGGACGTCGATGTCAGCGCCCAGATGCCGGTGCAGCTCCGTCATGAACGACTGCGCGAACCGCATCACCTCAAAATCCGAGCGGCCATGCGGGTCGAAGTCGCTGCCACCCTTCCCGCCGCCCATGTTCAGACCGGTCAGCGCGTTCTTGAAGATCTGCTCGAAGCCGAGGAACTTCACCGTCCCCAGCGTGACGCTGGGGTGGAACCTCAGCCCGCCCTTGTACGGCCCCAGAGCACTGTTGAACTCGATACGGAAGCCACGGTTCACGTGGATCTCACCGTCGTCATCAGTCCACGGCACCCGGAACAGGAACTGCCGCTCGGGCTCCACGATCCGCTCCACCACACAGGCGTCGGCCAGATCAGGACGGGCGTCCAGCACCGGCGCGAGGCTCTCCAGCACCTCGCGGACGGCCTGGTGGAACTCCGGCTCGCCGGGGTTGCGGCGCAGGATCTCGGCGTAGACGGCCTCGATGCGGGCCGCGGACGTCGCCGACACGGACTGGCGGAAGTGGAAGGACGTCACCGTAACTCCCTTGGATAGGGCGCGGTCCCGGCGATCACGGCGCCGAGCGGATCGGATGTCCGAGCGCGGTAGGTGCGCCAGTATCGACACGTCCGCTTGGGCCGCACTAATGCCTCGCTTCGGCCTCCGCGCCCGAACCGCCCTCACCTGTGTGAACCCTGCGACCCCTGAGACCCCCCGCGACGCCCCAACCCCACACACCCCCGAAACGACACAAGACGGCGCCGCACAAGCGGCGCCGTCCAGAGTCCGCGCTCCCCCGGATCGGGCTGTCAGTTGACGCCGAAGCTGTAGGCCTCCGACTCCCGGCTCCCCACAGCCGGCGCCGGGTCCAGCGACGCAGCCCGCGCCCAGATACCCAGCGTGCGCGTGACGAGCATGGCGATCGCCATGAAGACCAGCGCATCGGTGAGGTCATCAACGCTCACCTTGTGCGAGACGCCCCAGTGCACCAACTGCGTCGGCCACCAGTGCGAGTTGCCATAGGAGAAGACAGCTCGGGCGCCGATGACGATCGTCCACAGCGCCGCATAGCTCCAACCCGCACGGCTGACGGGCTTGCCGGTCTGCGGACTACGGTAGACAGTCATCAGGGCGACGGCGGCCAGCCCGCAGAGCATGCCCAGCAGGATGCCCGCGATCTGCATCTCCAGGCTGGTGCCCTTCAGGTCCGGCTTCTTGACGAACAGCGGCACGATGACCGCGGCGACCACCAGCGGCCGCACGATGCGCATCGTGCCCACCTTCCGGGCCGGGCCCAGGTCGGTCCCCAGGACCGAGCCCCAGACGGCGGCGTTGACGATCATGGCTTCGGTCAGCTCGGACGCCATGTGGATCTCCGTTCGTGTGTCTTGTGTTCCGGGTGGCGCGGGACAAGGCCACGGCAGCCGTGCGAATAACGGCAAACCAGTCCGCACTGTCCCAAGACCGACTCGTGCCCGCCTCGCGCCCCGCTCGCATCCGCCTTGAGCGCCGCTGTCACCACCCCTCCGCCGAGCGGATACTGATCCCCATGCAGCAGAAGATGGCCGCGTGGGCCGGCCGGGCGTTCGGATTCGTCTGGATCGGCCTGCTCACCATCGGCACCACCCTCCACGCGCACGAGAACAGAACCCTGATCGTCCAGATCACCGGTTACGCCGTGATCGGCGCGGCGATGCTGGGCTGGGCCCTGATCGAGTCCCGCACCCCGCCCAACACCCCGGCCGGCCGGACGATGATCTTCCTACTGGGCCTGGTGTCCGGCGTCTCGGGCTTCCTGTGCACGAGCCACAACGGCGCCCTGCTGGTCCTGTTCGCAGCCATCGCCACCCTGATCGCCGGCGGTGACATCGCCCTGGAGCCGGCCTTGGCGGTGGCCGGAGTCGGCATCCTCGGCGTGATGGTCGGCGCCCTGGTGTTCGGCAGCACCGACGCCGCCGCCCTGATCGGCTTCCCCGCCACCATGCTCAGCGCCCTGTTCATAGGACGGCACCGCCGCGCCTACCGCGTCCAGGCCGAGCAGGCGACGGCACTCCTGGAGCGGACCCGGGAACTCCAGGAACTCCAGCGCCACGCGGACGTCCTCGACGAACGCACCCGGATCGCCCGCGAGATCCACGACGTCCTGGCCCACTCCCTCGGCGGACTCAGCCTCCAGATCCAGGCCGCCCGCGCCGTCCTCGAAGACGGCAACGTCGACAAGGCCCTGCAAGTCCTGGACTCGGCCCAGCGCATCGCGAGCGACGGCCTGGTGGAGACCAAGCGCGCCGTCCACGCCCTGCGCTCCGACATCACCCTGGACCAGGAACTCAGCACCCTGACCACAACCCACAACAGCCAGTACGGCTCCGAAGTGGACCTGGTCATCGACGGCGAACCCCGCGACCTCCCCCCGGCCGCCACCATGGCCCTCCTGCGCATCGCCCAGGAAGCCCTGGTGAACGCCGCGAAGCACGCCGCCCACGAAACGATCAACCTCAACCTGGCCTACGACCCGGACGAGATCCGGCTGTCCGTCACCAACGCCATCCCCGCCGACGCAGCGCCCACCGGCCTGCAAACCGTCAACGGCGGCTACGGCCTGACCGGCATGCAGGAACGCCTCCTGCTGATCGGCGGCACCCTCGACGCCGGCCGCCACGGCAACACCTGGACCGTCACCGCCAAAGCCCCGGCATAGCAAAAGCGCCGCGCGGCATCCGATGCCACGCGGCGCCCCCACCGCCCTACACGCGCTCGCGAACCCGCTCCGCGAAGTGCCGGTTCAGCATGCCGTTGATCTCCGGCCCATTGTCCGCCAGGAAGAAGTGACCACCGGGATACACCTGCAGCTCAAAGCCACCCAGCGTATGCCCGGCCCAAGCCCGGCACTCGTCCAGCGTCGTCTTCGGATCCCGATCCCCGGTCAACGCCGTGATCGGAGCCCCGATCGCCACCCCCGGCGCACACCGATACGACTCGGTCGCCAGATAGTCGGCCCGCAACGCCGGCAACGCGGCCCGCATCATCTCCTCATCATTGAGAATCGACGCGGCCGTACCCTCCGTCGCCCGCAACTCCTCAATGATCCCCTGGTCATCCCGCCGATGAATGCTCTCCTCCCGATGCGTCGACGGCGCCCGCCGCCCGGAAACGAACACATGCACCGGCCCTGGCCCCTCAGCCTCCAACCGCCGCGCCACCTCGAACGCCAGCACAGCCCCCATGCTGTGCCCGAACAACGTCAACGGCAGCTCCGGCTGCCGCTCCAGAATCTCCGCCACCCGGTCCGCCAACTCGTTCATGTCCCCGATCGGCGCCTCCAGCCGCCGATCCTGCCGCCCGGGATACTGCACGGCCACCACATCCACCACCGGATCCAAAGCCAGCGCCACCGGCCGGAAGTAGGGCGCCGACCCACCGGCATAGGGCAGGCACACCAGCCGCGCCCCCGGATTCTGCACTGGACGGTAACGCCGCAGCCAGGCAGCGTCATCGGAAGAAGTCGACATACCGATCCCCCAAGAATCGTATATAAGGGCTCGCTCCGATGGTAAGGAGACCCCGCCCAGTGTTCAACTGTGCAGACTCATCATTTGAACACCGACCAGAATACTGTTCAGAACCACCGTTGCGTCCAATCACACCCCCGGCTACCTTCGATTCAGCTAGTGAACCCGAATGCTCCAAGAGCAGCAAAGGAATTGAGGGGAGACCACGTTGGGCTACAACTTCTCTCTGGTACTCAACCGGGAGATCACCGACAGCGAGTCCGAAACCCTGAAGCAGTCGGGTTGCTCGCAGGCAGCGTTCACCACCGACTCACTCCCGACCGACGCCAGCGTGCCGGTGACCCGGCTCGACTTCGACGACACCATCTCACCCACCCTGGCCGCCGCCATCGAGGCAGCCCTGGAGGCCGTGAAGAACGTCCCGGACATCACCGTCCCGGGCCTGACCGTCCCGGCCCAACCGGCCGAACCCGCGCAGCAGCCCGAACCAGTGGCAACTGCCGCCGGCGCGGAGTAGGAAACCTCCCCACTTCCGGCTCCGGCCACCGACACGGGCCCGAGAAGCGTCCGCCCCGCCTCCCCCCGGCGGGACGGACGCTTTCCCTTACCCGCAAAAAGCCGGGGCCCCACCCAGAAAGAGAAGCCCCGTGCTCGAAGAACTTACAGAAGCAGACCTGAAGCCAATCCCTATAGAACAACTCGCAGAACGCTTGAAGCCCCCCACATTCCCCACCCCCGCCCACGAACGCCGCCACCGCAAAGAACGCCTCACAGCAGCCCTCCGCCTCTTCGCCCGCTTCGGCTTCGAAGAAGGCGTAGCCGGCCACATCACAGCCCGCGACCCAGAATTCCCCCACTGTTTCTGGGTCAACCCCTTCGGCGTCCCCTTCCGCCACACCCGCGTCAGCGACCTCCTCCTCGTCGACGAAGAAGGCAACGTCCTAAAGGGCAACCACATCGTCAACAAAGCAGCCTTCGTCATCCACTCCTCAGTCCACAAAGCCCGCCCAGACGTCATCGGCGCAGCCCACGCCCACAGCCTCCACGGCAAAGCCCTGTCCAGCACCCACCAGACCATCGAACCCCTGACCCAAGACGCCTGCGCCTTCTGGAACGACCACGCAGTCTTCGAGGACTACACCGGCCTGGTGAACGACCTGAACGAAGGCCGCCGCATAGCCGAGGTCCTAGGCGACCGCAAAGCGGTGATCCTCCGCAACCACGGCCTCCTCACAGTCGGAGCATCAGTCGAAGGCGCAGCCTGGTGGTTCATCACCATGGAGCGCACAGCACAGGCGCAGCTCCTGGCCAAGGCAGCAGGCCAGACCTACCCGATCAGCGAGGACAACGCCAAGAAGACCTACGCCGAGCTGGGCCACGAATACGCCGGCTACATCCAGTTCCAGCCGCTGTTCGAGGAGATCGCCCGCGACGAACCGGACCTGTTCGACTGAGGAACCGCGACCAAGACAACATCGAGCGCCCGAGCCACCCACCAGGGTCGGGCGCTCAGCGCTGTGCCAGGCCCCGACGAAACAAGCCACTGCCGCGAGCCCAACACGACGGACCTCGCAAAAACGCGCCCAACGCACGCCAACACGACCAACAGCCCCGCGATCAACGACACCGCCCCCACCGCAACGGACCTCGCCAACGCAACCATCGACCCCCGCCGCAACGGACCCCGCCAACGCATCCAACGGCCCCGCCCCCGCCGCAACGGACCCCGCCAACGCAACCAACGGCCGCGCCTCACCGCAACGAACCCCGCCAACGCGACCAACGGCCGCGCCTCACCGCAACCAACAGCCCCGCCCCCACCGCAACGCGCCTCGCCAACGCGACCAAAAGTGTGGCACCCCGAGGCCTCAACACTCTTGTGGCGTCCTGGTCTCCCCGTCGCTTCGGCGGGCGAAGCCAATCACGCCGGCCAGGCGGTGTCAAGGCACTGTCAAGCAACCACCACCAAAACCCATCGCCTTGATACCGCCTGGCCGGTGTGATTCCGTAAGGCGACGAAGCGACGGGGAGACCAGGACAAAGGCGACCAACAGCGTGGCAGGACCCGCCGACGCAAGGCGCCCAAAGCTCCCAGCCCCCGCTAGCGCAAGGCGACCGCACCCCAAACCACCACCCGCACACCCAAAGCGCGCGCCCCCTCCCCAGAGCGAAGGCCCGCCGGAGGCGCTCTTGACTGTCGCCTGAGACGAAAGTGTGGTGAGTTTGCTGGTCAGGCCGGGGTGGGTGT
>JABFXP010000105.1 GCA_013361685.1 Catenulispora sp.
GGCTGCTGGCGGCGGCCGCCGTGGTCCGCGGGCTGCCCGACGACGCACATCCGGACGTGGCGCGCGTCGCGCGAGAAGCCCGGCGCCGCCTCGGCGACGAGTCGTACGCCGAGGCGGCCGCGCAGGGGGCCCGGGCCGAGTGGCCGGAGCTGGTGGAGATCACACTGAAAAGCTGACCGCAGCCGGCCGCCGGTGACCGCAGCCGGCCGCCGTCACGCCCGCTTGGTGAACGTCGCCATCGCCCACACATAACCGAGGATCCCGAACCCGACGCACCACGCCAGCGCCGCCAGCAGGTGCCCGGTGGAGGGGTGATGCCCGGTCAGCAGGTCGCGCAGCGTCTCGATGATCGGCGTGAACGGCTGGTACTCGACGAACTGCTTGATCCCGGTCTTCATCGTGGCGGCCGGCACGAACGCGCTGCTCAGGAAGGGCAGCATGATCAGCGGCACGGTGCCCAGACCGGCCGAGGCCGGAGTCTTGGCGGCCAGGCCCATCGCGACCGTGAGCCAGCTCGCCGCGAAGGCCAGCAGCACGATGACGCCGAACGCGGCGAGCCACTGCGGCATGCTCGCGTCGGAACGGAAGCCCAGGGCGAAACCCACGCCGATGACGGCGCCGACGGCGATCAGGGCCCGCAGGGCCGTGCTGATCACGTGCCCGGCCAGCACCGCGCCCCGGGAGACGTCCATGGTCTTGAACCGGTTGATGATGCCCTTGCTCAGATCGTCGTTGACCTCGGTGGCCGTCGGCCCCAAGCCGTAGGTGATCGCCATCACGATCAACCCCGGCACGGCATAGACGATGTAGTCGGTGCCGGTGTTGATCGCGCCACCGAATACGTACACGAACATCAGCATCATGACGATGGGGAAGATGACCGCGTTGAACACGGTGACGGGGTTGCGGAGCGTGTGCTTGAAGTTGCGGCGCAACATGATCGCCGAGTCGCCGAGCACGGTGGACCGGGAGCCGGTGGTCTCGGACTGGGTGAGAGTGCTCATTCTGCGTTCGCCTCCGTGGTGGCGTGTCCGGTCAGGGCGAGGAAGACGTCGTCGAGGTCGGGGGTGTGGACCGAGAACTCCTCGGCATCCAGCGAGTGCTCGGCCAGGCGGTCCAGCAAATCGCGCAGCGAGCGGGAGCCGCCGTCGCTGGGCACCCGCAGCGTCAGGTCCTGCTCGTCGCGCTTGGCGCCGGCCAGGATCCGCAGCGCCGCCTCCAACCGCGGCCCGTCAGCGAAGCGCAGCCGCACATGAGTGCCGGGGATCTGCCGCTTGAGCTCCTCCGGCGTGCCCTGCGCGACCAGACGGCCCTGGTCCAGCACCACCAACTGGTCGGCGAGCTGGTCGGCCTCGTCCAGGTACTGCGTGGTGAGGAAGATGGTGGTGCCCTCGGCGACCAGCTCGCGGACGATCTGCCACATGGTGCGCCGACTGCGCGGATCCAGCCCGGTCGTCGGCTCGTCCAGGAAGATGATCCGCGGCCGCCCGACCAGCGTCATGGCCAGATCCAGCTTGCGCCGCATCCCGCCGGAGTAAGTAGAGATCAGCTTGCCGGCCGCCTCGGTCAGCTCGAACCGCTCCAGCAGACCGGCGATCACCTGATCGGCCTGCTTCACCCGCTTCAGATCAGCGATCAGCCGCAGATTCTCACGGCCGGTCAGCAGCTCGTCGACGGCGGCGAACTGCCCGGTGACGCCGATCACGGCGCGCACCTGCTTGGTCTGGGTGAGCACGTCGTACCCGCCGACCCGGACCTGCCCGGCATCGGCGGCCAACAGCGTCGTGAGGACGTTCACCGTGGTCGTCTTGCCGGCGCCGTTCGGGCCGAGCATCGAGAAGACCGATCCCTCGGCGACCTCGAAGTCGATGCCGTCGAGCACCGCCTTGTCGCCGTATGCCTTGCGCAGTCCCGTGACCGCGATCGCTGCACTTTCCATGCTTCCACGGTGCGCGGCCGGGCTGACGCGGACCTGACACGGCGCTGACGCGGGACCGGGGCTGCGGCGAAGGGCGCGTCAGCGGGGCGGACCGCGTCAGCACGACGGACCGGGCCCACCCGCCCCCGTCGGATCCGGGCCGCTGACCTGGAAACTTGAGGATTCCTCTAGTAAGACCTCGGATATCAACCACCGATAGTTAATAATGGAGTCTTTATGCGCCGTTCAGCCTGGATGGCGGACGAACCGCCGGGAGGTGGCCGGCCCTGGAGGCTCTGAAGAAAGCGACGCGGAAAGCCGCGCGCCAAGCGTGGCGGATGGCGGGCGATGACCTGGACCGGATGTTCACTCTGGTCCGCGAGGTCGGGCGTGTGGAGTTGAAGTTCACGGTCGCCGACGCGTCCCATGAAGCCGTGCGCAGTGCGCTCGGCGTGGGGTCCGAGCGGATCCGCAACGTGTACTACCTGGACACACCGGACCTGACGCTGCGCCACCACGGTGTGCTGGCACGGGTACGCGGCGGGCAGCGGCCCAACGACTCGGTGGTCAAACTACGGCCGATAGACCCCGGCAGAGTGCCCGCTTCGATGCGCCGGTGCCCGGAGTTCACGGTCGAGGTGGATGTGACGCCGGACAGCTTCATCTGCTCCGGCGCGCTCAAACGGCGGCTGGGACGGCGGGTCGTCGAGCGCGCGGTGGCCGGCGAGTACGGCCTGCGCACGTTGTTCTCGGAGCAGCAGCTGACGTTGCTGGCGGGACGGCTGCCCGAGAAGGTGTCGGTCGACAGGTTGGAGGCGCTGGGTCCGGTCGAGGTGCACCGCACGCGGCCCCGGCACGACGGGCCGGGGCGCGGGCTGGAGTTGCAGGAGTGGACGTATCCGGACGGGTCGCGGCTGCTGGAGGTGTCGACGCGGTGCTCGGCGGAGCAGTTGTTGCAGACGGCGGCGCATGCGAAGTCGTTTCTGGACCGGCATGGGATCGCTCAGTCGGGGCCTTGTCCGACGAAGGCTGATGCGACGTTGGAGTACTTTACGCGGCGGTGATGGTGGTGGGGGCGTTGCGCGGGGTGCGTTGCGCGGGGCTGGGGTGCGGGGCTTGGGCGGACGGGGTCGCGGCGTCGGCGTGACGGGGTGTCAGCGCGGGGGGCGCGGGCGGCGGTGCTGCGGTGCGTCAGTGCGAGGCGAAGCGAGGCGCGTCGGCGAAGCGTTCGGCAGCGCGGCGCGTCAGCGCAACACGGCGGCCAGCAGGTCGGCGCCGAGCGTCGTGGTCGCGGACAGGTCCAGCCGGTAGTGGACGTAGCGGCCCCGGCGTTCGGTGGTGAGCAGGCCCGCGCGGCGCAGGGCCGCCAGGTGGCGGGAGACTTCCGGCGGGGTCAGGTCCCAGGCGTGGGCGAGTTCGCCGGTGGTGTGCGGGCCGCGGGCCAGGGTGCGGACCAGGCGGAGGCGGACCGGGTGCGCGAGGGCTTCGAGGCGGAGCTGCATGGTCTCCAGCGACACGGCCTCCGGCGCGACGGCGCGGGCGACCGGATACTGCACGACCGGCCGCCAGCCGGCGGCGTGCACCGCGACCAGGTGCGGGTGGCCGAAGACGCTGGGCAGGAAGGTGACCCCGGAGTCCCGGCCGTCCGCGGTGTGGTCCTGGAGCTTGTCGAGGATGATGGCGTTGCCGTCGGCCTCCAGGCGCACCATCGGCGACACAGCTCCCAGCGCCGCGCCAAGCCCCCGGCGATCGCGCAGGTCGGCTTTGTGCCGGAGATCGGCGGTGAGCTGCGGAAGGACGGAGGGCCAGGCGGCGTCGAAGAACGCCTGCGCGGACCACTCCAACGTCTGCCGCACCCGGGCCCGCACCGCCGCCGGATCGGCGAGCATCCGCTCAGCGAACGCCTCCTGCGCCGCCCCGCGTGCCTGCGCCAGATCCAGCGCCCGGTCGCGAGCGACCGGATCGGCCAGCGGCGAGCGCCCGGCGAAGGTCACGCGGTTACTGCCGCACGTGGTGATGAGCGCGGCGGCGACGTAATCCTCATCGTCGATGCGGTCGACGTCATCGAGCTCCGCCTCCAACGTCGTCCGCGGCCGCGCCGGAATCAGAAAGTCCGCCCGCGACGACCGCCACAGGAACTCCGCCTCCTGAAACCGCTCGGTGAGCTCAGCGGGCAGCGTCGCCCGCACCCCGGCCGCCCACCCCGCCAGATCGGGATGGTGGTCGGTGGCGGAGAGCGCGTGCAGCATCGCGGCCAGCTCAGCCAGCGGCGAGGCGGCGAAGTGCACCCGCTCCGACGGCAGGCCGACGATGTCGATGCGTAAGGTCACGCCTCTATGATCCGCGCTCCGGCGCCGGTAAGCACCGTCGATTGACGCGAACCGTCAACTCACGTGACCGAGCCGGGCGGGGCGGCGGACCGTTGGCGGCATGACCGCCGCTGCTGACGCAGATACCACGCCGCCGAGGTACCCAGATGCCGAGGTACCTAGAACTCGAGATACCTCG
>JABFXP010000932.1 GCA_013361685.1 Catenulispora sp.
CCCAACCATCGCTTTCCCCATCACCGGCTCACAGGGGCCCGTCCTCAAAGCCCTAGCCGCCCTTCGTCACAGACGCGCAGCGTCCGGCGCAGCAGTGATCCGGATCGCTTCCCCTGCCGCCACCGCCGCGACCTCAGGCACGGCCCGCGCACTCAGACATACGGCCACCGACGCACTCGCTGTCACCAGCGCCGAAGCCGCAGCGGCAGTGACAATCTCCGCCGGCGAACTATGCGCAAATCCCACAATAATCCCGGCCTCCACCGCAATCCCGCCAAGAACAACTACAGAAACAGCATGCGACCGCCGTGCAACCCCATCCAACAAAGCCAAATTCACCAACGCCAACAAAGCCCCAACCGCAGCGAACAGCCACCCATGCCCTCCAAGATCAAATCCTCCACCCGAAGCATATTCACTACCAAAAGCAACCCCGATCAGCGGATTCCCTCCAACCGCCGCCAATCCGACCCCCACAACCCCAATCCCCCCAGTAAGCACCAAAGAGACGGTCAAAGCCCTCCGTCGCTCCTCCGCCCGCGCCAACCGAGGATAAGCAAGCATCGCCACAAAACTAGGCGCAAAAAAAGCAGCCCGAGCAATCAACCCGCCAGTGTTATACCGCCCAAGATCCTCCCCGACGAGATACCGACTAGCCAACAAAGTATCAAGCACCGTCAGCAACAAAATCCCCCCAAGCCCACCCGCCGCCCGAAGCACCTCCGCAAGATAACCAGCACCCCCGCCACCCACCCCACGCCCACCCACACCGGCGACCCGACCAACCGCAGCCCCGCCCCCACCCGCACCGCCATCTTCAGCCTGGCTCCCCGCAGCGGCACCCACCTGCCACTCAGCGCCAACCGCAACCTGCTCATGGTGGCCGCCCACGCCCTCGGCCGCAGGCTCCGACCGCCCAGCCCCTTCGCCGACGTACGCGTACGACCCCGCTACTTCGGTGACCGAGCCTCCCCGCCCGGCTGCCACGGTGACCTGCTCCTGCCGCCCAGCCACTTCGCCGACCCGTGCCTCCTGTTGGCTGGCTGCCGCGTCAATCCGCGCCTCATCTCGCAGCAGCAGCCGCCCGATGCCGGCCGCCAGCGCCCACGCCGCCGTCTGCGCGGCCATCACGGTCGTCGGCGACACCAGTGTCGAAGCTGCCGCAGCGCCGATCGCTAGCCGCGTGGAGTGCGCGGCCAGGTAGAGCGCTGTCATCGTCACGAAGCGCGACGTCCCCTGCGCGATCCCCAAATACGACGCGAACACCGTGTTGGCCGCCAGGGACACCCCGGTCCACGCCACCCCGCCGACCGTCACCGACGGCAGCAGCGCCGCCACTGCCGGAGCCAGCGCGGCGAACACCGCCGCCACCCCCACGCCCACCAGCAGCCCGCGCCGTCGCAGGGCCCGCACCAACTCGCCGCGCACCGCCGACGGCGCGTCCGCGGCCACCGCGAGCCGGCGGGCGTTGACCGCCTGTACCGCCATCCCCGGCACGCTGCCGATCAGGAACACCGAAAGCAGCGTCCCCAACTCCGCATAGCCGCCGGGGCCTAGCCCGCGGGAGAGCACCAGATTGAAGCCGTACGCCAGCACGTTCCCAACACCGGTCCCGACCGCCACCAGCAGCCCGGCCGACGCGGTCCGCCGCACGCCCTCGGCCCGGCGCCGTTCGTCCTTGGCCCTGCGGAGCATCAGGTTCCTCCGGTCATGGCCCGCGCTCTGCGGGGTCTGTCGACCGGCCACGCTAGACGCCACGCCGCCACGAAGTCAGCCGCGCGCCGCCCGTCCGAGTGAACCGTCAACCCGAACGCACACCCCTCGGCGTGCCGCCGCCGTGGAACCCCCGACGTGATGTCTCGGGGACATACGCTTGAGGATCGCCCTGAGCAGCCGTCCCCAGCGAATCGGCATCGCAGCCCCACCGACGTATCGCGCGAGGGTGGCGCGTCGTTGATCAGCAGTGCACTTAGCCGTCCTGAATTGGCGCGACCCGTGGCAGCAGACCGCCGGGGGAGCGGAGGCGTTCGCGTACGAGGTCGCCCGCGGCTTCGCAGCCCGCGGCGCGTCGGTGGATTTCCTCACCTGCCGCGAACCCGGCCAGGCCCGCTACGAGATCCGGGACGGCATCCGCTGGCTGCGACGCGGCGGCCGCTGGACGGTCTACCCGGCGGTACTGGCCCGCCTGATCAGGACTCGATTATGCGGCCGCCACTACGACTTCATCCTGGACTGCCAGAACGGCATCCCGTTCTTCGCACCCCTCGTGGTGTCCCGCCGCCGCACCGGCGTGGCGATCGTCGTCCACCACGTCCACGACGAGCAGTTCCGCACCCACTTCAGCCGCCCGGTCGCAGCCCTGGGACGCCTGCTCGAAGGCCCACTGGCGCGCCGGGTCTACCGACGCTGTCCGGCCGTCGCGGTGTCGGAGTCGACGATCACCGCGATGCGGACCCGGCTTCGGTGGACGGGGCCGATCGAGCTCATCCACAACGGCGTGACCTGCGGGAGCGCGGTGTCCCTGACGCCGGATCCGCGGCGTAGCGACGGCCCCCGGCTGGTCGCGGTCGGGCGCCTGGTCCGCCACAAGCGCCTGGAACGCGTCCTGCGACTGGCCGATGACCTCGCTGAGGCGTGGCCCGGGATCGAAGTGCACATCGTCGGTCGCGGGCCGGAGGAGCGGCGCATCCGCGAAGCCGCTGCTCGCCTTGTCAACAGCGATCGTGTGTTCATCCATGGGCATCTCCCGGCTGAGGCTAAAAATAGGCTCCTCGGAACGGCGTGGCTCCATCTGTCCGCTTCGCAGGGTGAGGGATGGGGGCTTTCGGTGCTGGAGGCGGCTGCATTGGGTGTTCCGACTGTCGCTTACGACGTCGAGGGGCTGCGGGATGCCATCCGCGATGGAGTCACGGGCTGGCTCGTCGGGCCGGATGCCACGCTGGCCGGCACCGTGGCGGGTGTGTTGGGGGAGCTGGGTGCTGACCCGGTGCGGGCGGCTGAAGTGCGGGAGGCGTGTCTGAGGTGGGCGGGGTCGTTTGACTGGGAGCGGACGCGTAGTGCGATGGCGCAGTTGGCGGTTAGGAATTCGCGGAGGACTGGTACGCGTACGAGCGGGTGAGCCCAGGCGGGGTGATAGCGCGGGAAGATTGCCAGGGGTTCGGCGTGGCCGGCGTGCTTTGTTTCGCGTACCCAGCGGAGTACTTGGGCTACGGACAGGGCGAAGAGCGAGGTGCCGTAGCGGTTGGTTGGGGGAGTGCCGTGGCGGTGTTCGTAGATGCGGGCGGCTCGGTTGCCGCCGAGGTAGTGCCAGGGGGAGGTTTCGTGGCCGCCGAGGGGGCTGAGCCAGTTGGTGTAGCAGAGGAAGATCAGGCCGCCGGGGCGGGTGACGCGGAGCATTTCGTGGAGCATGCGTTGTGGGTCGGGGACGTGTTCGAGGACGTTGGAGGAGAAGCAGACGTCGATGGTGTTGTTGCGGATGGGGAGGGACATTGCGTCTCCGCATACGTCGCCGAGCGGGCGTACGTCGACCGACACGTATCGTGCTCCCTGGGTCTGGAAAGCTTGTGTGAAGAATCCTGGTCCGCCTCCGACGTCTAGGACTTGTTGGCCGGCCAGGGTTGTGAAGCGCTGGAGCAGGGCCACGGAATCGGCGGCCAGTGGTGCGTAGAACGCTGCCGGCTCGGACTGCTCTCTGCGGTAGGCGCGGACTAGGGTCACGGTCCGTCGCAGGGAGAAGAAGGTTCGGCCGATACGCGGGCGGTTCGTGCTTATAGCCATCGCAGTACTTTGGCGAGGGGGCTTGGCGCGGGTGCGACGACACGCCGTTGTGCTGCTTTGCGCCAGCCTGGGACGGTTCTACCGTTACGTTGGTTGTTGGGCGCGGACGTTGTGGGTTGTGTTGTGAGCGTGGAACCGGCGGTGAGGGCTGCTGAGGCGCGAGTGGTGGTCGGGTGGCACCGCTTGTGCTGCGGAGACAGTGTGCGGTGTGCGGGTCGGGCGTTGCGGTAGGTCGGGCGGCGTGCGGATCGAGGCGGCGTGCGGGTCGAGTTGGTGCGCTGGTCGGATGATCTGAGGGTTGGGCGGTGGACCTTCTGACGGCATGGGGTATTGCCCGGCGGTGGGGTGCACTGCCGGTGGTGCCGGGTCCCGGAGCGGGGGTGGGGAGGGTGTCCGGGCCCGGCGGTGCTTGTCCTCCGGTGGTGCTGGAGGACCTGCTCGAGACTGGGGGTGTGGCCCCCCACTGCCTCCGACTTGGCAAGAGCCGGAGGCTGAACGCCACACCGGTCTCGAGCAGTCGACGACGTGTGTCATCGAGAGCGTGCGGGACATTCCCCCGGTTGTGCGTGCTGACGTCTGGGCGCGCTGCGGTCGTGGGTTTGCCGGGTCCGGGTGTCGCGAACATCCCGGCCGCAATTCGATTGTCG
>JABFXP010000852.1 GCA_013361685.1 Catenulispora sp.
GACCTCGCAGACCTCGAGATCGCCGAGAAAGCCGGGCTGATCACCCTCTCCCCCACCGAGATCACGTTCCGCCACCCCCTCATAGCCGCCGCTGCCTACCGATCCGCGCCACTGTCCGCACGGATCGCCGCTCACACCGCCGTCGCCGCCGCGCTCACCGACCCCGCCGACCGAGACCGCCGCGCCTGGCACCGGGCCCGGGCCGCCACCGCCCCCGACGACCCGGCCGCATCAGAACTCGAAGACACCGCTGAACGCGCGCGCGAACGCGGCGGCTACGAGGCCGCCGCCGCTGCCTACCACCAAGCCGCGCGCCTGACCTCCGTTCCGTCAGACCGGGCCCGCCGCCTGGTCCTCGCCGGCGAGATGGCGTCCGAAACGGCGCGCCTGGACGATGCCCGGGAGGCCGCCGAGCAGGCCGCGCGGCTCCCCGCCGATCCCGCGCTCCGTGCCAGGATCGCCCGCGTCCGCGCCACCGCCGAGTTCAAGCAGGGCCGGCCGCGTTCGGCCCACACCCTGCTCACCGAGGGCGCGGTCCACGTCGCGGGCACCGACCCGCACCGGGAACTGCGGATGCACCTCACCGCTGCCAACGCGGCATGGACCGTCGGCGACCCCGCACTGCTCGCCCTCACCCACGACCGGCTGGCGGCGCTGCACCTGCCCGACGGCGACCCGATGACGTCGGTCCACCGCTTCCTGAGCTGGATGACGGCCCTGGGCGCCGGACGGCCGGCCGCGGAGCTCCCGGCACCGGACCGCATCATCACCGAGGCCCGCAATGCGTCGGTCCGCTGCCCCTACGACTTGTCGTTCATCGCGGTCGGCGGTCTTGTCGCCGGCCAGGAGCGCGCGACCGGCGGCGTGCTCGCGGCCCTGGCCGAGGAGAGCCGCCGCAGCGGCCGGGTGGGCTGGCTGGTCGCGATGCTGAGCCTGCGGTCGAGCTGCGAGGTGCTGCTCGGTGACCACGCCGCCGCCCGCGCGTGCGCCGCGGAGGGGTTGGATCTGGCCCGCGACGTCGAGCTGCGCACCTGGCTGCGGCACTGCGCCGGCACCCTGGCCTACCTGGCCGCGCTCGAAGGCGACGAGGACGGCTGCCACACCGCCGCGGTCGAGGCGCTAGGCAGTCCGGTCACCGACCACACCAAGCCGGGGAACACCTGGGCGCACTGGGCCCTGGCCGTCCTGGACCTGGGAGCGGGCCGGGCCGAAGCCGCCGTGCGGCGCCTGTACTTCGAGTCCTGCGACACTGCGGGCCGCGACGTCGCCGGGCGCGGTGAAGTCGGCCGCCAAGCCGCCGGGCCCAGCGTGCCGGATCTCGCCCGCACCCCCGGGCGAGGTGAAGTCAGCCCCACCGCCGCCGGGCGCTTCGACCCGCCAGCCATACGCAGCGTGCCGGATCTCGTCGAGGCTCTCGTCCGCGTCGGCCGCCGCGATGACGCGCTGCCTGCCGTCCAGCGGCTGGAGCACTGGGCCGCGCAGATCCGGCAGCCCTCAGTCGATGCCCTGGTCAGCCGATGCAGGGCCCTGATCTCGCAGGAGCCCGAGCAGCTCTACCTGGAGGCGCTCGACCTCCACCAGAGCGACCCGCGCCCCTTCGAACACGCCCGCACCGTCCTGCTCTACGGGGAATGGCTGCGCCGCAGCCGCCGCAAGAGCGAGGCACGCTCCCAGCTGGACTGCGCGCTCAGCCTCTTCGAATCCCTCGGAGCCCACCCCTGGTCCGAACGCGCAGCAGCGGAACTGGACGCCACGCAGCCCCGTCGGACACCCCAAAGCCTCGCGTCCGGCGGCCTCACGGCACAGGAAAGCAAGATCACGCGCCTCGCCGCCGAAGGTCTGTCCGACAAGCAGATCGCAGCCCGGCTGTTCCTCAGCCCTCGTACGGTCGGCTACCACCTGAGCAAGGCGTATCCGAAGCTCGGGATCCAGTCCCGGAAGGAACTCACCGGGGCTCGGCTCCGCTTCTGATGAGCCCGAGAAGTCGTTCGATCTGGGCAGCGTCCGCGCCGGTCAAGGCGGCTCCGTGAGCCAGAGCAAGGAGGTCGGACACGTCCAGGTCCGCGCGGACGTCCGCGGACTGGCGGGCTCTGACGAGGAGGGCGGCTGCCGTGGAGTGCATGGCGCGGTGCCAGTCGGCTGTGAGGTTCGCGCGCCGGCCCTGGTGATCGTCGGTGAGTGCCAGCGGCAGTTCCCGCTTGGTGGCGACGTGGGTGATGAAGGCTTGCAGCCAACTGAACAAGGCGTCGCCGGGTGGTTCCTCGTTCAGGAGGGACTCGCCCAGTGCGCAGAGTTCTGTCACCTCGTCGGCGTAGACCGCGATGATGAGTTCCTGGCGGGTCGGGAAATGGCGGTACATGGTGGCGTTGCCGACTCCGGCGCGGCGGGCGATCTCGTCGAGGGGGGCGCTCACGCCCTGCTCGTCGAAGATCTCCTTGGCGGCGGCCAGGACCAGGTCGTAGTTGCGCTGCGCGTCGGCTCGCCGGGGCCGTTGAGGGTGGGGCACGCCCGCGGCGTCAGGCGGTGGCACGACGACCCTCCCTTGTTAAGTGGGGCACTCCCCGTTTAGTCTACTACGCAGCTAACCGGGGAGCTCCCCGCTTAGTCCTGCTCGGACCCGCGCCCACAGGGAGTCGCCATGCCAGGGGAAGAAACGGTGATAACCGCCGAAGACCGCGCCGCCATCAGTGAGCTGATCTCGCTGCACGGACACCTGACCGACAACGGTGAACTCGACCGATACGACGAGCTGTTCACCCCGGACGTCGTCTACGACGTCACGGATTTCGGCCTCGGCCCGCTGACGGGCATCCCCGCGATCCGGGACGCGGCCCTGGCGATGGGTGACGCGAACCCGGTCGGGCACCACGTCACCAATATCGTGCTCACCGCCGTGAACACCGACGAAGTGCACGGCCGCTCCAAAGGGATCGGCATCAATGCGGACGGCACCTGCGGCAGCGTCGTCTACGAAGACACCATCCGGCGCGGTGACCGGGGATGGCGGATCAGCCATCGTCGAATCCTGGCCCGCCGCAAGCCTTTGGGAGACGCGTCGAAAACCTGACCGTGAGCGGTCACCCGGCTCAGCTCGCCGAGCTGGTCGAGCACTTCGGGCCCGGCACGTACGACGGCTTCGTCACCGTCGACGCGCCGGGCACCCGGCCAAGCCTTACGACCTGATGGAGCAGGTGAGAGCGCGTCACATCACCTTGAGCGCCTCGGCGCGGAGCTCATCGGGCAGGTCGGGACCGTCGCACGCCACCGTGATGAGGAAGCCCCGATACGACTCCTTCTCCAGCTCGGGCGCGAGCTCGATGAGCTCGGACAGGTCGGCGCTGGAGCCGGTCAGCCGGGCCCCGTACGCGGCGCGGGCCGCGCGGAGCGTCACCGCGTCCGTCTCGTGTTCCAGCCCCTGCGCGACGAGCCGGACCGCACTGGCGAAGTCGCCCTTTTCGGCCTGGAGGTCGGCGGCGTCCAGGCACAGCGACCAGTTGGAGGGGTCCAGCTCCAGCGCCCGCTCGAACGCGGCCGCGGCCTGGTCGGCCTCGCCGAGTGTGCGCAGCGTGCCGGCCCGCACGACCTCGATCATCAGGACGCGCTCGACGGCGTCGGCCCGGTCGCACAGGGCGAGCGAGGCGTCGGTGAGGCCGCACGCCCGCAGGAAGATCGCCATCTTGGCCATCGCGTCGGGCTGCGGATCGCGGCCGGCCACGGTGTCGACGGCCCGGACCCAGGGTTCGAGCCGCTCCCGCGTCTCGTCGTCGTCCAGGTCCTCGCCGTAGCCCGTGGTCTGCAAAGCACCCTCGGCCAGTTCCGCGGCGCTCACCGCCTCGAGGTACCGGGGGTCGCTGAACCAGGGGGCCTTCGCCCAGGCGACCGTGGGCCGCATCCCCGTGACCGCGCCGAGCGCGAGCGAGGCATCGGCCAGGTCGTTTTCCAGGAAGCTGATATACGCCTTCGCCGCCACCGTCTCCAGGGAGCGCGGACGCTGGAAGAACTCGACGACGTCCGGGTGCTGTTCCTTCCACAGCTCGGCGAGCGCGCCGTAGGGCTCGGGAGCCTCCGGTGCTGAGGCGATGGCGTTGGCGATGAACTCGGCCGCCTGGGCCGGACGGCCACCGCAGTGCGCCATGACTTGGGCCAGATCGAGCCAGCCTGCCTTGGTCTGATCTGATTCAGATGCCATCCGGGGACTCTAGCCGCGCTGGTTTAGGCCCGAACGGATATGTCGGAAGTCTGAGAGGCCGTTGAGGGTAATCACTGAGTCGTTCCCGGTAACCGGCGGTCGCTCGTCTTGTCGAGGGATCATCTTCATGCTGCTGGGGCTTCACGTGGACACCACCGTGACATACTCTGCCGTGCTCGACATCCGCGAGGAGACGGTGTACTTCCTGGCCCGGCTGCTGTGGCTGCGTGTG
>JABFXP010000391.1 GCA_013361685.1 Catenulispora sp.
CTCTGGCGGCCTCGGCTAGCGGCGGACAGCCGTCCCCAGGATGTGCGTCCCGGTCGGCATCGCGATCCGCGTCTTCGGGAACGTGAAGCTGTCGAGATCGGTCAGCTCGAACCTGGCGGCGGTGATCGCGGCGGCGGTGTCCCGGCCGGTGTGGCACCCTCCGGCGAAGACCGGCCAGACCGTCTTGTCCAGCACCCGCTGCACCTGCTGCATCTTCGGCGAATCCGCCTGGACGTGCTCGAAGAAACGCAGCAGGCCACCGGGTCTCAGCACCCTGTGGACCTCGGCGAGCGCCGCCGCCTGATCCGGCACCGAGCACAGCACCAGACACGCGACCGCGGCGTCGAACGCGCCGTCCGGGAACGGCAGCGCCTCGGCGCGGGCGTCGACCACCGTCACCTGAACCGCCGCCGCCTCGGCCGCCGACTCGGCGTACTCGCGCAGCGTCGGCTCGGGCTCGACGGCGGTCACATGCTTGACGGCGTCCGGGTAGCGGCCGAAGTTCAGGCCGTTGCCGGCCCCGATCTCGAGCACCTCGCCTTCCAACCCGGCCAGCAGACGGTCCCGGTGCGGACCCATGCCGGCCTTGTCCAAGGCGGGACCGGCGACCTTGGCGTAAAACCGGGCGAAGACCGGATGCTTGCTCCTGCCGCTCATCGTCGCCTCCGAGACGGGTGTGGTTTCATCCTGACTTCACCCCATTCTCCGCCCCCGATGAGGTCATGCGCCCACGCCGGGAAGTCGGACCGTCAGACCAGCGACCGGACCAGCCCCAGAATCTCCGCGGTGGTCCCGGTCTCGCCGAGCCGCGGGAAGATCCGCTCCAGGCTGTTCCGATGCGCATCGGCGTCGGAATCGGTGACGGCATCGGCGGCGACGGTGACGTTGTAACCGCGCTCATGCGCCGCGCGGGCGGTGGAGTCCACACCGATGCTGGTGGAGATGCCGGCGAGCACGATCTGCGTCACGCCCCGACGCCGCAATTGCAGGTCGAGGTCGGTGCCGTAGAAGGCGGACCAGTTCCGCTTGGTGACGACGATGTCCCCGGCGTGCCCCGCCAGCTCAGCGACGATCTGGTCCCACCCCTCGGGCCGAGGACGGGTGGGACGAACCTGCTCGGTACGGCCGGGCACCATGTCCGCGCCGTCCTCGGCGAAGGTGACGCGGACCAGCACGACCGGCAACTTCTGCGCACGGAACGCCTCGGCCAGCTCAACGCTGTTCTTGATGACATCCACGCTGGGGATCGGTTCGCCGGGGATCGCGGCGATGCCGTTCTGCAGGTCGATGACGACCAGCGCGGTCTTCGGGTCGATGGTGGTGACGGGCATGGTGCGGCCTTTCTCGGTGAGGTGGGTATCTCGGTGTCTCTGTATCTCGGAAACGAGGTACCTCGGGGACTAGGTACCTCGGAAACTAGGTACCTCGGAAACTAGGTACGCCGTGCGAATACCTCGGCGAATACCTCGGCGACTAGGTACCTAGATGGCTGGGTATCTTGGAAACTAGGTATCTCGCAAACTGGGTACCTCAAGCTCAGCGACCAACGCGCGACAAGGAACGATCCAGCGTCGTGACGACCAGGAGCAGCACCGCGACCGCGACCAACAAGCCAGCCAGTTCGTGCAGGCCGCCAGTCGTAGCCCCGCCGCGGTAGAAGGCGGCGTTCGCGGCGGAGGCGAGCAGCGCGCCGAGGTACATGAACGTCCGCAGCAGCCCGGCCGAGGAGCCCATGCGCTCAGGATCGGCCTGCGCATACAGCGCGTTCTGGTTGGCCAGGCCGATCAGGCCCTGCGGGATCCCGATCACCGCGGCGACCAGGACGATCGTCCAGATCGCGGTGCCGGAGCCCAACAGCAGCAGCCCCGCGCTCCCGGCGACCTGCACCATCGAGCCGACCACGAGCTTGGCGCGGACCTGCGCGTTCCGTCCCGTGACCGCCGTGACAACGATCGCCATGGCGGACATCGGCAGCAACGCCACGCCGGCGCCCGAGGCAGACAGCGAGCGCCCTTCCTCCAGCCACTGCGTGAAGCCGTAGAGGAACGCGTACGAGGTCGTATACGCGAGCACCTGCCGCCCATACGTGGCAAGCAGCGGCGCATTTCCGCTGAGCACACGCAGATCTATGAAGGGCTGCGGAGTACGGAGTTCCCGTCCGGCGAAGACTCCAGCCGCCGCCAAAGCCGCCGCGACCAGATACAACTGGCCGATCCCGGGATTCATCAAGAAGAGCAGGAACGCCGTCAGCATCGTCGCGAACAACAGCATCCCGACCACGTCGATGCGCTGAGCGTCGGTGACCCGCCCCCGGCGCGGCAGCCGCGTCGCACCGAGCACCAGACACGCGGCCGAGAGCGGGACGTTGATCGCGAAGATCAGATGCCAGCCGCCGGCCGCGATGAGCAGCCCGCCGAGCGTCGGCCCGACGACCGAGATCACCTGGTTCGAGATCGACAACGCGGCGAGGATCCCGCTCGGACTCGTCATCCCGGTCCGGTCCGCCTCCGAGCGCAGCAACGACATCGAAGCCGGATACGCCGCCGACGTCCCGAACCCGAGCAGTACCCGCGACACGACCAGCACCCCGAGCGTCGGCGCCCACACCCCCAGCAGTCCGGCCACACCCACCAGCGCGGTCCCCAGCAGATACAGCGGACGCGGCCCGAACGCGTCCACCAACCGGCCGATCACCGGCTGCCCGACCGCCGTCGCGAGGTAGAGCCCTGACACCAGCCAGGCCGTCTGCGAAGGCGCGGCGCCGAACGCCCGCCCGATCGGGATCAGCGCGACCGCCAGCATCGAGGAGTTGACCGGGTTCAGGATCGAGCCGAGGATCATCGGCACGATGAGGCGCCGGTCGAAGCCTTGCGACGTCGCGCCGCCCGCTCGATCGGCCGCACGCGGACTACGGCTGAGCAGCCGTTCAACGAGAGCGGTCATGCCGATATCGCAGTGTTCGTCGATTCGATACGCGCCGACCGGGCGTCCGTCGGGCCTGGGCCTGTATTCGCCGTCTCAGCACACCCCGGCGCGCTAATCCTCAATTCAGCACCCGCCAAAACCATCACCACTCGCATCACCCGTCCGCCACCTCCCCCAGCAACCGCATCGCACCGATCACCGCCTCGATCTCCTCCGGCGTCCCGCGTTCGGCGAGCGCCCGCGCCAGCCACTGCTGCCGCGCATGGCGTTCGCCCTGCGACAACGCCCGACCGGCATCGGTCAACGTGAGCAACTGGCGCCGCCGATCAACCGGGTCGGGCTCGCGCACGATGAGCCCCGCCCCCTCCAACGCCGCAACGGTCTTGACCATCGCCTGATGCGTCACCTGCTCGGCGGCCGCGAGCGCACCGACCGACGTGCTGTCGACCTTGCCCATCCGCACCAGCACCGAAGTCTGCGCCGTCGTCAGCCCGGACTCGCCTGGCAGCGCCTGAAGCCGGCGGCGCAGGCGGCCGAAGATGACGAACGTCTCCACAGCCGCGCGCATCGCGGGCTCGGGGATGTCGGACGGGGCGGAGGTCATGCCCTCCACCGTAGTTCTTCAGTCCAGACTGCGCAACTGCGGTTGCGCAATGACCCCTCGTTCGGACCAACGGATTGGGTCGGCACGCATCGCGCACGGCCAAATACACTCCGTGGCCGATGAGTCGAAGAACGAAGACCGGAAAGGCGGCACCGGACACAACGTGGTCCTGGCCGTCGTGCTCGTGTTCCCGATCCTGAAGGTGGCGTGGACGGTCGGCGGAGGCGACAACGCCTGGGACGTCCTCGTCGCGCTGGAGCCGAAGAACTGGCTCGACGTGCTGATGGGCATGGTCCGCAACAGCGCGGTGCTCGCCTTCGTGCTGGCGGTCGTGGTCTCGCGCATGACGTTCGTGTTCATGGCCGCCCGCGGATCACTCCGCCACGGCATCGGCGGACGCTGGGCGACCACGCTGGCCACCCTGATGTCGCTGATCTCCCCGCTCGCCTTCGGCCTGCTGATGACCGTGTTCTTCAGCTGGCGCTGGGGCGTGTTCACCACCGCCGTGGCGTGGCTGCTGCGTCAGGGCGTGGTGCTGGAGTACCGGACCGGGCATCGCGGGCACCGCGAACGTTCCGCCGCCCTGAAACCGTGGCAGCACAAGGCCATCTCCGCCGAGCGGATCGCCGCCACCCTGCTGTCGGTGGCCGTGCTCCCCGTCGTGGCCTTCGACGTGGCCCTGAACGGCGAGTCCTGGGCCACGCTCGAGAAGTGTCAGGTGCAGGTCGGCACGACGCAGGAGTCGAACACCCTCATCGAGCTGACCCGCATGGGCAACGGGATCGTGGGCTGGAGCCTGGACCGGAACGAGGTCGCCAACGCCGACGGCTGCGTGAAAGTCGACGACCTCGTGGTCCGCGAACCCTGGTGGCGCCGCTAGGG
>JABFXP010000476.1 GCA_013361685.1 Catenulispora sp.
CCGTCGGTGGCGGTCGCGGTGGCGCTGGTGGACGGGGCCTGGACGAGCACCGGCGAGGTGGCCGACGCCGGTGCCGGGGGAGAGCCGGGTATGCCTTGCGGGCCGCCGCCGGCCGCGACCGTCCCGCCGGACCCGCCGGCCCCGACGCCGGAGGCGTAGCCGAGCAGGACCACCACCAGGCCGACCAAGGTCGCGCCGACCGCCTCATCGCGGCGGTCGGCCCGCCACCGGCCCGCGAATGTCTTGCTGGGATTGTCCGACACCGTTCCTCCGGTTTCCTCGGCGAGAATGAAACCGAGTGCACTGGGAGGCGATATCGAGGCAGTTAAACGCGGGCGGCGAGGCGGTCACATCTCCATCACTTCCGGTGACCGGCAATGTGACCAGAATAAGAATTCTGAGATCTTCACTCTTTCGAGTGAAGAATAAATGTTCGCCGTTACGGTGGCAACTCTGGATCGTTGGCCACTGTTCATTTCTGGCGGCGTGCGGAATGCAAAGATGCGCCGAAGCTCCCGGCCCGTCGAGGGACCGGGAGCTTCGGCGCGCGTTCGGTCGTTCGCCGCGGCGTCAGGAGCAGGCGACTCCGTTGAGGGTGAACGCCGTGGGCGCGGCGTCACTGGAGGTCCACGTGCCCTGGACCCCCATGCCGGTCAGGGTCTGCCCGGCACCGATGGATCCGTTGTAGGACAGGTTGGTCAGCGTCACGTTCTTCCCCGACTGCGTGTAGTTCGTGCTCCACGCGCCGGTGATCTTCTGGTCGCCGCCGTAGCTGAACCCGACGGTCCAGCCGTTCACGGCCGTGCTGCTGGTGATGCTGATGTTCGCGGTGAAACCGCCGGCCCACTCGCTCTGCCGGGCGTAGGTGACGTGGCACGCGCCCCCGCCGCCGGAGGAGCTGGGAGTGGTGCTCGGCGTCGAGGACGAAGGCGTGGTGCTCGGCGTCGAGGACGGCGGCGTCGAACTCGGGGTCGAGGTCGAAGGCGTCGAACTCGGCGTCGTCGGCGGCGGGCCGCCGTTGGTGATCAGCGCGTAGGCGAGCGCGGGGTCGAAGGTGCCGGCCGCGTCGGCGCAGCCGTCCGACTCACCCGGGGGCTTGATCCACAGGAAGGCGTCGACGGCCGAGTCGCCGGTGTTCGCGGTCGGGGCCTGGCCCAGGGCGCGGCCGGACGGGTCGCACCAGGGGTTGCCCGCGGCCGGACCGTTGCCGTTGCGGCTGGTGTCGACCACGATGTGCAGGTTCGACGGGTTGCCGAGGGCGCCCAGCACCTGCTTGTCGTAGGAGACCTCTGATGAGGTCGTCATGAAGTTGGAGACGTTGGAGAAGATCCCGTCCGAGGAGGTCTTGACGCCCGCCGCGTTCAGCGTCGCGGCCTGCGCCGACGGCGAGTTCCAGGAGGAGTGGCCGGCGTCCATGTAGACCTTCGCCGCCGGGTCGGCGGACTTCAGCCGCGCCCCCGCGAACGCGATCGCGTTGTCCCGGTCGGTGGCCTGCTGGCTGCTCAGGCAGGTCTGCAGCGCCAGGGAGTCCGGCTCCAGGATGACGATCACCTGGTGCGAGCCGAGCCCGTTGGCGAAGCTCTGCATGTAGCTCTCGTAACTGGCGATGTCGGGCGCGCCGCCGGCCGAAGCGCCGCCGCAGTCCCGGTTGGGGATCTCGTACACGACCAGGACCGGCACCTTCCCGGCGGCCGCCGCGGCGGTGGTCACCGTGGAGACGTCGGACTGCACGGTCGAGGGCCGGTAGTTGGAGAACCAGATCCCCTGGGGGATCGCGGCGATGCTGGAGGCGATCGCGGGCTCGCGGTAGTCGCCGGGGTTGGCGGCGTCCCACTTGACGACTTGGGAGTTCGGGTCGGCATAGAACTGCGTTCCCGAGGCGATAGTGCCCGCCATCGCCACGCCGCCCATTTGGGAGACGAGCACTATTCCGGCGACCGCGGCGGCGACGGCTGCTGCCGCGCCGAATCCGCGTTGGCGTGCCGAGGAAGACGAAACAGAGAACAAGGAGGCTCCTTATGAGGACAGAACAACGGTCAGGAGTTTGAAGATGCGACAACCGTGCGTTCTCGCCTTCGGACTGTCAAAGCCCGTAGCCGGGCTCCGCGGTCCGCGCCTGATCAAGCCGCGGGCCGCGGGCTCCGCGCCCCGAAAGTTCCACGGATCAGCAGGACAGATCGGAGGCCGGGAGTCGCCCGGTGGTCAGATACGCGGTGACCGCGGAGGTCATGCACGCGCCGCCCTGACCGCTGAGCAGCGGGGTGTGCACCCGCTCGTCGACGGTGACCAAGCGGGAGCCGCGGATGGCGGCGTGGGTGGCCGAGGAGTTGGGCAGCGGGACGGCGGCGTCCAGCAGAGCCGCTGTGATCAGCGCGCCGTGGGCCCGGTTGGCCGACAGCGGAATGGTGTTGTCCTTGCTGACGGGCCAGAACGCGCACGGATTGATATTGGCGTTGGCGGGCCCGTAGACCGGATACAGCTGGCTGTAGTGGCTGAGGTCGTCTTGATAGGTGGCGGCCGCACGTGGCCAGGCGTTGTCGCCGCAGCGGAATGCCATGTTCACCGCCGTGTGGTTGTCCGCCGGGACGCCCGGTGTGCCGGGCAGCGCCGCCGGGAGGATGTCCAGCGGCACCGGCGGCGGGACGCCGGCTCGGATGCTCACGAAGTCGATGGCGACGACCTGCCACAGCTGCTGGAAGTAGGTCGCCAGCACCAGCAGGTAGCCCAGATCCCCGGAGGTCCACGCGTGGTCGCCCGCGACGATCGGCTGGGTGTCGGCCTGTTGCAGGACGGCTGTGACGGCGGTGCCGGCTTGCGCCGCCGTCGTTCCCAGGTGATAGGTGCCGTCGTTTTGGGCCAGCCACGCCAGGAAGGCGTCGTAGTTGCTCTCCATGGCGGCCGTGCGGCCCACCTCGAACGATCTCCAGACCGTGTCGTAGTCGGGCGGGCTGTCCAGGACGAGCCGGTCCAGCCGCTCAGGGAACAAAGAGCTGTACGCCACGCCGAGCATTGCGGCGTAGGAGCCGCCCAGATACGAGATGGTTCGTTCGCCCAACGCGCTGCGGACGATATCCATGTCGCGGGCGGCATTGGCGGTCGTGGCGTACGGAAGCGCCCAGCCGGCATTGCGTTCGCAGTCTCTGGCGAGCGCGGCAGCCTGCTCACTGGTCGTGGCGAAGGATTGGAAGCCGTCCACGCGCACCCAGTAGCCACCCGGCTCCTCGGCCGGCTGCCCGCAGGTGATCGGCGTGCTGCGCTCGACGAAGCGCATGTCGAAGCCGATCAGGTCGTATTCCGCCAGGACCGAGGGGTCCAGGCTCTGGCTGAGCTGGACCGGCAGCGGAACCCCGGCGCCGCCGGGACCGCCGCCGGTGGTCAGCAGCACGCCGCGCCGCTGGGCCGGGTCGGCGGCGGGCAGCCGCGAGATGGTGATGCTGATGGATTGCCGCCGGGGATGGGCGTAATCCAGCGGCACGCGCACCGAGGCGCACTGCATTCGCGAGTCGTCGAGGCCCGGACAGCTCGTCCACCGCAAGTGCTGATGTTCGTAAGCTGACAGGCTCGTTCCCGCCTCGGCATCGGCCTGCTGGTCCGTTGCGGCCAGGACCTGGCCCGGCGTGCACAACGCGGCCAAAACGCTCACTACACAAAGGCTCCGGGTCGCGGTGCGCACGGGGTCTCCCTGCCGTCGGTGTCAGGCAACGGTGGTGACGGTAACGCGCTTGCCACGCCGCGGATACCGGATCGCTCGACGCGCTCCCGGGCGGTTCACCTCGACGGCGTTGACCAGCGAGATGTCGCCGGTGCCGGGCCCGGGCTCCGTGAAAGTATCATCCGGCCGGCTCCGGGGGAGCGAGCCTCGGTGGAAGCATGCCACAGGGCTGCGATGCGCCCGCGGTCACGACGCTTGGCGGAGCCGGTACCGGTAGCGCAGCGGCGCCTCGCCCACCTCTCGTTTGAAAGCGGTGCTGAACGCGCTTTCCGAGGTGTAGCCCAGGCGCGCGGCGAGCGTCCCGATCCGGACGTCGTCGTCGCGCAGCGCCTGCCGGGCCAGCAGCATCCGCCAGCCGTTGAGGTAGGTCAGCGGGGGGACGCCGGCCACGGACCGGAAGCGCACAGCGAATGAGGTCCTTGACATCGCTGCCGCCCGGGCCAGTTCCTCCAGCCCCCAGGGCCGGCCGGGTTCGCTGTGCATGAGGGTCAGGGCGGGACGCAGCCGGTCGTCGGTCAGCGCCCGCAGCCATCCCGGCGGCAGCTCGGCCTGGCCGAGGTAGGCCCGCAGCAGTTCCAGGAGCAACAGCTGGGCGTGCTGGCGCACCGCGAAGGCGGCACCGGTGCGCTGCGCCGTCACCTCCTCGACCAGCCGGTCGACGCACGCGCGCAGGACGGGCGCGGCGGAATCGGTCGCCCGGATCAGGGCCACCGGCGGCAGCGCCTGCGTCAGCAGGGCCGCACCGGCCGGGTCGACGTCGACGTGGCCGCCGAGGATGACGTCGTCGACGGCGAAGTCCGCGTCGCCGACGCGCAGGGCGTAGTCGTCCGGCTCGGGCTTGAACTCCACGAGCGGGCCCTCGCCGCCGACGCTCTCAGCGCGCAGCCACGAGCGGCCCCTCAGGACGGCGATGTCGCCGGCCGCCAGCTCGATCGGCGCGTCCAGCCCATCGGTCCACAACCGGCACCGGCCGTGCACCATCACCGACACCTTCAGCGGGGTGGTGATGACAGATCGCGTGACCCAGTTCCCGCGCACCGCGAACGCACCGGAGATCTGGCCTCGAACCTCGATGAGGTCGAGCACCTCGGAAAGTGGATCAGTGAGCACGCTTGAACTCTCGCGAAGAAAAACCGTCCTGTCAACCATTCTCAGTTCAACCCGACGAGCCCAGACTGGAGTCATGGCCCCGCCGGGAAGGCAGCAGCCGCCCGGGCCGGGCTTCCTCAGCACCGCCTGCAAGAAGGAGTACTCCGTGGGCCACCACGATTCCGCAAAAGACCCCTCGACGTACGCCGCCGGGTTCCCGGTGACGACCCCCACGCCCGTCGCCTCCTACCATCCCGTCCAGATCGACGTTCCGGGCCGCCCGATCCCGCTGGCGGTCCGCGTGACGGCCCCGGCCGTCGGCGAAGACCTGCCGGTGATCGTCTTCTCCCACGGGCACGGGCCCTCGACCTTCGTCTCCTCGTCCTACGGCTACGGCCCGCTGGTGAACTTCTGGGCCGCTCACGGGTTCGTCGTGATCCAGCCCACCCACCTCGACTCGATGTTCCTCGGCCGGCGAGAGGCCGACGACCCCGACGCACCGCTCTACCTGAAGTCGAGGGCTGAGGATCTCCGCCAGGTCGTGGACCACCTCGCCGAGATCGAGCGCACGGTGCCGGGACTGGCGGGGCGGCTGGACACCGGCCGGATCGCCGCCGTCGGCCACTCCGCCGGCGGCCACACGGTCGGCCTGGTCTCGGGCCAGACCGTCACCGACACCAGCGACGGGTCCACGGTGGGAGCCGTCGACGCCCGCTTCGGCGCCCGCGTCATGATCGCCGCCCCCGGCTGGGGCGAGGACATGAACGGACCGGCGGCCCAGCCTTACGCGGCGCTCGCCAGCACCGCCTTCGACGGTATGACGCCGCAGGTCCTCGTCGTCGTCGGCGAGAAGGACTGGCATCCGTTCTTCTCCGACCGGCAGGACTGGCGTAGCGACCCCTACACGGGGGCTCCTTCGCCGAAGACCCTGTTGGAGATCTTCGAGGCCGAACATTCGCTGGGCGGCATCTCGACCTTCGACGCGGCCGAGACCACCGACGAAGATCCCGACCGCGTCGCCGCCGTGCGCGCGCTCATCTGGGCCTATCTGCGCAGCGAGCTCTACCCCGGAGATTCGGCGTGGGCCCAGGCCACTGCGATGCTGACCGACGGCGCAGCGCCGATCGGGCGCGTCGAGTCGAAGTAGCCCCCGCGCGGGCTCACGGCCAGCCGCGCCATCCCCAATCCGCCAGTTCACTGTTCTCGCTGATGACCAGCCTCCTGCGGGCCGACCGCGGGAACAGGAACTCGCACATCGCGTCCGGCGTCGTCGCCCCGCCGGTGGTGAGCGAGTACGTCCGGAACACGACACCGGCGTGCTGCACGAACTCGGAGAGCTTGGCGTCGGTGAACCCCCGGAACGGAGTCATCGTGAGATGGCGTGACTCCTCGTCCAGAAAATACAAGCGCCGCACGGGAAGGTCGCCGATCCCGACGGCGGCGATCTCCACCACCGTGCTCGGGCACTCGCCGGAACCCGGGGGCCGGACCCCGGCCTGGGCGACTTCGGCCGCGCCGAATCCCGGCTTCACGCCGCCTTGGGCGGTCCGCCAGCTGCCCGTGGCTTTAAGGCTGCCGGTCACGGTGAGGACCGTGCCGTCCCATGCCAGTCCGCCTTTGGTGTACCACCACGCGCCGGTGTGCCCGACGGACGGGACCGGCACCAGTCTGGCTTCACGCCACGACCCCGCGCCGGTCGTGGACCGGCGCACGGTCACCGACACGCCCGGCGAGGCGAGCACCCGGGCCGCCTTGCCCGCCGCCTCGTCGTCGATCTTGTGCTGCCGCAGCCGGTAGCGCGTCTCGACGGGGAGGAACGGCGTCATCAGACGCGGTATCAACTCGGGCATCACGCATCCCTCTCACGCCTGGGGGCCGGGTCGGGCTCGCAAGGCTCCGTCGCGGTCCAGTCTCACGACTCTGCGTTCCAGCGTCCAGGCTGCGCGATATGCTGCGACGCCTGCCGCCGTGCCATCCTCAACGAGGCGGGCATGTACTCCCGCGCTCGATCAGCCGGGTCTCGAGTTCCACACGCCGGCTGTGCACCGGCTCATCGGCCATGAGCCGCAGCAGCGTGCCGGTGGCCAGCTCGGCCATCTCGCGCACCGGCTGGCGGACCGTGGTGAGCGCCGGGCTGAGCCAGCGCGCCTCCGGAAGATCGTCGAATCCGATGACGCTCAGATCGTGCGGGATCCGCAGTCCTCGTTCGGCGGCGGCGTCGAAGACACCGAGTGCCATGTGATCGGAGCAGGCGAAGACGGCGGTCGGCGGGTCCGGCAGGTCCAACAGCTCCGCCGCCGCGGCGGCGGCCTCGCTGCGGTTCCAGTTCCCGTGCCGTACCAGCTCCGCGTTCTCTCCCAGGCCGTGGTTGGCCAGCACCGACCGGAAGCCGTCCAGGCGCGCCTGGCTGTAGTGGTGCTGCGCCGTGCCCGCGATGGCGGCGATGCGGGTGTGCCCGAGCGCTACGAGATGCTCCGTGGCCTGCCGCCCTCCGGTCCAGTTCGTCGCGCCCACCGTGGGGATCCCGCTGGACAGCGGCCGGTGCGGGTCCAGGGCGACGAGACGGACGCCGGCCGCGGTCAGCCGCCGCTGCTGCGCGGCGGTCGGTGCGACCAGTGCCAGCACCGCGCCCTGGCTGCCGCGAGCGATCAGCCGCCGCACCCAGTCCCGGTCCTCCGGCTCGGTCTCCCGCGCGACCACCACGACCACGTCGCGACCGGTCTTGGCCAAGGCGCGCTCGATCCCGGAGAGCATGACGTTCGCCCAGGTCCCCTCGACGCCGGGCATGACCAGGTCGATGAGTCCGGCCGAACCCGCGGTGCCGCCGGCGGCCGGCAGCGTGTATCCGGCTTCCCTGAGCCGTTCCGCCACGGACTCGCGGACCGCGGGGGAGACGTCGCTGCGGCCGTTCAGCACCTTCGACACGACGGGAACCGGAACGCCCGCGGCCCGGGCGATCTGGGTGAGGGTCGGCGATCCGGGCGGTCGGCGCCATGCTCGCTGCGTCATCCGGCAAGCATGCGAGACCGCCGGGATATTGCGCAACTTTTGATTCTGGTGGCTGCCCGGCACTGCGTCTATCGTGGTAGCGACCCCAGTTCCGACCGCCATTGTTGCGCAAGTTTTCGTGAGGAACGTATGCCGGACAGCCTTCGCATCGGTCTCATCGGTCACGGCTTCATGGGGCGAGTGCATTCGCTGGCATGGCAAGCCGCCGGCCGCGCCTTCGATCTGCCGCTCACCCCCGAACTGACCGCCGTCGCCGGCCGGAACCCCGAAACCGTCGCGCAGGCCGCGCGATCGTGGGGCTGGGCCTCCTTCGAGACGGACTGGCGCCGCGTCATCGAGCGCGACGACATCGACCTCGTCGACATCACCACGCCCGGCGCGCTGCACACCGAGATCGCGCTCGCCGCCCTGGCCGCGGGCAAGCACGTGCTGTGCGAGAAGCCGCTCGCGAACACCCTCGGACAGGCCCAGGAGATGACAGCCGCCGCCGAGGCCGCCTCGGCCCGCGGCGTCCAGTCCATGGTCGGCTTCAACTACCGCCGCACGCCCGCCCTCGCGCTCGCCCGCGACCTGGTGGCCCAGGGCCGGCTCGGCGACATCAGGCACATCCGGGCGACCTACCTGCAGGACTGGATCAACGATCCGGAATTCCCGCTGGTCTGGCGGCTGCGCAAGGAGCAGGCGGGATCCGGGGCCCTCGGCGACCTCGGGGCCCATCTCGTCGACCTCGCCCACTTCCTGACCGGCCGGCGGATCAGCGGTCTGAGCGCGCTGACCGAGACCTTCATCACCGAACGCCCGCTCGCGCAGTCGCAATCGGGACTGGCCGGCGTGGGCGGCGCCGAACGCGGCGAGGTGACCGTGGACGACGCAGCGGTCTTCATCGCCCGCTGCGACGGGGGAGCGGTCGCGACCTTCGAGGCCACCCGGTTCGCGCCGGGCCGCAAGAACGCCATGCGGATCGAGCTGAACGGCTCCCTGGGCAGCGTGGCCTTCGATTTCGAGTCGCTCAACGAACTGCTCTTCCACGACGCGACCGCCGACAGCGCCGTGGGCGGGTTCACCCGGATCCTCGCCACCGATCCGCAGCACCCCTACATGCGGGCCTGGTGGCCGCCCGGCCACGGCCTGGGCTACGACCACACCTTCGTGCACCAGGCCGCGGACCTCGTCGAGGCGATCGCCCAGGGCGTGCCGCCCACACCGTCGTTCGCCGACGGCCTTTACGTCCAAAGTGTGCTCGACGCCGTGGAAGCCAGCGCCGCCGCTGGATCGGCCTGGACGTCCCCGAGCTGGAACGAGGGAAAGTGATGACCCGACCTGTCACCCTGTTCACCGGCCAATGGGCCGATCTGCCCTTCGAAGAGGTCTGCCGGCTCGCCTCCGACTGGGGCTACGACGGCCTGGAGATCGCCTGCTGGGGCGATCACTTCGAGGTCGATCGCGCCCTGGCCGACCCGGACTACATACCCGGCCGCCGGGACCTGCTGGCCCGGTACGGCCTCCAGGTCCACGCGATATCCACCCACCTGGTCGGCCAGGCCGTGTGCGACGCCATCATCGACGACCGGCACCGCGGCATCCTCCCGCCCCGGGTCTGGGGCGACGGCGAGGCCGAAGGCGTCAGGACCCGCGCGGCGGCCGAACTCGCCGACACCGCGCGCGCCGCGGCGGCCCTCGGCGTGGACACCGTGATCGGGTTCACCGGATCGCCGATCTGGCACTACCTGGCGATGTTCCCGCCGGTGTCGGCCGAGGTGATCGACCGCGGATACGCCGAGTTCGCCGACCGGTTCAACCCGATCCTGGACGTCTTCGACTCCGTCGGCGTGCGCTTCGCCCACGAAGTCCATCCCAGCGAGATCGCCTACGACTACTGGTCGACCGTCCGCACGCTGGAGGCGATCGACCACCGCCCGGCCTTCGGCCTGAACTTCGACCCCAGCCACTTCATGTGGCAGGACCTCGACCCGGTCGGCTTCCTGTACGACTTCCGGGATCGCATCTACCACGTGGACTGCAAGGAGTCGGTGGTCCGCGGCAACGGCCGCAACGGGCGCCTCGGCTCGCACCTGCCCTGGGGCGACCCGCGCCGAGGCTGGGACTTCGTGTCGACCGGACACGGCGACGTCCCCTGGGAGCCGATATTCCGGATGCTCAACTCCATCGGCTATGACGGCCCGATCAGCGTCGAGTGGGAGGACGCCGGGATGGACCGCCTGGTCGGAGCCCCCGAGGCGCTGGCCTTCATCCGGAAACTCACCATGATCGAACCGCCGAAGGCGTCGTTCGACGCCGCCTTCAGCCAGCACACCGAAAGCTGACACCCAAGCCATGCCCGCACCTCAGAAACAAGCGGTCGTCGTCCGCGGCGGCTGGGACGGCCACGCGCCCGTCGCAGCCACCGAGATGTTCATCCCCTTCCTGTCCGAACACGGATACGACGTGGTGGTGTCCGACGACCTGGACGTCTACACCGACCCCGCGCTCATGGCGCGGACCGACCTGATCCTCCAGTGCTGGACGATGGGCTCGCTCACCGACGACCAGGTGAAAGGGCTGCGCACCGCGGTCGAGGACGGCACCGGACTGGCCGGCTGGCACGGTGGCGTCGTCGACTCCTTCCGCCAGTCCTCGGACTACCTCCACCTGATGGGCGCGCAGTTCGCGGCCCACCCCCGCGGCATCCACGAATACACCGTCGACCTGGTGCCGGATCCAGGCGCCCACCGGGACCTCGTCGAAGGCCTGCCCGCGACGATCACCGTCGAAGACGAGCAGTACTGGGTGCTGAGCGACCCCCACAACGAGGTCCTGGCCACGACCACGGTGCCGGCTCGCGACGGCGACCCCTGGTCCGCGCCGCTCACCTTCCCGGCGATCTGGACCCGCGCCTGGGGCAGGGGGAGGATCTTCGTCTGCACTCCCGGCCACCACCTTCCCACCCTGGAGCGGCCCGCCATCCGCACCGTCATCGAAAGGGGCCTGCTGTGGGCGAGCCGATGAAGGTGGGCGTCCTCGGCGCCGGCACCATCAGCGGGGCGTATCTGCGGACCCTGAGCGGGCTGGGCAACGTGCGGGTCGTCGCGGTGAGCGACCCGGTCGCGCAGCGGGCCGAGGAGGCGGTGGCCCTGGTGCCCGGAGCCCGGACGGCGACGCCGGAGGAGCTGCTGGCCGCCGACGACGTCGACGTCGTCCTGAGCCTGACTCCGCCGGCCGTCCACGGCGACGTCGCGCTGGCGGCGCTCGCCGCCGGTAAGCACGTATACGGGGAGAAGCCGCTCGCCGCGACCACCGACGAGGCGGCAGCCGTCATGGAAGCGGCGGCGAAGGCCGGGCTGCGGATCGGCTGCGCGCCGGACACCGTTCTGGGCACCGGCGTCCAGACCGCCCGCAAAGCGGTCGAGGACGGGGTGATCGGGACGCCGACGTCGGCGACCGCGGTGATGGCGGGATTCGGCCACGAGAACTGGCATCCGAATCCTGAGTTCTACTACCTGCCCGGCGGCGGGCCCCTGCTCGACATGGGGCCGTACTACTTGTCCGCTCTGATCCACCTGCTCGGTCCGGTGAAGTCCGTCTCGGGAGCCGCGAGCCGGCCGCGGCCGGTGCGGACGATCCGCACCGGGGCGCGCGCCGGCACGACGTTCCAGACGAGCGTCGACACGCACATCACCGGCATTCTGGAACATGAGAGCGGCGCGCTGACGACGCTGATCATGAGCTTCGAGATGCTGGGCACCCAGGCTTCGAACATCGAGATCCACGGCACCGCGGGCTCCCTGATCGTGCCGGATCCGAACAACTTCGACGGCGAGTGCCGGGTGCGGCAGCCCGGGGACGGCGATTGGCGGGCGCTCGCGCCGTCCGCGGGGTTCGTCGGGTCGGCCCGCGGATACGGTCTGGCCGAGATGGCCGAGGCGATGCATGAGGGGCGGCCGCACCGGGCGTCCGCTGAGGTGGCGTACCACGTCCTGGACTGCTCGGCCACGTTGCTGGCGGCGGCGGACAAGCGGACGACGCTGGAGGTGCGCAGCCGCTGCGAGGTGCCGCCGCTGGTGGAGTTGGACGAAACAGCGTTCTCCGGGGCGTGAAGCTTTCACGCGGGCCGGCGGCGCTCTCCGCCGCCGGCCCGCGTCTCGGACAGGTCGCACGATGTGGGGCGGGTCAAAGCTCTGCCAGGCCGGCGGCCAGCACTTGACGGTGTCGTTTCAGAGGAGTTCTTTGTGCGGAAGCGTTTAATTATGAGCGATACAGGAAGGGAACGAGTGTGCGTAGACAAAAGCGATTGTTCGGTGCGATCGTGTCGGCCGCCACCGCGCTCGCGCTGGCCGTCGGACTGGTGACGACGACCGGGGTCCAGACCGCCGCGGCGGAGTCCAACGGCGGCGTCAAGGTGATGCCGCTGGGCGACTCGATCACCGACGGCATCACGGTGCCCGGCGCCTACCGCACCGGCCTGTGGCAGCGCTTCGTCGCCGGCGGCTACAAAGTCGACTTCGTCGGCTCGCTGTCCAGCGGTCCGGCGACCCTCGGCGACCACGACCACGAGGGCCACTCCGGCTGGCGCATCGACCAGATCGACGCGAACGTCGTCGGCTGGCTGAACACCTACCAGCCGCACACCGTCCTGCTGCACATCGGCACCAACGACATCCTGCAGAACTACAACGTCGCCAACGCTCCCGCCCGGCTGTCCGCCCTCATCGACCACATCACCGCGACCGTCCCGAACGCCGAGGTGTTCGTCGCGCAGATCATCCCGCTGGCCAACTCCGGCCAGAACAGCGAGGTGCGCACCTACAACGCGGCGATCCCCGGCATCGTGTCGAGCAAGACCTCCGCGGGCAAGCATGTGCACCTGGTCGACATGTACGACGCGCTGACCACGTCCGACCTGGCCGACGGCGTGCACCCCACCGCCGGCGGCTACGACAAGATGGCGGCCGTGTGGTACTCGGCACTGCTGTCGGTGTCCGGCAGCATCGGCCAGCCCGGCAGCACCGGTGGCGGCGGCGCGATCGTCGGAGCCGGCTCCGGCCGGTGTGTGGATGTGCCCGGCTCCACGCAGACCTTGGGGACCCAGGTACAGCTGTGGGACTGCACCGGCGCGACCAACCAGCAGTGGACCGCGACTTCTGCGGGCGAGTTGCGCGTGTACGGCAGCGATTGTCTGGACGCCTATGGCAAGGGCACCACGCCCGGCACGAAGGTGGCGATCTGGTCCTGTAACGGCCAGACCAACCAGCAGTGGCGGCTCAACGCCGACGGAAGCATCACCGGGGTGCAGTCAGGGCTCTGCCTTGATGCCACCGGAGCCGGCACCGCCAACGGGACGCTGCTGGAGCTGTGGACCTGCAACGGTCAGAGCAACCAGAAATGGACCAAGTCATAGCTGTAGCTCGCTGCCGACGCGACCCGACGCGACTCAACTCGCCTCGCCTCGACTCGGTGCAGCGCCGTGTCGTGACAGCCACGGACTAAGCCCCGCCTGGGCCCGATAGCGACCCCGGACCGCACCGCCGACGTCCACACCCACCGCAAGCCGGCAGGCGTGGACGTCGGCGGCTGCTGCGTCTCCGACAGCGGGTCAGCCGGTGGTGCAGGCAGCGCCGTTGAGCGCGAAATCAGTGGGCGCGGTCGCGTTGCCCGTCTGGTTGGCCTGGAACCCGAAGCTCACGCTCGCGCCCGGCGCGATGGCCGCGTCGTAGCTCAGGTTCGTGGCGGTCACCCGGCCGCTCGACGGGGTGATCGCCGCGTTCCAGGTGTTGGTGACGGTCTGGCCCGAAGCCAGGGTGAACGTCAGGCTCCAGCCGTTGATCGCGCTGCTGCCGGTGTTGGTGACGGTGATGTTCTGCGTCATGCCGCCGCCCCACGCGCTGACGGAGTCGGCGACTCGGCACGCGCCGGCCGGCGGGGGATTGCCGCCGCCGCTGGTGCTGTCGAGGCCGAAGAAGTGGATGGCATACGCGGCCATGCCCGTCTCCGGCAGCACGTGGCCGGCGCCCTGGATGCTGTACGCCTCGACGTCGACCTTGCCCGAGGAATCGGCGAAGCGGCTGCGGCTCCAGCCCGACTGCGGGGTGTCGGTCGAGGTGGGCGTCTGGCTGAGCCCGAAGACGTTGGTCCACTGCTTGATGTCTTCTTGCAGCAGCTGATACGGCACGAGGGTGTCGGCGGTGCCGTGCCACAGCTGGATCGGCGGGCGCGGTCCGGTGTAGCCGGGATACGCGGCCCGGACCTCGTCTCCCCATTCCTGCGGGGTGCGGACCATGGTGCCGCTGGTGCACTTGCTGGTGCCCGGCGGGTAGTCGGCCGCGTTGGCGAAGCAGTCGAACGGCACGCCCATGTACGCCGCCCCGGCCTTGAACACGTCCGGGTAGAGCGCGAGCATCTCGTCGGTCATCATGCCGCCGGAGGACGACCCGGTGACATACACCCGGCTCGCGTCCCCGTGATAGGTCTGCTCGACGTAGGTGACCATCGACACCAGGGAGACCGGGTCGCTCCCGCCACCGCGCACCTTGGCGGCGTCCGACCACGTGTCCCAGCACTTGCCGAACCCGGCCTGCTGCTCGGCGCTGGGGTAGATGACGATGAAGCCGTACTGGTTGGCCAGGGACGCGAACTCACTGCCGGAGTAGAAGCCCGGCCCCGAACCGCCGCAGCCGTGCAGCGCCACCAGGATCGCCGGATTGGCCGGATGGCTGTCGGGCACGTAGACATACATCTGCGCGCCGCCGGGGTTGGCACCGAAGTTGGTCACCTGGGTCAGGCTCGCCGCGGAGGCCGGGGCCGCGAGCCCGGCCCCGGCGATCACGCTCAGCGCCGTGACCGCCGCTGCGGTGCCCACGGCGGCCAGCGCCTTGGAGATCCGTCTCATCGTTCCTCCTGTGAGTGCTTGGATGCCCTGGTGGCTTGGAACACGCCGGCATCGGTCGTGGGGCAGAGTGCGGCGCGAGGTGCGGAGCGTCAACGTGCGGCAGCGAAAGAGATGGTGATCAGCAGCATGGCGAGGCGTTTTCCTCCTGGTTATCAAGCTTCTTGCTATCAAGGAACTTGATATACCTCCGGGAAAGTTTCACCATCGCAGCGAGCAGATATCGTTCGGCTGTGACCACTTCGCGCGCCCGCACAGCCGCCCGCCCCGGGCCGACGACGCCGCGTCTGAGCTATCTGGTGTTCCGGTTGGAGCGGCGCATCCGTGCGCACCTGGACGAGGCGCTGGCCCGGCACGGCGTCACCACCACCGAGTACATGGCGCTGAGCGAGCTGCGGCTGCGCGACGGGCCGTCCTCAGCGCAACTGGCGCGCATCGCGTTCGTCACCGCGCAGGCGATGAACTTGGTCATCCGCGACCTTGAGCGGCGGGGGCTGGTGGTGCGGCGGCCGGATCCACGAGGGGGCCGCATCCTGCGCGTGGGGCTTACGCGTGCCGGCTCGGCGACGCTGCGGCGTTGTGATCGTGCGCTCGACGAGATCGAGTTGGTGATGCTCGCCGCGCTGGATGAGGAGGACCGCAAGCGGCTCGGGGACGATCTGGCCGCATGTGCTCGGGCTCTGCATCCTGAGCCGGATGCGGAGCTTGCGACGGAGTTGCCGTAGGGCGGATCAGGGTTCTGGTTCGGGCGTGGCTGCCGACGCGGGGGCGGGGGCGGGTGCGCGGTGCGAGGGCGGGTTGCTGTTGGTGGTGGGTTGAAGGGCATGATTACGGGCTTCGCCAAGGTGACGGCGGGTTCGGGGTTCGGGGGCGCGGGTCGGAGGATGTCGGCTGGCGGTTGAGATGTGCACGAGCCCGTGGTTGCGCAGGGCCTCTTCGGCTGGCGGTGCGTGAGGGGGCCGAGTTTCAGGCAAGAGCAAAAGCGACAGGCGAAAGACACAAGACAAAAGACAAAAGACAAAAGGCAAAAGGCGAAAGGCGAAAGGCGAAAGGCGAAAGGCGAAAGGCGAAAGGCCAAAGGCCAAAGGCAAAAGTCAAGGTCAAAGGCCTGTGAAAGGCCGGCGCCTCCGGCGAGGGCCTCAGTTCCCTCGGGGAAATGGCGCGATTCCCTGGGGCGGTTGGGTCAGGGTTCTGCGCTGGCGGTTCGTGGGGTGGTGCGGTCTGATCCCCACGGTCACGTC
>JABFXP010000853.1 GCA_013361685.1 Catenulispora sp.
GGAGCGGGAGCTCGCGGAGGGGTGATGCGGGCGTTCGCGCTGGTGAGGGGCGGCGGCTGCGCTGGATCCAGTGTTCTGATCGGCGCGATCGTCGGCGCGAAGCGCGTGGCATGAGCCGCCCGGCCGTGCCCTCGTCGCGACAGCTTCGTGCCTACATGGCCGACGCCCTTCATGAGATCCGCACCACCGCCCTGTTCACCTCAGATGTTGCCTGGGACGACGTGGAGCAGGAGGCGCAGGCGGTGCTGGACGCCGCCGACACCTACGCCGACACTCATACCTTCCTCGCCTCTGTCCTCCACCAGGCCGGCGGCCGCCACAGCCACCTGACCCCGCCGCCCACATCCGCCGCGAGCCGACAGCGCAACGTCCGGGTGACCGAACGGCTGGGACCGCCGACCCCCACCGGCCACCTCATCGATCAGGACTCTGTCGCCTGGCTGCGACTGCCCCGGCTCCCCGACGGGCGCCAGGCCGCCCGCCGCTACCTCGCCGACGGCACCGCGGTCATGACCGGTCTGGTCGCCGCCCGGCCCCGCGGCTGGATCGTGGACCTGCGCGCCAACATCGGCGGCGGCATGTGGCCGATGCTCGCCGTCGCCGCCCCGCTGCTGCCCGAAGGCGTTCTCGGACACTTCCTGTCGCCTGACGGCCGGGTCCAGACCTGGTCCGCGCACCGCGGCCGGATCAAGCTGGACCGCAAGACCATGGCCCGCGACCGGACACGCCGCCGCCCCGACGGCCACCCGCCCATCGCCGTGCTCACCACAAGCCACACCGCCAGCGCGGGCGAAGCTGTGGCCCTGGCCTTCCGCGCCCAGCCCCGGGCCCGGCTGATCGGAGCCCCCACCGCCGGAATGACCACCGGCAACCGCACCCACGTCCTGTCCGACGGAACCCGGCTGCGCATCAGCGTGGCCCACTACGCCGACCACGACCGGGCCCTCATCCAGGGCCCGGTCCCGGTCGACCAGCACCTCACCGACAACAGCCGTGACGTCGCCTTGAGCGCTGCCCTGGCTTGGATACGCGGCGAGGGACAGGCGTCACACACCGGCGACACGACCACCGTCCACGACGGTTGAGCGCAGCCTTCATCCCTGAGTCAGGGCAGCTTCCAGGTCTGCGCGGCGGTCCCGTTGCAGTCGTAGATCTGAAGTTGCGTACCCGGCGTCGTCGACCCGGCCGGATCGTCCAGACAGCGGCCCGACAACGGGTTCAGCAGCGCGCCGTTGGCCTGCGGCTCCCAGATCTGGGCCCCGGTGCCGTTGCAGTCGTACAGCTGCACCTTCGTCCCGTTGGCGGTCCCGGCGCTGGCGATGTCGACGCACTTGCCGAGGATGGTCAGCCGGTGGTCGGACGTGATCGTCGTCTGCTGAGCGTTGGTTCCGTTGCAGGTGTAGACGGTGATCGGGTTGCCGTTGGTGGTGGCGGCCGACTTGTCGTCCAGGCAGAGTCCTGCGATGCCGGTGACGGGGCCGGTGTGCGGAGCGGTCGTCGCGCCCTCGGTGATCGACCCGCTCAGGGGCAGGGCGCGAGAGGAGTCGCCGACCAGCACGCCGTAGCTTCCGGCCGGTGTGGTCCAGCCGTGGCTTGTCTCGTTCCAGTAGGCCAGATCATGGGTGCCCACCGTGAAGTGGACCGTCGTGCTCGCGCCCGGGTTGAGAGTCACCCGCTGGAAGCCCTTCAGCTGCTTCGGCGGTTCGCCGGTGGACGCCGGGTCGGCCACGTAGAGCTGGGCGACGTCCGACCCCGCGACGCTGCCGGTGTTGGTGACCGTCGCCGACACCGCGACGTTGCCCGCCGAGTCCGGGGCCGAGACGGTCAGGCCGCTGAAGCTGAACGTGGTGTAGGACAGGCCGAACCCGAAGGGGAACAACGGCGTGATGTTCTGGGCGTCGTACCAGCGGTAGCCGACCTTCACGCCTTCCGAGTACTGCACCGTCCCGCCGGTTCCGGGCCACTGCGCGGCGGTGGAGGCCGGAACATCGGACAGACTCGCCGGGAACGTCACCGGCAACTTGCCGGACGGGTTCACGTCGCCGAACAGCAGCGCCGCGATGGCGTTCCCGTCCTCCTGGCCGGGATACCAGGCCTCGAACACCCCCGCCACCTGGTTCAGCCACGGCATCGTCACCGCCGACCCGGTGTTCAGGACCACCACGGTGCGCGGGTTGGCGGCGGCGACCGCGGCGATCAGCTGGTCCTGCTGACCCGGCAGACCGATGGTGGACAGGTCGGAGCCCTCGCTCTCGAAGTCGGAGGCGAAGACCACCGCCACATCGGCGGCGCGGGCGGCGTCGGCCGCGTCGGTGATCGGGTTGTCTCCCGGCGGCTGCCAGCCGAGGGTGACGTTCGACAGGCCGCCGTTCTGGTAGTAGTCGACTTCGATCGGGGTGGCCTGGCCGGCGGTCAGGTTCACCGTGCCGGTCACGGTGTTCGAGCCGTGATCGCTCCAGTTGTTGATGATCTGCGTGCCGTTGACGGACATGCGGCTGCCGTCGTCACTGGTGAGCGAGAACGTATAGGTGCCGGTGGTCGGCGCCTTGATGGTGCCCGTCCACTTGGCCGACCAGCCGGTGGCGCCGATCGTGGAGCCGGGGGAGGCCCCGTGCCAGTTGAAATCGATGGTGGAGTCGGCCCGGGTGAACGTCGGGGAGCCGGACAGAGTCATGTTCGGGTAGTAGGAGCCGGTCACCGACAGGGCACTGCTGGGAACGGTCGGCAGCGCGCCGTTGGGCGCGGGGCCCTGGGTGTAGGTGACGTTGACGCCGGAACCGGCGCGCGAGGTGATGCCTTGTACCGGGGTGACGACGTAAGGCGCGTTCACCGAGGCGCTGCCGCCGCCGGCGCTCATGGCGTCGGTTCCGGCACTGTCGCCGATCACGGCTATGGAACGCGTCGTGGACGTCGACAGCGGAAGGACGCCGCCGCTGTTCTTCAACAGGACGGTGCCCTCTTCGGCGATCGACTTCGCGGTGGCGGCGTGGGCCGGGGTGGTCACCGTCGCCGAGGCGGACCCGGTGGCCGCGTGGTCGAAGAGACCGAAGGCGAACATCTCGCGCAGGATGCGGCGCACCATGTCGTCGAGCCTTGATTTGGGCACCTGGCCGTTGGTGACCGCGGTGTCCAGCGCCGAGCCGAAGTAGGAGGCGCCGGGCATCTCCATGTCCAGGCCGTGCATCGCCGAGGAAGCCGTGGAGTGGGTGGCGCCCCAGTCGGAGGTGATGAACCCGTTGAAGCCGAACTGAGACTTGAGCGCCGTCTGCTGCAAGTACCCGTTGTCGCAGGCGTAGGCGCCGTTCACGACGGAGTACGAGCACATCGCCGACGCCACCCCGGCGTCGACCGCCGCCTGGAACGCCGGGAGGTAGAGCTCCTGCATCGTGCGCTCGGCGACGACCGCGTCATCAGCGGTCGTATTGCGGTTGGTCTCCTGGTTGTACACCGCGAGATGCTTCACCTGCGCCAGGACGCCCTGAGACTGGATGCCCTGGATGTAGGCGGCGCCGACGTTGCCGGCCAGGTACGGGTCCTCGCCGTTGGACTCGAAGGCCCGCCCCCAGCGGGGGTCGCGCACGAGGTTGATCGTCGGGCCGAGCTCGACGTTGACACCCTTGCCGGCCTGTTCGGCGCCGAGCACCGTGCCGTACTGCTGGACGGCGGCCTTGTCCCACGTCGCCGCTCCGGCCACCGGGGCCGGCAGCTGGGTCACGCCGGTCAGGTTGTCGCCGACACCGGCCGGGCCGTCTTGCAGCGACAGGGCGGGGATGCACAGGCGGGCGTCGGCCGGGACGTTGCCCACATAGGTGCCCGAGACACCGTGGACGAGCGCGATCTCCTCGCTCTGCGTGATCTGCGCCATCACCTGGCCGACCCGGGTCTCGACTGAGGCGGTCGAGCCGACCCACGGACAACTGGCGGCGGCGGCGCGGGGCGTTGTGGGGGAGGCTGCGGCGGTGGCTAGAGCGCCGGCAGTGAGGGCTACGGCTGTCAACAGAGCTCTGGTACGCACTGGCTGATCCCTTCGACGGCTTCGCTCGGCGGCAGAGCGAATTTGTTGTTTCGAAGTGGTTTCGCACAGGTAACGGTAGGGGCCTCCGGGGAGAGTAGGAGCCCCTCAGTGTTCTGTCAACGAGCACTTGAAGTGCGGGATGACAGCGTGTCTGCCGATCCTCGTTGACGACACGTGACAGCCCCCTTACTGTGTCCGGTTGCGATCGTTCCCGTTTATTCGTAGTGGGATTTGTTGGAGCGTGCTATGCCACACACCGCAAGACGACGCACCACCCAGACCACCCAGATCATCCAGACCACCCAGACCACCCGCACCGCCACGGCCGCCGCGCTGGCGACCGTCCTCGCCCTGCTCCTCAGCGTCCTGACCGTCGCCGC
>JABFXP010000567.1 GCA_013361685.1 Catenulispora sp.
GCAGCAGCAGCAGTTCCAGCAGAACTTCCTGTGCGTCACCACCAACGACATCCCGGGCTTCCGGATCGACGTGGTGTACGGCGAGGTCTTCGGCCTGACCGTCCGCAGCCGCAACGCCTTCAGCCAGATGGGGGCCGGCCTGAAGTCGATGTTCGGCGGGGAGCTGAAGGGCATGACCAAGGCGCTGATGGACAGCCGCAACGAGGTCATGCAGCGGATGATCCAGGAGGCGCTGAACCGCGGCGCCAACGCGATCGTCGGCATGCGCTTCGACACCTCGGAGATGGGCGACGTCTGGACCGAGATCTGCGCGTACGGCACCGCGGTGAGCATCAGCCGCCAGGGCTGATCCGGCGCGGCGCGGCGCCAGCGGGCGCGGACCCTGCGGGGGTCCGCGCCCGCCGCCGTTTGCGGGGGTGGTGTCGGGCGCCGCGACGGTGGCGGTGCGGCACTGGTGCGGCTCCGCTACGGCGCCAGTGCGGCGTCGTTGCGGTGCCGTTACAGAGCCGTCATGCCGCCGTCGCGGAGCCGTTGCCGAACCGTCGAGGTGCTGCTGCGGCGTCGTTGCGGCGCCGTTGCGGAGCCATCACGCGACCGCTCCGTCGCCGATCCGTCAGGTTTCGGGCGCTTCGGCGCCGATCCGGATATCGTGACCCGGTGATCCGACGCGCCCTGACCGCGCTGGCGGCGGCCGCCGTGGCGGAGTTGTGCTGCGCCGCCGGCAGCCTGCTGCACATGGTGCGGCTGGTCGCGCGCGTGGACCGGGTGTCGGCGTGGACCGTCCTGTCCTCGCGCCGGAACCTGACCTTCAGCGCCTGGCGGGCCTCGCTGACCGTCGGCGACCGGCTGCTGTTCGGCGGCGTCGGGGTGGCCGCGGCGGCCGGCGTGCTGGCCGCGCCGTACCTGCGACCCGCCCTGGCCTCGGCGGCGGCCAAGATCCGTGCCGCACTCGCAGCGCGCACCGCCGGTAGGGGATAATCACCGTCCATGGCCGAGCTCGTCTTCTTCACCGGAACCATGGACAGCGGCAAGTCGACCCTCGCCTTGCAGCTCGACCACAACCACAACGCACGCGGCCGCACCGGCCTGATCTTCACCCGCGACGACCGCGCCGGCAGCGCCACCATCTCCAGCCGGCTGGGCCTGAAGGCCGCCGCGGTCGAGGTCGAGGACGGCACCGACCTGCTGAACCACGTGGTGCAGATGATGTCGGCCGGCGGCAAGGTGGACTACGTCGTGGCCGACGAGGCGCAGTTCTACACCGAGGACCACATCGAGCAGCTGGCCCGCATGGTCGACGAGCTGTCCATCGACGTCTACGCCTTCGGCATCACCACCGACTTCCGCACCCGGCTGTTCCCCGGCAGCAAGCGCCTGATCGAACTCGCCGACCGCATCGAGGTGCTCCAGGTGCAGACCCTGTGCTGGTGCGGCGCCCGGGCCACCCACAACGCCCGCACCCTGCGCGGCGAGATGGTCCTGGAAGGCGAGCAGGTGGTGGTCGGCGACACCGCGGTCGAGGACGAGATCGGCTACGAGGTGCTGTGCCGCCGGCACCACCGCCGCAGGCTCACCGCGGCCCGCTCCGGCGCCGCCGCACTGAGCCCGGACACGCTTCCGTTCGGCGCCTCCTGACCCCGCACCGGCCGGCCGGTTTGTGAGAGACTGCTGCCTCAACGGGCGCCCACAGTGCCCGAGGAGGATTTGCCTAGCGGCCGAAGGCGTTGGTCTTGAAAACCAAAGTGGCGAGAGTCACCGTGGGTTCGAATCCCACATCCTCCGCCGTCGACAGGTTTTCGACCTGCACTCTTACCGCGCGTGAGAGCGGCTTTCGCCGCACGGGCCCGATTCTCGGCCCTGGCAGGATGCGCCGGTGGGGCCGGCTCCCACCTCCCGCGGGATGATGATCACCGCTGTCGTACCACGGGAACCGCGAGGCAACCGCGTTCGCGGGCGTCCTTGCGGGCCAGGCCCGGCGCGGATCCGACGCCCACGACCCGGTCGCCGTCGATCGCCATCCAGTCCCCGGCGCTCACCCACTCGGGAATCGCGACCGCCAACGCGGCGCTGACCGCCGGTGCCGGACCCGTCGGGCGTGCCGGTGCGGCAGTCTGCGAGCGCCATTCCACCACCCGCCGTTCCCGTGCCACGGAGCGTCGCCGGACCACGTACTGCGTGACGATCACCGGTCCGAGAACGGTCAACAGCGGCAGGCTCGAATCGGCGGCGCCGGCCACGAACAACATGCCGACGCCCGCGCACACCGCCACACCCGTCGCGGCGGCCGCGATTCCCGCGCGACGGCCGAAGGCCTTGTCCATCGCCAGCGGAAACACCGCCAGCATCACCAGGTCTCCCAAGCCTATGGACACCGGGGTGTGTCCGCCGGCCAGCTCGAAGACCGGGGCGAACGGCAGTCCTTGCACGTGGGCGGCGAAGCGATGCGTGACGTCTGTCATGGTCGTGGCGATCAGGTCGTATCCGGTCAGGACCGAGGAGAACGCGGCCACCTGTCCGGCCCGCAGCCCGCCCTGCACCCACAGGTTCCCGACACCGACCACCGCGATCGCCAGCACGGCGTCGCTGAAGACCCGGGTCGGCAGGCTGTGGCCCGAGGCCCACGCCGCGAACGTCCCAGCGCACAGCGCCGTGGCGGCCAGCAACCCCGCGCGGCCGCCCATGACGGGCGCGAGGGTCGCCTGCACCGCGACGAGGCCGACCAGGCCGAACACCGCCGCCACGAACGTCCCTGGCAGATGCAGGTACAGCAGTGGCGCCGCGACGACCATGACCGTCATGAACACCAAATCGGAGCTCCGGAACACGCCGATCGGCGGCCGGGGGACGGTCCAGCGACGGCCATAGGCGAAGGCCGCGGCGATGAGCAGGCTGATGCAGCCTGTCATGACCGCCCACCAGCCCCATCCCAACGTCATACCCCGACTCCGATCGGCTCGGTGTGCCGCCCGCCGCGCTCGAAGCTCCGCTCCCGCAGATCGGCGCGCACCGGCACGACGGACGGCAGATCCTCGGCGTCGTCGTGCAGGACGATGCCTGCCAACCGCGGCGCCAGCCGGGCGGCGCGCTCCTCCAGCCGCGACAGGGCGGCCGCGTTGTTGTGCCGCACCACAACATGCAGCAACGGCCCGGCAGCCGTGTCGACGAGGCAGTACCGGGCTGGAAGCGGCACCCCGCGGTCGCCTTCGAGGACTTCCAAGACCGATCTCGCGGGCGCGGCCAAGCTCACCGGACCGTCGTATCGGCCCAGGATGTCGGACGAGGCGGTGATCCCGGCCATTTCACACGTCGGCGCCTCGACGGGCAGCCGCACCAGATCCGCGGTCACGTAGCGCAGCAGGACGGTGCATTCCCGGAAGAAGGAGAAGGGCGTGGCGACGACCGTGGCCAGTCCGCCCGGCTCGGCCGGCTGCAACGTCACCGGATCCAGCAGCTCCACATGTCCGAACTCCGACGGGAAGTGCAGATGCCCCTGGCTGCAACGGCCGGCTCCGACCGGGGCGATCTCGGTCGCCATGTAGTTGCTGGAGATCCGCTCGACGCCGAACACCTCCCGGATCCGCTCGGTGAGGGCCTCGGTGAGGATCTCTCCACCGCTCTGCACGGACAGCAACCCGAAGTCAGCAGCCTGCCAACCGCCTTGCTCGGCGGCCTCGACCAGGGCGGCCAGGTAACTCGCGGCGCCGTTGAGGTGCGTGGGCTGGGCCGCCTTGCGCGGCAGGTCCAGCGGGGCCGCCAGCCGCTCCAGGGCCAAGGCCGGCTCGATCGTCCCGATCTGCAGGAATCCCGCCCCGATCCGGCGGACGGCCTCGTTGACGCTCAGCAGCGCCATGGTTCCGCGCGACGACGACGTGTGCGCCATGACGTGCTCGGGCCGCAGCTTCTCGGTGATGCACAGCGCCAGGGTGTTGATGGCCACGAGGGCGTCGACCTCACCGGCGGAGAACCACACCCGGGTGGGTGTGCCCGTGGTCCCGGTCGTGGTGGCGAGCACGACCGGAGCTGAGCGCGAGGACACGAACATCGAGGGCATGCCCCGCAGTGCCGCCTTCGGCGTCACGGGAACACGCGCCCACGTCTGGGGATCCAGGCTCGACGCGTCGATCCCGGATGCGGCGAGCACCTGCTGGTAGTAGGCGGTGTGCGCGGTGGCGTACGCAGCGGTGCGGCGCAGGTTCCTGACGAGCATCGCCGCCGCGGCCTCGGGGTCTGCCGCGGCTCCCTGCCCGGGCAGCAGAGCCGAGTCCTCGCCGGGGGCGCCGAACTCGGCGACGGTGGCGACGACGTCGTCGGCGATCCGGCTGAGCATCGCCGGGTTCATCCGCCCTCTGAGGATCCCAGCGGCGTATCGGAGTTGCGTGACCGCGCTGTCGAACACCATGCCTGCCCTTCACTTCCGCGGGACGCCCCGGGCCGGTTTCGGGGCCCGGCCCGGGGCACCAGGCGTGCTCTTCACTTCCAGGGGATGCCCCGGGCCGGTTACGGGGGGCCCGGCCCGGGGCCGTTCATGGGTCAGTAATTCTGCGCGAACATCGCGGCGCCGATCGTCGAGACCGCCAACTTCACATACTGCTTGAGCATCAAAATCACCTCCCGCCTGCGAACCGTGACGACCACTGTGTCCGCCCGGCGAGCCGGTGGCACGATTCCCACGCAAGTCCACACACCCTCTAGGATCAGAACCCTTGCAGCGGCGATCACCTCGGGGGTGCGCATCCGTCATGTCTGCCGCGAGTGGCGCCAGTGGGCCGGACCCCGGCCGGGCGGCGGATCTCACCGAGTTCATCGACCTGCTCGGCGAGCTGCGCACCTGGGCCGGCCAGCCCTCCTACCGGATCCTGGCCAGACGGGTCGGACCGCTGCTGAGACCGCCGCAGCCGGTGTCCGCCTCGACGGTCATCGACGCCTTCAAGCCGAACCGCCGCCGCCTGAACCTCGACCTGGTGGTCGCGATCGTGCGCGCGCTCGGTCTGGACGAGGCCGCCGTGAACCGCTGGCGGCAGTCCTGCCTCCGGGTCCACGCGGCGGTGAAGACCGGCGGCCCCTCTGGTGTGCTCCACCAGCTGCCCGCCGTCCTGCCGACCTTCTCCGGGCGCGAGGCGCAGCTGGCCCGGCTGCGGCAGATCGCCGCCCCGGCGGGATCGCCGAGGCCGCGGACCGTCGTCATCTCGGCCATCGAGGGTATGGCCGGCGTCGGGAAGACCCAGCTGGCGGTGCGCGTCGCGCACGAGCTTGTCCGGTCTGGACGATTCACCGATGTCCAGCTCTTCGCCAACCTGCACGGGTTCGATCCGGAATGGCCACCGGCCGATCCGGCCGAGGTCCTGGGAGCCTTCCTGCGGCAGCTGGGGGTGGCGGCGAACCAGCTTCCCGACACCCTGCCGGAGCGGGCGGCGATGTTCCGGGACCGACTGGACGGCATGGCCGCGTTGATCATCCTGGACAACGCCGCCGACACCCGTCAGATACGGGACCTGATCCCGGCCTCGCCGTCCTGCCTGACTCTGGTCACCAGCAGACGCAGCCTGGCTGATCTGGACGGGGCGGCGCTTCACCAGCTCGACGTCTTCGAACTGTCGGAGGCGTTGTCGCTGCTGTCCCGAATCGTCGGCGAGGAGCGGGTGGGCGCCGAGCCGGCCGCCGCCGAGCGGATCGTCCATGCCTGTGGACTGCTTCCCTTGGCCGTGTCGGTGGCGGGAGCGAAACTTCGTTCCCGTCCAGCTTGGAGCTTGGCGGATCTCGCCCGCACCTTGGAACGCGGTGCGGTGGCGACCAGGGGCCGGGAGCTCCGGGGCGTGTTCGATGTCTCCTATCGCGCGTTGCCCGAGGCGGCACGCGACGTCTACAGACTGCTGGGTCTGCATCCGGGCGCGGACTTCAGCGCCGACGCGGTCGCGGCGCTGACCGGCCTGCCCGGCAGCCAGACCAAGGCGATCCTGGAGCTTCTGCTCGACGAACACCTGCTGACCCAGCGCGTCGCGGACCGTTATGAGATGCACGACCTACTTCGCGCTTATGCCCGCGAGCTTGCCGCAAACCTGTCGCCCGCTGTGTCCCAGGCAGCCATCCACCGGCTGACCGCCTGGCAACTGCACAGCGCGGTGAACGCGGGCCAGGCGATGGGGAACAAGGACCGCCCGGTCATCCCGCCCGATCCGCCCAAGACGGGAATCCGTCCGCAGACCTTTGCCACCTACGACCAGGCCTCTTCCTGGCTGGACGCAGAACGCGCCAACCTCCGGCTCGGTCAGCAGGCGGCTGCGGCCGAAGGTCTCGACGAGATCGTCTACAAGACCGCGTTCGCGCTGCGCAGCTACTACCTACTGCGCCGTCACTTGGAGGACTGGAACGCCTGCTACGACCTCGCTCTGGATGCGGCCCGCAGAGCCGATGACGCGGAAGCCCAAGCCCGTGCCCTCAACGGCGGTTGCAGCGCCCGCCGCCACAGTGGCCGCCTCGAAGAGGCCGCCGACTACGCACGCCAAGCACGCGCCATCTACCACCGGCTCGGCGACGGTGTCGGCGAGTCGATAGCCTTGAACAACCTCGGTATCGCCTTGGACGGACTCGGCCGCTTCCGGGAGTCCGCGGACGTGTACGGGCAGGCCGTCGCTCTCAGCAGGGACGTCGGTGATGCCACGAACGAGGGCATCGCGCTGATGAACGCCGTGGAAGCCCACCTGCGTCTGGGCAACCGCGAGCGAGGCATCGAGGCCGCCCTGCGGGCTCAGACGATCCTGCGAGCCGCCGGGCACCGGCAGGCCGAGGCCCAGCTGCAGGAGACGCTGGGGCAGCTCTACCACACAGACGGTCGCCTCGCCGAGGCCCAGGCCGCCTATCGCCACAGCGCGGCCTTGGCGGCGGAAATCGGAGACGCCCACCTCGAAGCCTGCGCTCTGCACGCGCTCGGCGACGTCTTCGCCGACGCCGGTTCGCGACGGGAAGCCGAGGCAGCCTGGTCGGAAGCCAGGAAGCTGTATGAGTCCCTGGACGACCCGAGAGCAGCGGTCGTCGAGACGCTCCTGAACCGGGGATAACTAAATCGCACCGGAGCAGACGCACCTACACCGGTTCTCCGAGCGGCCCGTTCGCCACCTCCAGGTTGTCCGTCCAGTGGGCGGCCCAGTCCGGCTGGGATCCGTCGGAATCGGTGAAGCCGTATTCCTTGTACAGGTCCCAGGTGGCCAGGGCTTGTCCGGACTTCGCGGAGACTGCCGGGTCGGCGGCCAGGGCGGCGACGGCTCTGCCGAGGTAGGCGGGGGTCTCGGAGGCTGCGAAGTTCGGGTCCTTCGCCGCTCCCTCGCGCCAGGTCGCCTCCGTGACGCCGAAACCTTCCAACATGGCCTCCGAGCGCAGGAAGCCGGGGGTGATGGCGACGGCGGTCACGCCGTGCGGTTCCAGTTCCGCGGCTTGGGCGAAGGCGAGGCGGATGACGGTGGATTTGGCGAGGTCGTAGAAGAAGGAGCCCCGGTAGCGCGCTGTGTTGCCGTCGGTGACTTCGACGACGAGTCCGCTCTTGCGGGTGACCATCAAGGGCAGGGCGAGGCGGCTGGTGATGATGTGGGTCTCCACCGCCTGGCGGAGCAGCCGGAGTCCCATCTCAAGGTTCTGCTCCCACAGGGGAGGCCCCCACTGCGTCAGCGGATCTCCGCCCCAGACACAGTTGACGAGGATGTCGAGGCGTCCGTTTTGTTCGGCGGCGATCCGGTCCACCAGCGCTTGGACTTCTTCAGCGCGGCTGTGATCGGTGTGTACGGGTATCGCGGTGCCGCCGGCGGCAGATATGAGGTCGGCGGTCTCCTCGACGGTTTCGGGGCGATCCATGGCGGAGCGTCTGCTCGCGCTGCTTCGGCCGGTGACGTACACGGTGGCGCCGGCTGCCGCGAGTTCTACGGCGATGCCTCGGCCGCCGCCCCGGGTGGCCCCCGCTACGAGGGCGATGCGTCCGGCGAGCGGTTTCACTTCGGTGGTCATGGCTGCTCCGCGGGTTGTGAGTCGGGGGCGAGATGGGGCACCAGGAGTGCGTCGAGGGCCTGGCGGAGTCGGTCGGGAAGTGCGCCGTCACGGTCCAGGGCCCAGTTCAGTCCGGTGCCGGTGAGTACCGCCTGAACGAGTGCTGTCAGCTGCGTGGTGTCAGTCCCCGCCTTGAGCTCGCCTTCTTCGACGGCCTCGGTCAGGAGCGCGTTGACGGCGCTCGATCGGGAGCGATGGATGGCGAGCGCGTACTCGTGCAGTTCGGGATCGGTGAGGTCCAGGCACAGGAACGCGAGGTGGTTGGCGAAGGTCTCCGGCGTGGTCAGGGGTGCCATCGCGCCCACCACCAGGGCCGCCAGCGCGGCCAGCGGGGACGAGTGCCCGGCCCGCAGCCGCTCGTGGTGCCCGTCGACGGCTTCCGCCGAGGTCCTGGCCAGCGCGACGAGGAGCCCGCGTTTGGAACCGAAGCGCTGGATCAGCGTGCCGGGTACCAGCCCGACCTCGCTCGCGACGGCGGCCAACGTCAACCGCGCCGGCCCGACCCGGCCGATGACGTCAGCCGCCGCCCGCAGGATCACCTCGTCCTCCTGGCCCCGGGGGCGTCCCGCCACGGCTCCTCCTTAATAACTGAACGTTCATTTATTAAAGCGGACCGCGACCGCCACGGCAACCCGCGATGACGACAAGGGGTTACCTCAACAATCCCCGGGACCGCTCCTGCCGCCATGTTACGGTTGTAGACGTTCCCGTCTTCAGGAGTGCGACATGTTGGGTGACGACGACATCTCCGGCTGAGCCGCCGGTTTCCGAGCTGGGCTGGATCGTTGATCCGCCGCTCGCGTCTGTCTGTTCGTTCCCCCGCTGATCTCCCCGCATCGAGCGTCTGCTCTGCGGGCTCCTTTTGAGGGCTCCCACCATGTCTGTCTCTCCCATCGTGGTCACCGATCTGTCCTTCTCCTGGCCGGACGACGTGCCGGTGTTCCAGGACCTCACCTTCAACGTCGACGCCGAGCGCGTCGGGCTGGTCGCCCCCAACGGCGCGGGCAAGAGCACGCTGCTGCGGCTGATCGCCGGGGAGCTCACGCCGCGGTCCGGGTCGGTCTCGGTCGCGGGCGTCCTGGGGTATCTGCCGCAGGACCTGCCGCTGGTCGCCGAGCGGAGTGTGGCCGAGGTGCTCGGGGTGGCCGAGATCATCGCGGCGCTGGACGCCATCGAGGCCGGGGACACCGACGAGCGGCACTTCACCGTGATCGGGGACGACTGGGACGTCGAGGACCGGGCCCGGGTCGAGCTGGACCGGCTGGGTCTGGGGCAGGTGTCGCTGCGCGATCCGCTCAGTGCGCTGTCCGGCGGCCAGGCGATCTCCCTCGGGCTGGCCGCGCAGCTGGTGCGGCGGCCGGACGTGCTGCTGCTGGACGAGCCGACCAACAATCTGGACGGTGCGGCCCGGCAGCGGCTGTACGAGGTGCTGGAGAAGTGGCGCGGCTGCCTGCTGGTGGTCAGCCACGACCGGGAGCTGCTGGAGCGGATGGACCGGATCGCAGAGCTCGACGACAGCCGGATCCGCTTCTACGGCGGCAACTTCAGCGCGTATCAGGAGGCTGTCGAGAACGAGCGGGAGTCGGCGGAGCGGCGGCTGCGCAACGCCGAGCAGGAGCTGAAGCGCGAGAAGCGGGAGTTGCAGCAGGCCCGGGAGCGGGCCGAGCGGCGGGCCGGGAACGCGGCCCGGAACCTGGACAACGCCGGGCTGGCGCGGATCGTCGCCGGCGGGCTCAAGCGCAGCGCGGAGAACGCGGCCGGCAGCGCGCGGCAGATGCACGCCTCCCGGGTGCAGGACGCGAAGGAGCGGGTCGACGACGCCGCCCGGGCGGTGCGCTCGGACCAGCAGATCGCGCTGGAGCTGCCGGCGACCCGGGTCCCGGCCGGACGCACCCTGTTCGTCGGTGAGCACCTGCGCAAGCGCTTCGGCGACCGCGAGCTGTTCGCCGGGGACGGCGCGGACCTGACGGTGCGCGGGCCCGAGCGGATCGCCCTGACCGGTGCCAACGGCGCGGGCAAGAGCACCCTGCTGCGGCTGATCAGCGGCGACCTGACCCCGGACGCCGGCACGGTCCAGCACGCCGAGGGCCGCACCGCCTACCTGTCGCAGCGGCTTGACCTGCTGGACGGGGACCGCACCGTCGCCGAGAACCTGGCCGCCGCGGCGCCGGCGCTGCCCGACGCCGAACGGCTGCACCTGCTGGCCCGCTTCCTGTTCCGGGGCCAGCGCATCCACCTCCCGGTCCGTGCGCTGTCCGGCGGCGAGCGGCTGCGCGCGACGCTGGCGTGCGTGCTGTACGCCGAGCCGGCGCCGCAGCTGCTGCTGCTCGACGAGCCGACGAACAACCTGGACCTGGTCAGCGTCGGGCAGCTGGAGAGCGCGCTGAACGCGTATCAGGGCGCGTTCATCGTGATCAGCCACGACGAACGGTTCCTTGCGGAGATCAAGGTGGAGCGGCGGTTGGCGCTGGTGGACGGGCGGCTGGTCGAGGGCCGGTGAGCCAGGCCCTCCGAGGCGGTGCACGGCGGTGGCCGGCGCGCCCCGGAGGGGGAGCCGGAGGCCGGATCCCAGCGGTTCAGCTGTAGTGCACCAGCGTGGGCCACAACCGGGACCAGGGCTGGTGCGGCCCCGAGCACACCCAGATCGGGACGCCCTGCTCCTGGTTGTCGGCCTTCAGGCCGTTGTCGACCACGCCGGCCTGGACACAGCCGGTGAGGAAGTCAGGGGCTTGATCCCCGCGGAAGCCGACGGCCACCACCGGTCCGTCCTGGGCGTCGGTGGGGACGCCGAAGCGCTGGTAGCCGTCGTGGGGGGCGTAGGCGAAGGGCAGGCCGGCGCCGGGGCCGAAGTGGGCCAGGGCGCCGGCGTCGCCGTAGTTCTCGGCGAGGATCACGGCGCGGGGGCGCTGCTGCGGGGGGATGGTGGCGTAGGCGCCGGCGGTGGTGGCGACCAGGCTCGGCCAGCCGATGGTCTCGCCGTTCTCCTTGTTGATGTTGATGAAGCCCCACGCCACGAAGGTCCGCACCGGCAGCGCCGGGGTGACAAGCAGGGCGGTCGTCACCGCCGTCAAGGCCACCGAGGCCCACAGCCACGCCGCGCGCACCCGCTCCCGCCCTCGGCGCAGCCAGTCCACGACGGCCACCGACCCGGCGCCGAACAGCAACGGCAGGAAGCCGTCGGGGTAGTAGCGCTTGCCACCGGTGATCGCGAGCAGGGCCAGCAGCAGCGGGTAGGCCCAGGCGAGCATGCGGTAGGGCCGGGTCTGCGCGCCGCGCAGAAGGCGCCACAGGCCGGCGATCCAGATCGGGGTGGCGCCGGTGGCGGCTTCCAGTTGGAACGGCAGCAGGTTCGCGCGTTCGTCGCTCTGCCCGGATATGTGGCCCATCATCTTGGCCTCGGGCCAGCCGTGCTGCCCCTGCCAGATGAGATAGGGCAGCCACAGCAGCACCGCGATCGCGGCCGCCGACCACACCCACCGGTTCGCGAACAGCTCGCGCGGCCCTGAGATCAGAGCCCCGATGACCAGGATCGCGGCCAGGCCGGCCACGAGGTTGTTGTTCAGCAGCCCCAGCCCCGCGACCGCGCCGATCACCGGCCACAGCCGGTCCTGGCGGGTCCGCAGCCAGCGCAGCACCAGCCACAGGATCACCGACCACACCAGGAAGTCCACGGTCGCGGTGACGAAGATGTGGCCCAGGAACAATGCCATCGGCGTCGCGGCGGTGGCCGCCGCCGCGATCACCTGGGCGGCCCGGGTCCCCCGCAACTCGCGCGCGCACGCCGCGGCCAGGTACACCATCCCGAGCGAGCACAGCAGCGGCACGATCCGCACCGCCGCCACCGCCGTCCCGAACAGCGCGGTCTCCCCGCGCATCAACAGCGGGGTCAGCGGCGGCTGGTCGTCGTAGCCCCAGGCCAGGTGCCGCCCGGCTTCGAGGAAGTAGAGCTCGTCGCGGTGGTAGCCGTACCGCGCCGAGGTGGCGAGGAGGTAGGCGGCGGTCAGCGCGGCCACTGCCGTCACCGGCCGCCAGGCGAAGGCCGGGAGGCGGGCGGAGAGTGTAGCGGGATCAGGGTTCTGCGGAGCCTGAACGCTCACCATGGATGGATGGTAGCGCCGGACAAGTCAATGCACGATGGGTCGAGCCCGGCCGGTCCGAGTCCGCCGGGCCACGGCGCCGCCGGGCCACCGCGCCACCCTCAGCCGACGACCGCCGCGACCTCGCCCTTGACCGTCGCGAGGTCCTTGGTCACCGTCGCGGCCGCCGCGTCCAGGTCCGCCTGGGCGACGGCGCCCTGTTGATACTGCGCCGCCGTGGCCACCCAGCTGCCCAGGTCCTCTTTCATCGTCTCCATGTCGCGCGACCACTGGTTCAGCGCCGAGGAATGCTTGCCGTACGCCTGCCGGGCCCTTTCGGCCGCGGCCAGGTAGGTCGTGTCGGCCTCAGGGTTCGGAGATATCCGGAACTTGGCGAGCGCCGCGGCCGGCGACGCCGGGTCGGCGTAAGCCTTGCTGTAGGCCACGGGGTCCGGGTAGCGAGTGGTGCCCACGATCTTCTGGCCTGTGGCGAACAGGTCCGTGTAGTGCTGCACGGAGTCCAGCAGCAGTTTCGACGCCTTGGCCGAGCCCTTGAGCCCGTCGGCCCCGCTCCCGCCGGCGTCGCCGGCCGCGCCGTCCGCGCCGCCGGCCGCCTGATCGGCGTTCGTGGTCGTCCGGCCGCCGTCGCCGGCCGAACCCGCTTCGTCGTCGAACGCGCCGCAGGAGCTGGCCAGGGCGAGCAGCACCATCACGACGGCCAGGCCGGACAGGATCAGCAGGCCCTGCCGCTGGCCCATCCCCAGCACCCGGCGCAGCGGTCGGCCCCGGCGGCCCAGTCCCGGCGTCCAGTCAATCTTCGGCACCCGGTGAAACTATCGGGGACCGGGGTCTGTTCACCAGGGTGTCGAATAACGAGATGCGCGGTGCGGACGGGCCGGCGCGGACCTGAAGGTCACCCTTCACCTTCGCTTCAGCCGGACACGGAAACCTCTGGCGCCATGACCGATAGCCCGCGACTCCCTAAGGGAGTCTGGATCAACACCTCGCTCGCCGTGGTCGTGGCCGCCGGCGGTGCGGGCGCCTGGGCCCTGCTCGGCTCCGACTCCACCGGCAAGGCCGCCTCCAGCAGCCGCACCGTCGCGGTGCAACGCGGAGACGTGACCGCCCAGGTCTCGGCCTCGGGCAACGTCACCCTGCCGACGCAGGACTCGCTCGCGTTCACCGCCTCGGGCACGGTGACCGAGGTCGACGTGAAGGTCGGGGACCAGGTGAAGGCCGGACAGGTGCTGGCCAAGGTGGACCCGACCGATGCCGACCAGCAGCTGACCGCCGCCAAGGCCCAGCTGGCCACGGCGCAGGCCCAGCTGACCAAGCTGCAGCAGGGGCAGACCCCGGAGCAGCAGGCACTGAGCGCCCAGCAGCTGAAGTCGGCCGGCGACAGCCTGGCCGCGGCCAAGACCTCGTACTCGGACGCGCAGAACTCCATAGCCTTGGACGCCGCCAATCTGGCGAGCGCCGTCACCACGGCGAAGAACAACCTGGCGACGGACCAGGCGACGCAGGCCGCGGACTGTGCGGCGCCGGCCAAGCCCTCGTGTTCCGCCGACACCAACAAGGTGGCGCAGGACCAGAACGCGGTGACGCAGGCCGAGAGCGCGCAGAAGACCGGGGCGCAGAAGAACACCCAGTCGCTGCACCAGGCACAGAACTCGCTGAACCAGGCGCAGAACTCCTACAACACGACCGTGGCGCAGCAGGCCGTCTCCGCGGCGCCGGCCACGCCGGACCAGCTGGCGCAGGCCAACCAGTCGGTGGTGAGCGCGCAGAACGCGGTCACCACCGCGCAGAAAGCGGTGGCCGGCACCACGATCACCGCGCCGGCGGCCGGCACGGTGCTGTCGGTGGGCGGCGCGGTCGGGGACACGGTGAGCGCCGGGACCTCGAGTTCGTCGAGCGCGGCGAGTTCGTCCTCGTCCTCCGCCTCCGGGGCCGCCGGGGCGTCGGGCGCGTCGGGGTCGTCGAGTGCCTCCTCCACCAGCGCCGCCAAGTCCGGCAGCGGCTTCGTCGTGCTCGGCGACATGTCGCAGCTGACGGTGCGCGCGCAGTTCGCCGAGACCGACGCCTCGAAGCTGAAGGCCGGCGAGACCGCGCAGATCTCGATCAACGCGATCCCGGGGTCGGCGCTGACCGCGACCGTGCAGTCCGTCGACCCGACCGCGACCGTGGTGTCGAACGTCGTCGAGTACGGCGTCACGCTGCAGTTCACCGCCGGGCAGCAGGATCTGGCTTCGCTGAAGCCGGGACAGACGGCCTCGGTCTCGGTGGTCACCGACAAGGTGACGAACGTGCTCTACGTGCCCTCGTCCTCGGTGACGACGATCGGCGGCCAGAGCCTGGTGACGGTGGTCAGCGGCAAGACCCAGACGCCGACGCCGGTGCAGGTGGGCGTGGTCGGGGACGCGACGACCGAGATCGCCTCCGGGCTGAACGAGGGTGATCAGGTGCTGCTGTCCTCGCGCACCACGAGCGGCTCCTCCACGAGCAACCGCGGCGGGTTCACCGGCGGCGGCACCGGCGGGCTCGGCGGCGCGGTCGGCGGCGGCCGGGGCGGATTCGGGGGGTGACCGGCATGGGCGGCACGGCAGGCGCGGCCGGCCTGGACGACCTGGACGACCTGGGCACCACCAAGCTCGACCTGGACGCCGTCCCGGCGCACCCGGTCATCGAGCTGGGCGAGGTCCACAAGACCTACGGCATGGACGGCACGGCGGTCCACGCCCTGCGCGGGGTGAGCCTGAGCGTCCCGGCCGGCGACTACGTCGCCATCATGGGCGCCTCCGGCTCCGGCAAGTCGACGATGATGAACATCATCGGCTGCCTGGACGTGCCCACCTCCGGCCGGTACCTGCTGGACGGCATCGAGGTCGAGCACCTCTCGGACCGGCAGCTGGCGCTGGTCCGCAACCGCAAGATCGGCTTCGTCTTCCAGTCCTTCAACCTGCTGCCGCGCACCACCGCGCTGGACAACGTGGAGCTGCCGCTGGTCTACGCCGGGGTCGGCACCGCCGAGCGGCGGCGCCGGGCCCGGGCCGCGCTGGAGCTGGTGGGCCTGGGCGATCGCGTGAACCACAAGCCCAACGAGCTCTCCGGCGGCCAGCAGCAACGGGTCGCGGTGGCCCGGGCGCTGGTGACGGCGCCGTCGCTGATCCTGGCCGACGAGCCCACCGGCAACCTGGACAGCACCTCCTCGGCCGACGTGATGGCCCTGTTCGACCGGCTGCACCGGGCCGGGCGCACCATCGTCCTGATCACCCACGAGCACGACATCGCCGAGCACGCCCAGCGGGCGATCCGGCTGATGGACGGCCGGATCGTCTCCGACGAGCGCAACGGCGCCCGGGGCTGGCTCTCGGACCGGAACAGTGCACAGCACGGGAGCGCTTCATGAGAATCCGCGAAGTCTTCCGCTTCGCCCTGGCCGGCCTGCGCGCGAACAAGCTGCGCTCGGCGCTGACCACGCTGGGCATCCTGATCGGCGTCGGCGCGGTGATCCTGCTGGTGGCCGTGGGCAAGGGCTCCGGCGCCCAGGTGCAGGCCAACATCAACAAGCTGGGCACGAACCTGCTGACGGTGTCGCGGCAGGCCGGCGGCTTCGGCCAGCGCGCGTCCCGCAACACCGGGACCCAGAGCTCGGTCGCGTCGCTGACCACGGCCGACGCCCAGGCGCTGCTCGACCCGACCAACGCCCCGGACGTGCTGTCGTCCTCGCCGGTGGTCACCGCGAGCCCGACCGCCACCTTCTCCGGCGCCACACACCAGATCGCGCAGCTGGTGGGCAGCGTGCCGACCTACTTCTCGGCCACCAACTGGGAACTGGCCGAGGGCTCGCTGATCTCCGACGACGACGTGACCCAGGCCCGCAAGGTGATCGTGATCGGCCAGACCGTCGCCACCGACCTGTTCGGGACCACGGACCCGGTCGGGCGGCAGCTGCAGATCAACAGCGTGCCGTACACCGTCGAGGGCGTGCTGAAGGCCAAGGGCTCCACCGGGCTGAACGACGCCGACGACTTCGCGGTGGCGCCGCTGACCACGGTGCAGAACTCGCTGACCGGCTTCGGCTCGCTGAACCAGATCGTGGTGGAGGCCAAGTCGGCCGCGGCGACCACCCCGGCGCAGGACGAGATCACCTCGATCCTCACCGCGCGGCACCACCTGGCGGCCACCGCCTCCCCGGACTTCCGGGTGCTGAACCAGCAGTCGCTGCTGGCCACCTCGGACTCCACCACCCACACCTTCACCGTGCTGCTCGGTGCGGTCGCCGCCATCTCGCTGGTGGTCGGCGGCATCGGGATCACCAACATCATGCTGGTGACGGTGACCGAGCGGACCCGGGAGATCGGCATCCGCAAGGCCCTGGGCGCACCGCGCGCGGCGATCCTGGGCCAGTTCCTCATCGAGGCGGTGCTGCTGTCGCTGATCGGCGGGGCGCTGGGGGTGATCGCCGGACTGGTCGGCACCCGGTTCACGGTGGCCGGGGTGAAGCCGGTGATCGTGCCGGCCTCGATCGCGCTGGCCTTCGCGGTGTCGGCGCTGATCGGGCTGTTCTTCGGGTCGTTCCCGGCCAACCGCGCGGCCAAGCTGCATCCGATCCAGGCGCTCCGTCACGAGTGAGCCGCCCCGGGCAAGCCGCCCACGAACACGCAACCACGAGCGGGAGTAGTCAGAAAATGTCTGAGAACCAGGGCAGCAGCAGCCAGGACACCGGCAACGGCGGCACCGGCGGGAACGAGGATTTCGAGCTCCTGTCCGCACCCCCCACCGCGCCGGACATCGCCGGGCAGCTCAAGGCCCGCAGCGGCGGCGGACTGCCGAAGGTGACGCTGGCGCTGATCGGCGTGGTGCTGGCGGTCGGCGGGTTCGTCGGCGGCATCGCGGTCGGCAAGTCCAACGCCGACTCGACCAAGAGCACGAACACCAACGCCAACGCCGCCGCCGGGGGCGCCCGGACCCGCGGCGGCTTCACCGGCGGGCAGAACGGCGGCACCGGCGGCCAGAACGGACAGTTCAACCGCGGCGGCACCGTCACCGGCACGGTGGCCGCGGTGAACGGCACCAAGCTGACGGTCACCGACTCCACCGGCAAGCAGGTGACCGTCGACACCAACGCCCAGACCACGGTGACCATCGGCAAGACCGGGGCGCTGACCGACCTGGCGAACGGGTCGGAGGTGACCGTGATCGGGACGCCGGACAGTAGCGGGACGATCACGGCGCGTTCGGTGCTCAGCGGGATCTCCAACTTCGGCTTCCCCGGCGGGCGCGGGAACCGCACCCCCTCGCCCGGCGCGTCTTCGCCGAGTGGGTCAAACGGGTGATACTGGACGGGATGGACAGCCGAGAATCCCGCAGCCTGCTGGTCGTCGACGACGACACCGAGATCCGCGACGCGGTCGCCCGGGCCTTCCGCCTGCAGGGCTACCGCGTGCGCACCGCCGCCGGGGGCCTGGCGGCGCTGGAGCAGATCGCCGCCGAGGCCCCGGACGCGATCGTGCTGGACGTGATGATGCCCGAGCTGGACGGGGTGGAGGTGTGCCGGCGCCTGCGCGGCGTCGGCGACCACACCCCGATCCTGCTGCTGACCGCGCGCGACGCGGTCGGCGACCGGGTCGCCGGGCTCGACGCCGGCGCGGACGACTACCTGGTGAAGCCGTTCGCGCTGGCCGAGCTGCACGCCCGGATGCGGGCGCTGCTGCGGCGGGCCGAGTACGAACCGCTGCCGGAGTCCGAGCGGCTGGTGTTCGAGGACCTGGAGCTGGACCCGGAGTCCCGGCTGGCGTACCGGCGCGGCCGCTCGATCGAGCTGACCCGCACCGAGTTCGCGCTGCTGGAGCTCCTGATGCGCAACTCCGGCCGGGTGCTGCCGCGCGAGGTGATCTCCGACCGGATCTGGGGCTACGAGCTGGGGCCGGAGTCGAACTCGCTGGAGGTCTTCGTCTCGTGCATCCGCCGCAAGACCGAGGCCGGCGGCGAGCCGAGGCTGCTGCAGACCGTGCGCGGGTTCGGGTACACGCTGCGGGCCCCGGCGTGATCCGGGGATTGCTGCGGCGGGCCCGGCGGACGGTGGCCGGCAGCGGGGTGGGCGTCGGGGTCGGCGGGGTCGGCGGGGCGCAGGCCGTTGCGGGAACCGGTGCCGGGTTCGGAGCCGGTACCGCGTTCGGCGGCGGAATCGTCCCCGGAAGCGGGCAGACCGCCGAGTTCAGCGGCGGAGTCGACACCGGCGGCAGCGCCGCCGGTGCGGGCGTCGGCCCGGGCGTCGTCGTCGGCACCGCCCCGGTCAACTGGGCCGGCGGCATGCCGCCGTACGCCGTGCGGACTCCGGCCCCCGCTCCCACCACCGCGGCCGACGCCGGCGCTGACACCGATCCGGCCTCGGACCCGGGCGAAGGCCGCGATCGCGAACGCAAGCGCCGCCGTTTCCCCTTCTCGCTGTTCTCCTCGCTGTTCACGTTCTGGCGCACCATGCCGTTGCGCGCCCGCCTGGCCCTGGCCGCCACCGTCGCGGTGGTCGCCGGCGTCGGCGGCGGCGTCACAGTCGGGTACCTCGCGGTGCGGCACGAACTGATGCAGCACGTCGACGAGGGCCTGTACAACCAGGCCCGGCGCATGCAGGCCCAGTTGCTGCTCAACCGGCTGCGCTCGTTCCCCGACCGGTCCCCGCTGTTCGGCGAGACCCAGGGCAACTGGCAGCTGATCGCCGCGGACGGCACGCCGCTGGCCGTCTACGCGCGCCCGGACCGCATCGCCGTGGTGGTCCCGACCACCCAGCGCGTCATCCCGGTCTCCCCCCAGGACGCCGAAGTGGCCGCCGAGACCCGGGACGACAACCTGTACTCGACGCACATGGACCAGACGCACATCCGGGTGCTGACCCTGCCGGCCGGCAACGGCCACGCGGTGCAGATCTCGATGTCGCTGGCCGGCGTGGACCGGCAGCTGTCCACCCTGGGCTGGCAGCTGTTCGGCGCCGGGATGGCCGGCATCGTGCTGGCCGCGGGCCTGGGCTGGCTGGTCGCCCGCACGGCGCTGCGGCCGGTGGCCGAGCTGACCGGCACCGCCGAGCGCATCACCGCCACCCACGACCTGGCACACCGCATCCCGGTGGCGCCCGGCGCCCGCGACGAACTCGGCCGGCTGGCCGCGAGCTTCAACTCGATGCTGGACGCCGTGCAGGAGGCCACCGACCGGCAGCGGCAGCTGGTCGCCGACGCCTCGCACGAGCTGCGCACCCCGCTCACCTCGCTGCGCACCAACGTGGAGGTGCTGGCCGACGCCCAACGCCTGGATCCGGAGGACCGCCGGGCGCTGGTGGCCGGGATCATGAGCGGGCTGGACGACCTGACCGCGCTGGTCACCGACACCGTGGAGCTGGCGCGCGGCGAGGAGCAGGCCGACCACTTCGAGGAAGTGCGCCTGGACCTGCTGGTGCGGCGCTGCGTGGACCGCGCCGCCGCGCACTGGCCGAAGGCGGTGTTCCAGGCCGACCTGGCGGAGTGCGAAGTGGTCGGGGTCTCCGACCGGCTCGCCAAGGCGGTGCGCAACCTGCTGGACAACGCCGCGAAGTTCTCCCCGGACGGCGGCCTGGTCGAGGTGCGGGTTTCGGCGGTGGCCGGGCAGGTCACACTTAGCGTCCGCGACCACGGGCCGGGCATCCCGGAGGCCGACCTGCCGCACGTGTTCGACCGGTTCTACCGCGCGGCGAGCGCCCGCGACCTGCCCGGGTCCGGGCTGGGCCTGGCGATCGTGGCGCAGGTGGCCGCCGGACACGGCGGCGGAGTGAACGTGCGCGCGGCCGACGGCGGCGGCGCGGAGTTCCGGCTGACGCTGCCGATGGCGCCGGCGGTGTGAGCGATGACCGGCGCGGCTTCACTGCGAGCCGCCGAAGCTTCGTAGACCGTTTCCCGTCTGGTGCGCGTCCACACAGTGGGTGTCACCGGTAGGTGTGTGCGGCTTCACCGCGAGCCGTCGAGCCTTTCGTAGACCGTCTCCCGTCCCGTTCGCGTCCACACCGCGTCGTCGCCGACCTCCCACCAGCCTTGATCCCGCAGGGCATAGCGGGAGATCTTCTCGGTCGCCGTGGTGGCGAGCTTCGCGGTGACGCGGATGAAGCGCGGCGCCATCTTGGTGCCCAGATCCGCTTGTGCGGTGAGGAACTTCGCGAACGCGTCGGGGTCGAACACAGAGCCCTGTCTCAGCACCAGGGCGCACATCACCGCGTCTCCCGTGACCTCGTCGGGCACCGCGTAGGCCGCGACCCCCTCGACCGGCTCCCAGCGCGCCAGGATGGCTTCCAGCAGCGCCACGGAGATGTTCTCGCCGTCCACGCGCATGCGGTCGGCCTTGCGGGCGGCGAAATACAGCCAGCCGTCGCTGTCGGCGTAGAACAGGTCGCCGCTGCGATATCGGCCGTCGGCGTAGCGCTCGGCGTCGGCGTCAGGGTTCTTCCAATAGCCGGTGAAGCCGCCGGGGCCGGTGCCGACGAGTTCGCCGATCGCCTCGGCGCCGTTCAGCAGGCGGCCGGCGGCGTCGAAGACGCCGGGCGGGCAGGGCTCGCCGGTCTCCAGGTCCAGGATCGCCAGGCCGGCGTGGGCACGGCCGACCGCCGCGCCGCGGGCCCGCACCGCCTCCGGAAAGCTGCGCGGGGCGACGACGGTGATACCGCCCTCGGAGGCGCCGTAGCCCTCCGAGAGGTGGCAGCCGAAGCGGCGCTCGAAGTACTCCCGGTCCGCCGCATCGGCCTCGGTGCCGAACCCCGCACGCAGGCTGTTGGCCGCGTCATCGGCGTCTTCGGGGGTGGCGAGGATGTAGGAGATCGCCCGTCCGACATAGGTGAAGTACGTGGCCTGATAGGCGCGGACGTCGGGCAGGAACCCGGAGGCGGAGAACCGGTCCCGCAGGGCCACCGCCGCTCCGGCGACCAGCGCCGGGCCCCAGTTCGCCAGGATCGCGTTGCCGTGGAACATCGGCATCGGGATGTAGCAGACGTCTGACGTCGACAGGGCGAACCGCTCGGCCATCGCCGCGCCGGAGGCCGCCAGGCGGCCCTGAACGCAGGTCACGGCTTTCGGCGCGCCGGTGGAGCCGGAGGTGAAGTACAGCAGCATCCGGGTGTCCTCGGTCACCGGCGCCACCGGTTCGACGTCCCGGGGTCCGAGCCCCTGGAACGGCGCGAGCGCTTCGGCATAGCCGGGTTCGTCCACCACCAGCAGCGGGATCGGACTCTCGTCGAGCCCTGATCCGCCGCCCGGTCCGTGCTCCGGGCCGAGCCCGATCCCGGCCAGCAGCGGCAGGTGGGAGCGCGAGGTGACCAGGAGCTCGCAGTCGGCGTGCCGGATGTCCCGCGCCAGCTCCGCACCGCGCCGCGTCGGGTTCACGCCGACCAGCGCCGCCCCGGCGAGCGCGGCGGCTTCGAGCCAGAACACGAACTCGTCGGTGTTGTCCGAAAGGATCCCTATATGCGGCTCCATACCGCGCCGATGCCGCCCCCGGAACAGCGCCGCCCTGGCCGCGGCGTGCGCCGCGATCTCCGCATGCTGATACCGCATCCCGCCCGGACCGAGCAGTCCGACCCCGGCGCGCCGCGTCTGCGCGCCGACCAGCTCCGCGACCGTCGTCATGCGGCGTATAGAAGGCCATCCCGCATGAGGCCGCAAGAGGTTACGCTGAGTACGTGGACGTGAACGTATCGGCAACGGTCAAAGTCCGAGTGACAGTGGATGCCGACAGGTGGGCGGCCGCCAGCGGCGTGGAGTCCGTCCAGGCCAGCGCCTCCCTGGCCACCGCGCTCAGCGCGGCGCTGGAGCGGTTCGCCGACCTGGTGCCGGAGCTCGACGCGGCCGGCGGCGAGACGAAGGTGGAGAAGCTGACGTGGACGGCGTCGACGACGAACACCGCGCTCCCCTCGTGACCCGCGAAGCGCCGTCGAGCCGATCGAGCTCGCCGATCCCGCCGATCCTTCCGGGTCCTGCGGGCCGCCCGGCGTTCATGGTAGGGATAACCGGGGGTTGAAGTTCCCAGGTCGCACCATGGGATGCGACGTGATGATCGGCAAGACTCTCCTACTATGAAGCACTTCCTGTTGAGCCCGGTATCCGCGCGGACCGGCCGCCAGTACCTCTACGCGCTCGTGTCCGCGCCGCTGGGCATCGCGGGATTCGTCTTCGTCGTGGTCACCATGGCCGTCGGCGGCGCGCTGAGCTTCACGTTCGTGGGGCTGCCGCTGATCGCCACCGCGATCTTCCTGTCCCGGCAGTACGCCAGGCTCCAGCGCGCGATGGCCGGCCGGCTGCTGGGCACCGAGATCGAGGCGCCGCCGCCGAACCAGCGCTGGGCGGCCGCGCACGGCGTGCTGGCCAAGCTCGGCGCGGCGCTGGGCGACCTGCCGGGCTGGCGGGCGCACGCCTACCTGCTGGTGCGCTTCCCGCTGGCCATCGCCTACATCTTCGCTCTGGGCCTCGGGGTGCTCGAGGGCGTCTTCACGACCCTGTACCCGCTGTGGTGGTGGGTCTTCGACCCGACCAACAAGGACAGCAAGGGCGTGGTCCACCACTCCGGGCTCCAGCTCGGCGACGGCTTCTACTTCGACAGCTGGCCGCGCGCCTTCCTGGTGACGCTGGCGGGCCTGGTGTGGGTGACGGCGGCCGTGTGGATCCTGAAGGGCCTGCTCTGGCTGGACACCGTGCTGATGACCGCGCTGCTCGGCCCGACCCGGGGGGAGCGCCGGGTCGAGGAGCTGACGGTGAGCCGCGCGCACGCCGTCGACGACTCGGCGGCCGCGCTGCGCCGCATCGAACGCGATCTGCACGACGGGGCGCAGGCGCAACTGGTGGCGCTGGCGATGCAGCTCGGCGAGGCGAAGGAGAACCTGGACGCCTCCGGAGCCCGGGGCACGGACCTGGACCTGACCGAGACCCGCGCGCTGATCGACAACGCGCACCGCAACGCCAAGCAGGCCATCAACGAGCTGCGGGACCTGGCGCGCGGCATCCACCCGGCGGCGCTGGACAACGGCCTGGGCGACGCGCTGGGCACGCTGGCGGCCCGGTCGGCGATGCCGGTGACGGTGTCGGTGGCGCTGGGCGAGCGGCCGTCGGGGGCGATCGAGACCATCGCCTACTTCTGCGCGGCGGAGCTGCTGACCAACGCCGCCAAGCACGCCGCGCCCACCCGCGCGGCGCTGTCGGTGGTGCAGGAGTCGGGCAAGCTGGTGCTGGTGGTCGAGGACGACGGGCGCGGCGGGGCGCGGGTCGGGTACGCCGGCGGACTGGCCGGGCTGTACGACCGGGTCCGGACGGTGGACGGGTCGCTGGCGGTGGACAGCCCCGAAGGCGGGCCGACGCGGGTGGTGGTGACGCTGCCGATGCGGGTCTGAGCCCCGGGCGTCCGCGACGGCGGCCGGCCCTCCCGGGCCGGGCCGTCGTCACGGTGTGTTCCAGCACGCTGCGCTGAGGGACAATGGAGCCCGTGCGCATCATGATCGCGGAAGACTCAATCATCCTGCGGGACGGACTCGTCCAGATCCTGACCAAGCGCGGGCACGAGGTGCCGACCGCTGTTCCGGACGCCGACGCGCTGCTGACCGCGGTCGCCGCCGAGCCGCCGGACGCGGTGGTCATGGACATCCGCATGCCGCCCACGCACACCGACGAGGGCCTGCGGGCGGCGCTGAAGCTGCGCAAGAGCCACCCGAAGGTGGGCGTGCTGTTGTTCTCCCAATATGTGGAGACGCGCTATGCCCGGGACCTGTTCTCCGGGAACGCCTCGGGCGTCGGGTATCTGCTCAAGGAGCGGGTCGCCGACGTCAGCGACTTCGTGCGGGCCCTGGCGACGGTCGCCGAGGGCGGCACGGTGCTCGATCCCGAGGTGGTGGTGCAGCTGCTCGGGTCGCATCCGACCGACGCGCTCACCGCGCGGGAGCGCGAGGTGCTGGGGCTGATGGCCGAGGGCCGGTCGAACGCCGCGATCGGCAAGAAGCTGGTGCTGGCCGACAGCTCGGTGGAGAAGCACATCAGCAACATCTTCACGAAGCTCGGGCTGCCGCCGGCCGACGAGGACCACCGCCGGGTGCTGGCGGTGTTGAAGTACCTGGGCGTCTGAGCCGGTCAGCGCTTCGGGCTCGACGGCGGTTTCCGGGCCGGGCCCGGCGTCGAACTCTGCGCGGTGGGACCGGCGGCCGGCGGGCTGGTCGCGGCGGACGTCACCGAGCCCCACAGCTGTGCGTACCAGGCCGCCGAACCGCCGCTGCGCGTGTCGGCCGGGTTCGGGACGCCGGAGGCGGCGTCGCCGGAGCCGAGCAGGCGCAGGCCGGTCTCGCCGGGCAGCACGTAGTGCAGGCGGCTGCGCGCCTGGATGCGGATGTAGTCCGGGTCCTGCCAGCGCTCCAGTTCCTGCCGGAGCCGGTCGACCTCGGCGCGCTTCTCCGAGTTCTGCCGCTTGAGCTTGTCGATCTGCGAGTTCTGCGAGACGTACTGCTGGAGCGGGTAGGCCAGGGCCAGGACCAGGGCGCAGAACACCAGCAGGAGCACCGCGGCGCGGGCCGTGTAGCGGGTGCGGCGTTTCAGCGGCGGGCGCGGGCCGGAACCCGAGCCCGAACCTGGGCGTGAACCTGAGCCTGAGCCGGAGCCCGAACCTGAGCCAGAGCCCTTGCTGTCAGCGGCGTCGACGCCCTCTTCGGAGTCCTCGGCGGCGTCGCCCGAACGCGCGGATCCCGACGCGGCGGCAGGCCGCTGCGTCGGGACCGCGCTCAAGCGCCGGGGCCGCCCGGGCCCCGGGCTCGCCGATCTCATGACTGACGACGATACCGCGCCCGGCGCGTCAGCCCTCGTACTGGAACCGCGGGAACGACGAGCGGCCGGCGTAGCGGGCGGCGTCGTCCAGCTCCTCCTCGATGCGGAGCAGCTGGTTGAACTTGGCGACGCGGTCGGAGCGGGCCGGCGCGCCGGTCTTGATCTGGCCGCAGTCCATCGCGACCGCCAGGTCGGCGATCGTGGTGTCCTCGGTCTCGCCCGAGCGGTGCGACATCATGGTGCGGTAGCCGTTGCGGTGCGCCAGCGTCACGGCGTCGAAGGTCTCGGTCAGGGTGCCGATCTGGTTCACCTTCACCAGCAGCGCGTTGGCCTGGCCGCCGGCGATGCCCCGGGCCAGCCGCTCGGGGTTGGTGACGAACAGGTCGTCGCCGACCAGCTGCACGCGGGCGCCCAGACGGTCGGTGATGGTCTTCCAGCCGTCCCAGTCCTGCTCGTCCAGCGGGTCCTCGATGGAGACCAGCGGGTAGGCGTCGACCAGCTCGGCGTAGTAGTCGATCATCTCCGCGGCGCTGCGGGACTTGCCCTCGAACTCGTAGGCGCCGTCCTTGTGGAACTCGGTGGCGGCCACGTCCAGGGCGAGCGCGATGTCGCGGCCGGGAACGTAACCGGCCTTCTCGATGGCGAGCGTGATCAGGTCCAGCGCGTCCCGGTTGGAGGGCAGGTTCGGGGCGAAGCCGCCCTCGTCCCCCAGGCCCGTGCTCAGGTTCCGCTCCTTCAGCACACCCTTGAGGGTGTGGTAGACCTCCGCGCCCCAGCGCAGCGCCTCGCGGAAGCTGCCGGCCCCGATCGGGGCGATCATGAACTCCTGGATGTCCACGTTGGAGTCGGCGTGCGCGCCGCCGTTGAGGATGTTCATCATCGGCACCGGCAGGGTGTGCGCGTTCGGCCCGCCCAGGTAGCGGAACAGCGGCAGCTCGGCGGAGTCGGCGGCGGCCTTGGCCACGGCCAGCGACACGCCGAGGATCGCGTTGGCGCCCAGGCGGGCCTTGTTCGGCGTCGCGTCCAGGTCGATCATCGCCTGGTCGATCAGCCGCTGGTCCGAGGCGTCCTCGCCGACCACGGCCGGGTAGATCTCGTCGAGCACGCCCTGCACGGCGTTCTCCACGCCCTTGCCGCCGTACCGCGCCGGGTCGCCGTCCCGCAGTTCGACCGCCTCGAAGGCACCGGTGGAAGCACCGGACGGCACCGCCGCCCGGGCGAAGCTGCCGTCTTCGAGCAGGACCTCGACCTCGACGGTCGGGTTGCCACGCGAGTCGAGGATCTCCCGCGCGTTGATGGCTTCGATGGACGCCACGTCGCATCTCTCCTTCAGGGAATTCTGGTGTCGGGACGAGCCTATCCCGCGCCGGACCCCGCCCCTTGATCTGCGGGGCCGAGGGGTGAGACGGCCCCGGTGACGGGCGGGAACTTCGCCTGCTGTTCGGCCCGGCGACGCCTCAATTCCGCCAGCTGGTTCTCGATCGATGCCGCGAGGACGTCATGGGTGAGGTGGAACGGCTCGGCGGCGAGCAGGCGCGCGGTCGCCGACTCCGGGTCGGCGGCCAGGGCCAGCAGGAGGTGCTCGGTCCCGATGTAGTTGTGACCGAGGGTGAGGCCGGCGCGCACCGCGAGGTCGAAGATCTTGCGGGAGTCGGGGGCGAACGGGAAACCGGCGTCGGCCCCGGCGGCGGAGTGCTCCGGGTCGGGGGCCGGGAGCGAGTCGACGGCCGCGGCCCGGATCCGGTCGGGGATCTCCGGGCCGTGTTCGGCCAGGGCCCGCACGGCGATGCTCTCGGGCTCGGCGAACAGGCCGATCAGGATGTGGGTCGGTGTGACGGCGGCGGCACCGGTGCCCTGGGCCACCTTCTCGGCGGCGGCGACGCAGTCCACGCAGCGGCTCGTGAAGCTGGTGAAGCGCTGGCGGTCGAGCGTGAAGTCGGCGACGGTGGTCGGCTCCCGGGGCACGAACCGCTGCTGGACCGCCTGCTTGGAGACCCCGAGGCCGACCCCGATCTGGGTCCACGAGGCGCCGGCGGCCCGGGCGGCGTCGACGAAGTGGCCGATGAGGTGGTCGGCGAGCGTGGTGAGGGTGGCGGCGGTCTGGACGGCCTCGGTGAGCCGGGCGATCGGGTCGGTCGCCGGATGGCGGGAGGCGATGGCGCTGATGAGGGCCGGGAGGGTCGGCGGGTTCGGCGGAGCCGGCGAGATGGAAGGGGTCGACGGGCTCGAGTCCGGCGCGGGCTGTGCGGCGTTTTCCGACATGCGTCAATGATGGGTTGACGCCACCCGGTCGTCAAGGGGTCATTGACGATCGTCGGCCGACGGAGCGGTGCCCCGCCGGTTCCGGGCCGGCGAAAAGTAGGGCCACCCCCATCGGAATCCCCTGACCGATCGCGCATCCTGGACCTATGATCACGACTATGGGGACCAGGGCTGCCGGCGGCCGCGAGCACGGCGCCGCACCCGAGGTCGGGGCGGGCATCCTGCTCCGGGGCCCGTTCACCGGGCGGGCGTTGCGGCAGCAGGCGTACCTGGTGTCCTCCTTCTTCGGCGGCTTCGTCCTGCTGCTGTGGATGATCGTGGCCCTCACCGTCGGCTCGACGCTGGCCCTGTTCGTCGCCGGCCTGCCGCTGCTGATGCTGGCGATGGTCTCGCTGCGGGCGTTCAGCCAGCGGGAACGCCGGCGCATCCTGAACCTGACCGGCGAGCGGGTGCCCGCGCCCTATCGCGACCCCCGCCCCTCCGGGAAGTGGTCGGCCCGGCTGCTCGCCTACGTCTCCGAGGCGGCGACCTGGCGGGACCTGGTGCACCTGGGCATCGCGACCACGCTCGGCCTGGGCTGGTTCATCACCATCGTGACGATGTGGGGGATCGCGCTCGGGGCCGTCTCGGTGCCGTTCTGGTACTCCTACCTGCCGCACCATCGCATCCCGCTGATGCACGTGAACGGCAGCGAGTACTACGTCAGCACCACGACCGGGATCCTCACCTTCGCCTCCGCCGGCTTCCTGTTCATGTGGTTCACCAGCCCGGCGCTGCTGGAGCTGGCGACCCGCGCGCAGACCGGCCTGGGCCGCGGCCTGCTCGGCCTGAGCCGGCCCGAACTGGACCGCCGGGAGGAGGCGCTGCGCGCCACCCGCAGCCAGGCGGTCAGCGCCGCCGAGGCGGAGCGGCGGCGCATCGAGCGGGACCTGCACGACGGCGCGCAGCAGCGGCTGGTGGCGCTGGCCATGGACCTGGGCCGGGCCAAGTCCAAGCTGAAGTCGGGCTCGGAGGAGGACTCCGAGGCGGCGGCGAAGCTGGTCGCCGAGGCGCACGAGGGCGTGAAGCTGGCCCTGAGCGAACTGCGGGACCTGGCCCGGGGCATCCACCCGGCGGTGCTCACCGACCGCGGGCTGGACGCCGCGCTGTCCGCGCTCGCCGGCCGCTCCCCGATCCCGGTGGAGGTGGACAGCGCGCTGCCCGGGCGGCCGAGCCCGGAGGTGGAGTCGGCGGCGTACTTCGTGGCCTCGGAGGCGCTGGCCAACATGGCCAAGCACGCGCAGGCCTCGCGCGCCTGGATCGACCTGGACTACCGCGGGGGCTGTCTGCGGATGAGCGTCGGCGACGACGGCGTCGGGGGGGCCGAGGCCAAGGCCGGGGGCGGCCTGGCCGGGCTCGGCGACCGGATCGCGCCGCTGGATGGCATCCTGTCGGTGAGCAGCCCCATCGGCGGGCCGACCCAAATCATCATGGAGATTCCGTGCGAGATCCCATCCGTGTCCTGATCGCCGAAGACGCGGTCCTGCTGCGCGAGGGCCTGGCCCGGCTGCTGGCGGACTCGGGGTTCGACGTCGTGGCCAAGGTCGACGACGGCAAGGGCATGGTGGCCGCGGCCGAGGCGTACCGGCCGGACGTCGTCGTCGCCGACGTGCGCATGCCGCCGACCTTCACCGACGAGGGCCTGCGAGCCGCGGTAGAAGTGCGCGCCAAGTTCCCGGACATGGCGATCCTGGTCTTCAGCCAGGCCGTGGAGGCCGCCTACGCGCAGGAGCTGTTCTCCAGCAGCGCCAACGGCCTGGGCTATCTGCTCAAGGAGCGGGTGGCCGAGGTCGAGGAGTTCGTCGACGCGCTGAAGCGGGTGGCGGCCGGCGGGACCGCGCTGGACCCGGAGGTCGTGGCGCAGCTGCTGGGACGCCGCAAGAAGAACGACCCGCTGGAGACGCTGACACCGCGCGAGCGCGAAGTGCTGTCGCTGATGGCGGAGGGCCGGTCGAACTCGGCCATCGCGGCCTCGCTGTTCGTCACCGAGAAGGCGGTGGAGAAGCACACGTCGAGCATCTTCACCAAGCTGGACCTGACGCCCGCGGCGGAGGACCACCGCCGGGTGATGGCGGTCCTCCGCTACATGAACGCCTAGGTCCGGGCCGGCTTCAGACCTCCAGCAGCTCCCTGAGATACCGCACGGCCGGCGAGCCGTGGGCCAGCACCATGTCGTGCACCCGCTTCTCCGGCCAGTCGGGGTGGGCCGCGCGCAGATCGCGGACCAGGTCCGCGACCTCGGTGTAGCCGACGTAGTAGGTGGACAGCTGCGCGCTGCTCAGCAGAGCGCGGCGCCACTTGCCCGCCGCCTCTCCTTCCTCCTGGAAGCCGCGCTCCATCATCAGCGTCATGGCCTCGTCCTCGGTCATGCCGTGGCCGTGGACCCGGCCGTCCAGGATGGTGTTGATGATCATCCGCAGCTGCATCTTCAGCTGCTGCATCCGCACCCCCGCCGGGTTCCCGTAGCCGGGGTAGCCGTGGCGGACCATCGCCTCCTCGGCGTAGACGGCCCAGCCCTCGACGAACGAGCCGGACCACATGGCGGCGCGGACCGTCGTGGGCGCCTGGAAGCGCTGCGAGTGCTGCAACTGGAGCAGGTGGCCCGGCATCGCCTCGTGGACCATCAGGTTGTGCACCATGTGCAGGTTGTACTCGCGGAAGAACGAGTCGACGCGCTCGGCGGTCCAGTCGTCCGGCGTCGGCGAGATCGCGAGGATGGTCTGCACCTCGGCGGTCTCCAGCGGCCCCGGCGGGTCGCAGTACGCGACGGCCACGCCGCGGTTGATCTCCGGCATGGCGACCACCTCGTAGGGGTCGTCGTACACCGTCACCAAGTCGTGCTCGCGGACGAACGCGAACTGCCCGAGCAGCGCGGTGCGGGCGACCTCCAGGATGGTGTCGCTGTCCGGCGCCGCCTCGGCCAGCCGGTTCAGGACCCCGCGGACCAGAGCCGACCGGTCGGCGGCGGAGGCCGGCAGGTCTACGCCCTCGTAGTCGGCCGCCGCCTGTCCGATCTCCGCGGTGACCCGCTCGAGGTCGGCCTCGGCCCGGGCCAGGATCGCCGCGGCGTCCGACTCGGCGTTCAGAGTCAGCGACAGCTTGCGCGCGAACAGGTCGGCGCCGATGCGCGGATCCCGGAACTGCTCCTCGCCGGCGTCGCCGGCCGCCAGCCGCTCCTTGAGCCACGCTATGTGCTCCTGGAGCGCCTCCAGCGCGGCGGGCCGGACCGCGTCGATCGCCGGCCTCGCCCCGGGCGCGTCCGCCAGCGCCGCGTCGAGCTCTCCGCGCAGCAGATCGACCGTGCCCTCGAACTGTCCGACCGCGAGCTCGAGGTGGATCCGCGACAACGGCTTGCCCGCCAGCAGATCCCGGTTCGCGGCGAGCGCCGCCGGCACCGCCGCAAGCCGGCCTGCGAAGGACGCGAGCCGGTCGGCCGCCGGGGCGTAGTCGCGCGCCAGCAGCGTGTACAGCGCCATCCCCGGGTTGGCCTCGGCGGGGTTCCACTCGTGCTCGCGCAGCTCGTCGAGCTGGAAGCGCATCGAGGCCAGCTCGGTGGCCAGGATCGCGGCGTCCACGCGGTTCTGCGCGGACAGCCCGGCGGTGTCGATCCCGGCGAGGTCGGCGGCTCGCCGGGCCAGCCACGCGGACTCCGCCGCCAGGCCGGCCGCCGAGCCGTCGGGCAGTTCGGCGTCGTGCTCGTGCAGGCCGAGGACCGTCGCGGTGTCGGGGTGGCGCTGCCACATCTCGTCGAGGATGTCAGCGGCTAGACGCTCGAAGGTGATGTCTGGGGTATCGGCCATCCTCCGACCTTAGACGAGTCTGTTGAAGGCTGATCGGCACAGGACGGGTGGGAGGGGACTCCACGTGGGAGAGGTGAACTCCCTATGCTGTCGGCTATGTCGGAGCAGCCGCCTTGGGAGACCCATATACAGCCCGGGTGGGGGACACCCCAGCCCCCGCCCCAAGACCAGCCGCCGCAGCAGCAGCCGCAGCAGCCGCAGGGTGGGGGTTGGAACCAGGGTCCTTACGCGCCGCCGCCGCAGCCGCAGTACCCGCCGCCGCCGGTGCAGGACGCACGGCCGGGGCAGTTCCCGCCCCCGGGGCCCCCGCCCTCCGCCAGCGGCTTCGGTCCTTACTCCGGCTACAACCCGCAGCCTCCGCCGCCCCAGTTCACGCCTCCGCAGATGCCCGGCCAGGGCATGCCGAGCACTCCGCCGCCGGCCAAGGGCAACGGCCGGAACATCGTGTTCATCGTGGTCGGTGTGGTGGCGATCGCGGCCGCCGCGGCCGGGATCTACTTCTTCACCAAGGGCAAGGACGACAAGAGCTCCTCGCCGCAGACCAACGCCAGCACCCAGAAGACCGCGGCGAGTACGCCGACGACCACGGGCTCCTTCCCGGACAACAGCTACACCAGTTCCGCGGGCGCACCGTCGTCGCCGGCCGCGGCGCCGACCGGCGGAGCAGCCCTGGACCGGGACACGACTGACAAGACGCCCTTCACCCAGGCCGGCATGGTGGCCACCACCTTCACCGACAGCAAGAACATCGTCTACACGCTCAAGGCCGCCGGGCCGAAGCCGTGTGACAAGGTCGGTGACGCGTTGGTGGAGCCGATCGTGAAGTCCGCCAAGTGCACCGACTTCATGGCCGCGTCGTGGACCGATCCGCAGAACCAGATCATCGTGAGCGCGATGATCATCCCCTACCCGGACGCGGACACGGCGCAGAAGGTGTACCAGAAGCTGTCCGTCGCGCACACCGGCGACTACAACCAGTGGTGCCCGCCGGCCGGGCAGCCCGGCGCCGACGCCTGCCCCAAGCTGACCAAGACCCCCGCCGTCACGCGGGAGGGCAAGTTCGGCAGCTTCCACCGCTACTTGCTGATCACCACCGCGGTATACGCGGATCTGCGTAACGACGACAAGGTGAAGGACGCGCTGAACGCCGCGGCCGACGGCGCGTTCCAGAACACGCTGCCGGGCCAGTGACGACGATGAGGCGGTCCCGGAAGGGACCGCCTCATCGCTGATCTCACAACGAAGCCCGCGGCAGATCTCGCGGCGTTCTCAGCGCGGATCGCGCAGCGACACCGAAGGGCCTCACGCTGAGTGCGGGAGGCCCCGATGTCTCATCTCACGGTCGGCGAACGCGAGCGGTGGACCGCTCAGCTCGCGTTGTGCTCCTTCTGCACGGCGTCGGTGACCTTCGCGGTCGTGGAGTTCTCCACGGCGGGGGTCACGGTCGCGGCCTCGCGGGCCTGCTTGGCGACCTCCTCAGTCTCCTTCGCGCCCTGACGCATCTCGGACTTGAAGATGCGCAGCGACTGGCCGACGGAGCGGGCCATGTCCGGCATCTTCTTGGCCCCGAAGAGCAAGAACAGCACAACGAGGATAACGATCAGGTGCCACGGCTGGAGTTCGCCAATCATGGTGGTTCTCTTCTCCCAAGTCAGGAACGAGTCATGAGGAGAAGTCGGCCGGTCCGCTTCGCCTACCACGCTCAGAGTAACCCGGACCCCCTACCCCCTGGCTAGCTCCTCCTCGGCCGTAATGATCCGGTTACGGTACCTTCGTGCGGCGGCCCGCAGCGCTTCCTCCGGATCCCAGCCGGCCACCGCGGCCGCGGCCGCCAGGGCCAGCAGGTGTTCGCCCAGTTCATCGGGGGTCTCCGGAAGATCGGGCGCGGGTCCGGCGGAAACCGCCAGCCCCGCCTTGCGGGCCTTCGACGTCAGCTTCGCCGCCAGCGCCAGCGCCGGATACCTCATCGGCACGCCCTCGGTCACCGAGTCGCGCTTCTTCTCCTGCGCCTTGATGACGTCCCAGTTCGCCGCGACGTGCTCGGCGGTGGGCGCGTCCACGTCGGCGAAGACGTGCGGGTGCCGGCGGATCAGCTTGGCGACGATGCCGTCGGCCACGTCGTCGATCGAGAACGGGTCCTCGTCGTGCTCCTCGGCGATCCGGGAGTGGAACATCACCTGGAGCAGCACGTCGCCGAGTTCCTCGCGCAGCGCGTCGCGTCCGGGGCCGGGCGTCATCGGATCGCCGTCCTCGATCGTCTCCACGGTCTCGTAGGCCTCTTCGAGCAGGTACTCCACCAGCGAGGCGTGCGTCTGCTCGGCGTCCCACGGGCAGCCGCCGGGCGAGCGCAGCCGGTTCATCACGTCCACCAGGTCCAGCAGCCGCGCGCCGGGCAGATCGTAGGAGCCGGGCAGCACCTCGATCTCCGGCAGCGGCGAGATCTGCGTGCCCACCAACCGGTTCCCGAGGGCCACGGCGAGTTCGCCGTCGTATTCCTCATCCTCGGTGAGCCAGACGACGGTGCGCGCGGGCGTGGCGGCCTCCAGGAGGCGTTCGGCGGCCATCGCCGGGCTGTGGTCCGGCAGGGTCACCACCGCGCCGGTGGCCTGTTCCACATAGGGGATGTGCGGGTGGCCGCCGTCGCCGGCGAAGACGACGTCCGCGCCGCGCAGCGTCTCCCACGCCGGCCAGGACAACAGTCCCAGGGCGACGCGCGGGGAGGTGGCGAGGAACACGATGCGGGCGTCAGGTTGGGGATCGACGGCGGCCGGCGACGGGGCTTCGGTCATGGGGTAGATCGTAGGCGGGGCCGGGGATCGAAGCCGCTGAGGTCGGCGGCCAGCAGGTCGAAGGCGCGGCGGGCGGCGCGGCCGAGGGCGTCGGCGAGGTCGGCCGGCGGCAGGCCGTCCAGCAGCATGCGGCGGGCCGTGAAGTACAAGACGCGGTAGGCGCCGGCGATCTGGGCCGCGACGATCCGCGCGGTCAGCTCCTCTTCGGGCCGGGCCTGGCGGACCAGAGTCTCGGCGAGCGCCTCCTCGCGCTGGTCCTGGATCTGCCGCTCCCGGGCCGCGAGCGCCGGGCTGGCCTGGACCAGCTGGGCGAAGCGGACGCCGAGGTGGCCGAGGGTGGGGTCGCCGGCGGCCAGGCTCTCGGCGTGGAACCGGCGCGCGGCGGCCAGGACCGGTTCGCCGGCGGGCCGTTCGGCGACCGCGTCCGGAAGACCGCGGATGATGTGGTCCGCGCGGTCGAAGACCAGGTCCTCCTTGAGCGGGAAGTGGTTGGTGACGGTCATCTTGGCCACCCCGGCGGCCGCGGCGACGTCGGCGATCGTCACCTGCTCGAAGCCGCGCTCGGTGAACAGGCGGGTGGCCACCGCTGAGATCTCCTCGCGGGTCTGCCGCTTCTTGCGCTCCCGCAGGCCGGCCGGGTTCGTGGTCTCCATACCGCCAATCTTAGGCTTGACCCAATGACTTGGTCCAACCTAAAGTTAGGTCCAACCTAAGCAAGTCGCCTTCGGGGAGGACCCGCCATGACCGCCGCCACCGCCACCACTGCTGCTGACACCGCCGCTGCCGGCCTCGTCGCCACCACGGCCGACGTCGACGCTGCCGCCGCCGCGGAGCCGAGCGCTCTGAAGCAGACCCTGACCCCGCTGGCCGTCGACATCGCGCTCCCCCTCGGCGGCTACTACCTGCTGCACAGCGGGTTCGGCGTCGGCACCGCCGCGGCCCTGGCGCTGACCAGCGTGGTGCCCGCGGCCCGCGCGATCGCGAGCCTCGCGGTCAAGCGCGAGGCGAACACCCTCGCCACGCTGATGCTCACGGTGAACCTGGCGGCGATCGCGCTCACCTTCGTCTCGGGCAGCGCGCGGCTGATGACGGCCAAGGACTCGGCGGTCAGCAGCGTCATCGCGCTGGGGATCCTGTGGTCGGTGCGGGCCGGCAAGCCGGCGATGACCGCGGGCCTGAAGCCGTTCGTCACCAAGGGGAACGCGCAGCGCATCGCCGCCTGGGACGCCGCCCAGGGGGACGCGGCGTTCCGGGCCAAGGAGAACCTCTACAGCCTGATCTGGGGCGGCGCGCTGCTCACCGAGTGCCTGGCGCGGCTGGTCGGCGCGTTCACGCTGGCACCCTCGACGATGGCGTGGCTGGGCACGGTGCTGCTGCTGGCGGCGATCGGCGGGGCGTGCGTGCTCGGCGGCGCGGCGGTGGAGCCGATCGAGAAGCTGATCGAGGCGCGGCTCGCGGACGCCACGGCCGGCACCACCGCCGAGGCTGCCGCCTCCGGCATCCAGGCCGGACTCACAGACCACTGATACGATATATCGTTTCCGAAGGTCCAGCTGGCCACCTCACGCGGACACCACGGAGGACATCATGCGCGGCAAGGGCATCAACTACGACACCGGCTTCTTCCCCGGCGGCACCGACTCCCGCCCGGACTTCGCACCGGAGACCGCCCGCAAGGAACTCCGGATCATCGCCGAGGACCTGCACTGCACGGCGGTCCGGATCTCCGGCGCGGTCCCGGAGCGTCTGGAGGCCGCCGCCCGCGCCGCCGCCGACGCCGGGCTGGAGGTGTGGTTCGCCCCCTTCCCCTGCGAGCTGACGCGCGAGGAGCTGCTCGAGTACCTCGTCGACTGCGCGCGGCGCGCCGAGCAGATCCGCGCGACCGGGGCCGAGGTGGTCTTCGTCGCGGGCTGCGAGACCTCGCTGTTCTGCCCCGGCTACTTCGACGGCGACGACACCTACGCGCGGATCAGCACTCTTACCAACGGCGGCCCGGCGCTGTGGAGCGACTTCCCGCAGATCCTGGGCCGGCTGAGCAACTACCTGGCCGAGGCCGCCGCGGCGGTCCGCGAGCACTTCCACGGCAAGGTCACGTACGCCGCCGGGCCGTGGGAGTCCATCGACTGGGAGCCGTTCGACTTCGTCGCCGTGGACGCCTACCGCGACGTGAACAACCGGGACAGTTACCGGGAGCACGTCGCGGATTTCTTCAAGCACGGCAAGCCCGTGGTGGCCACCGAGTACGGCTGCACGACGTTCGTCGGCGCGGGCGACCGCGGCGGGCTGGGCTGGGCGATCCTGGACCACTCGCAGGAGCCGCCGATGGTCGCCGGGGACTATCTGCGCAGCGAGGACGAGCAGGTCTCGTACTTCACGGAGCTCTTCGACGTGTTCGAGCAGACCGGTTTCGACAGCGCCTTCTGGTTCACCTTCGCCACCTACCTGGCCCGCCACGACGAGGGGGACCCGCGCAAGGACCTGGACCTCGCGGCGTACGGGGCGGTGAAGATGACCGGGCCCGACACGCCGGAGCTGAACTGGAAGCCGAAGAAGGTCTTCCACGCGATCGCGGAGCGCTACGCGAAGCCCTGAGACTGCGGAGACGACAAAGCGCGCCGGTCCCGACCCGGGATCGGCGCGCTCTTCGCGTCCGGCGGGCTTACTGCGGCTGCTGCTGCATCTGCTGCAGGGCGTTGTCGATCTGCGCCTTGCCGGGCCGGATCCAGGAGTCGGTGGTGGCGACGACCGCGAGCTGCTGGAGGTCGAAGGCGCCGTAGCGGGGCGCGATCTTGACGTCGATCTCCTTGTCCGCCTGGGTCAGCACCCGCATCACCCCGGCGCCCAGGACCTGACCGGTGGTCGGGTCCTGCAGGTTCGGCGACACCTTGAGCTTGGCCGCCTCGGCGGAGACGACCGCCTCGACCAGCACCTGCTGCCGCACGAACATCGGCACCGTGGCGGGGCTCAGCAGCGTGTCGTGGTACTGCTGCGACTTGGCGAACGCCAGGGCCACCGCCTCGTTGTCGCTGCCGTGGAAGGTCGGGCCGAGCGCGGACCGGGTCTCCTCGACCAGCGTGGCGGTGAGCTTGGCGTCGGCGTCCGGGCCCACGGTCAGCCCGAGGTCGTCGGCGGCTTTCTGCCACAGCGCCTGCTGCACCCGCAGACCGATCTGGGCCTTGGCGGTGTTCGCCCGCTCCTGGTCGGTGGTGCCGCCGGGCTGCACGAGCTTGTTGGCCTCGCTCATGGTGATGTAGGAGGCGACCTCGCTTTGCACATCCCGGTCAGAGGTGCGCTGGCCCTGCACCACCACCGCGGCCCCGGCCTGCATCGGACCGCCGCAGGCGGTGGTGGCCAGCGCCGCGGCGCCGCCGAGGACGATGACGGTGGCGAGACGGACGGAGCGGGCGTGGATCACGGTGCTGAACCTTCCTGGCGGCACTTCAGGCACATCAGATCAACTCAGATCGACACCGCATCGTAGCGTTCCGCCACCGCGTTTGTGGAGTGGATCACAGCAAGATCACCGGCGCCCGCGAGCACCCGCTTGAGCAATCGGGGCTGCACGCCCGCCATGACCCCGCACGACGCGGCGGTCGCGCCCCACAACAGCGCGGGCCCCGACGCGCCGATCAGCCACGCGGCGGCCAGCGGGGCCAGCACCGTGGCGACGCCCCAGCTGAGGCCGTAGACCGCGAGATACCGCGCCGAGGCCGCGGCCGGTGCCAGCTCGCTGACCGCTGCGAAGGAACGACCCATCACCAGGACGTTGCCCAGGCTGTAGAGGGCGGTCGGGAGGACGAGAGTGGGCAGCGTGTGGGCGAGCGCGTAGCCGAGCAGGCCGGTGCCCATGAGCAGGTAGCCGAGGACGAAGGTGGCCGAGTGCGAGAGGGCGGTGACCGGGGCCGCGCGCAGGATCGGCCGGGTGAGGACGAGCGTCGCGGTGGAGGCTGCCATGAGCAGGCCGGCGTCGGCCGGTTGGAGGCCGACCTCGGCGAGGGAGAGGGGGAGCGCGACCAGGAACAGCATCGAGATCAGGGCGAAGACGGTGCCGGAGGCGGTGAGAGTGAGCAGTGCGCGGTCGTGCCAGGGGGAGATGGAGATCTTGGGGTTCGGGGAGATCTTGGAGGCCGCAGAGGTCGCAGGGGCCGCGGAGGTCGCAGGGGGTGCGGCCGACGGCTCAGGCGCGACATCTGTCGTTCTCCTGGACCGGTTCCCGGCCAGGGGCAGCAGCCTGCCTCTCCCATCCGGCGCCAAAGCCAGCAGCATTATGGCCGCGCACGCGATGCCGGTCGCCGCGTCGACGACGAACAGCCACCGCAGGCTCCAGCGCCCCACGACGTCGGCGATCAGCCCGGCGCCGAGGCTGCCGACGGCGATCGCGGTGGTGAGCAGCCCGAAGGCGCAGGCCCGGTCGGCGGCGGGCACCGCGTCCGCGATCAGGGACTGGCTCGGCGGCTCGAAGAGTTCGAAGGCCAGGCCCAGCAGGATCGCGCAGACCGTCGCGGTCGCCAGGTCCGGCGCCGCCGCCAGCCCGAGCTGGGCCGCCGCGCAGCCCAGCAGACCGGCGACAATCGTGCGCCGCCGGCCCCAGCTGTCGGCCAGCCGGCCGCCGAGCAGCCGGCTGGGGATGGTCGCCGCGCCGAAAACGGCCGAGACGACACCCGCGAGCGCCAGCCCGGCGCCGAAACCGTCAGCCAGCAGCACCGTCAGGAACGCCAGCGAGAAGCCGCCGAGCTGGTTCACCGCGCGAGCCAGGACCAGCACCCGCACCGACGTCGGCAGTCGCCCCGCCATGGCGCCCTCCCCGCGTGACCGATGAATCCACTATCGTTGGTCACATCACCGTAGGCCCACAGGAAGTGACCGGTCAAGTGCTGTTCGACAGTCACGTAGAACTGCTGCTGGACGCCGCCGTCTCCTTCGTGAACGACCTCACCGACGGCGAGCGCCGCGGCCGGCCCTTCACCGCGCCGCGCGGCCCGGAGCTGCCCGCCGCCGCCCGCCGCGCCGTCCCGGAGACCGCACGCAAGCTGCCCGACGTCCTGCCGGTCGACGACGCCGAACACCTCTCCCACGCCGCCGCGGTGATGCGCGGCGTATTCGAGGCGATGGAGGAGGGCCGCGCCGACGACGCCGCCGCCGCGGTGAACCGCCTCCTGCTGGAAACCGGCGCCCGGCCCCAGCTGGACCGCGTCCCCGGCGAGCCGTGGGCCGTCCACTTCCATGGCTCCGACGACTCTTACGGCATCGGCTGGACCGCCGGCTGCGCCACCGCCCTTGCGCTGGCCGTGGGCAGCGAACTGGCCGGCCGTCTCGGCGTGTGCCGGGCTCCGCACTGCGACCGCGTCTACGTCGACATGTCGAAGAACTCGGTCCGCCAGTTCTGCTCAGCCGCCTGCCAGAGCCGCGTGAAGGCGGCGGC
>JABFXP010000313.1 GCA_013361685.1 Catenulispora sp.
CGTCTTATTCGTCGGCCAGGCCCCGGCCGCGCTCGTCCAGCTCCTTCAGCAGCGCCTGCAACTCCCCGCGCACGTAGTCGCGCGTGGCCACCTCGCCGATCGACAGCCGCAACGAGGCGATCTCCCGCGTGATGTACTCCATCGTCGCGATCGACAGCTCCTCGCGCGCCCGGTCCTCCGCGATCTGCACCTTGTCCCGCTCGGCCTGCCGGTTCTGCGCCAGCAGGATCAGCGGGGCGGCGTAGGCCGCCTGCGTCGAGAACGCCAGGTTCAGCAGGATGAACGGGTACGGGTCCCAGCGGATCGCCTTGGTGACCACCAGGATGTTCAGCACGATCCAGACCACGACGATCGCGGACTGGATCACCAGATACCGCGCGGTCCCGAAGAACCGCGCGATCGTCTCCGACACCCGCCCGAAGGCGTCCGGGTCGAACGAGGGCTTCAGCGACACCTGCCGCCGGCCGCGCGGCTGGTCCAGCCGCGCCTGAGCGTATTCCCGCGCCATCTCAGGCCTCCCCTGCATCGACGCCTACGGCGCGCCCGGACCCCGGTTCGGATCCGGACCCCGCCCCCGGCGTCCCGCCGTTCGGCCCCCGTGAGTCCTCCAGCTCCTGCTGTTCCTGCTGCTCGTTCTGTTCCTGCTCCTCCAGCAGCTCCACGACCTCCCGCTGCTCCGGCGGCAGCTCGTCGTGCGGCAGCCGCGCGGCCCGCATCCGCCAGTCGTCCGGCAGCAGGTGGTCCAGCACGTCGTCGACGGTCACCGCGCCGAGCAGCCGGTCGTTCTCGTCCACCACCGGCGCGGCCACCAGGTTGTAGGTGGCCATGTACGCGGTCACCTCGTTCAGCGCCGCGTCCGGGCGCAGCGGCTCCAGCTCCACGTCCACCGCCCCGGACACCAGGGCCATCGGCGGCTCCCGCAGCAGCCGCTGGATGTGGACCGCGCCGAGGTAGCGGCCGGTCGGCGTCTCGGTGGGCGCCCGGGTGACGAACACCAGCGAGGCGTTGGCCGGGGTCCGCTCCTCGTCCCGGACCAGGGCCAGCGCCTCGGCGACGGTCGAGTTCGGCGGCAGGATGATCGGGTCGGAGTTCATCAGGCCGCCGGCGGTGTCCTCGCGGTAGGTCAGCAGCCGCCGCACCGGGTTCGCGTCCTGCGGCTCCATCAGCGCCAGCAGCCGCTCGGCCTCGTCCGCGCTCAGCTCGCCGAGCAGGTCCGCGGCGTCGTCGGGGTCCATCGCCTCCAGCACGTCGGCGGCCCGCTCGGACTCCAGCTCGCCGAGGATCTCCACCTGGTCGTCCTCGGGCAGCTCCTCCAGCACGTCGGCCAGCCGCTCGTCGTCCAGCGCCGCGGCCACCTCGCCGCGCCGCTTGGGCGACAGCTCGTGCATCACGTGCGCCAGGTCCGCGGCGTGCAGCTTGTCCAGCGCCGCGACCAGTTCGGCGGCGCCCTGGGCCCCGGCGGCCACGGACAGCCCGGTGACCCCATCCCAGTCCACCGTCAGCGTCTCGCCGCGGCGGCGCAGACCCTTGGCCACCTTCTGTACGAACAGCTTGGACAGCACCATCTCCTTGCCGCCGCGCTCGGGCTCGATGCCGACGTCGCGCACGGTGGCGGCCTGGCCGGTGGCCTTGACGGTGACCCGCCGGTCCAGCAGTTCGGCGAGCACCAGCGTCTCGCCCGGCCGCTGCTGGAAGTGCCGGATGTTCACCAGGCCGCTGGAGACCACCTGGTTGTTCTCGATCGACTTCACCCGGCCGATGGGCAGGAAGACGCGGCGCCGGCCGTGCATCTCCAGCACCAGCCCGAGCAGCCGGGGCGCGGCGTCCCCGGCGCCCATGGCGACCACCAGGTCGCGGATCCGGCCGACCGGGTCGCCCTCGGCGTCGAACACGGATTTGCCGGCGAGGTGGGAGACGTAGACGCGGGAGGGAGCCCTCATATCAACCTCCGCATCCATCTCGGCGCCGGGCGCGGCGACTCCGGCGCCGCTTCGGTCATCGTCGGCCCCGTCGGGCCCGGTCGGTCCGGCGTCCAGTCGGTCGGACTCAGCCACGGTACTCGCCGGTGAGTGTGCTGCTGGGCCCGGTGATCGAAACCCGACGGGCCGCGCCGCGCCGCGGGTCCGATCATGCGATCAGGCTACCGGTTCCGGAGCGGGCGCGGCAGGCTCCGCTACTCCATTCCCGCCGCGCGCCCGGACCGTCTAGTCTTCGTGGCGTCACCGAACGACTTTGGAGTACCGAGTACCGTGCGCACGCCGAACACCGCCCGAGCGAACGTCCTGGCGATCGCGGCCGTGGCGGCGATGGCCGCCGCCACCCTGGGCGGCTGCGGCTCCACCGGGAAGAACGGCGTCGCGACGAAGTCCACCGCGGCGATCGTGAGCACCGCCGAGGACGCGGTGGTGGCGGCGGACAGCGTCCACATCCAGGGCCAGTTCACCTCCGGCGGGCAGAACGTCGCCCTGGACGTGCGCCTGGTCAAGGACAAGGGCGCCACCGGCCGCGTCACCATCGACAACGAGGTGATCGAGCTGCTGCGCATCGGCCCGGACGTCTACGTCAAGGGTGATCAGACGTTCTACCAGTCGGTGGTGGGGCGTTTCGCAGACGGCGGTGGGGATTCCTCGGCGGCCGGGCCCGGGTCGCCCAGCCCTTCGGGTGCTTCCGGCGCGCCGTCGTCGGGGGCGCCGTCTTCCGGGGCCACCGGACCGGCCGCCGGGGGCGGGGCCGCGTCGAGCAAGTCGCCGACCTCGGGCAAGTCCTCGGGAACCGGGAAGTCGTCCTCCGGTTCGACCGCCGCGACGCCGTCGGGGCCGACCGGCTCGTCGGGGGGCACGGCCACGCCGAAGGACGCGGCGAGCACGCCCGGCGACATCGCGGTGAGCGCGATGCAGGTCAACTACCTGCACATCGGGCCGGCTGACGCGCAGTACCAGACCTTCGCCTCGCTCACCGATCCGCGGCTGCTGGTGCAGCAGATCATGCAGGGGGTCGGGTCGCTGGACAAGGACGGGCAGAAGGACATCCGCGGGACCAAGTCGATCGTGTTGTCCGGGAAGAAGGACTCCCGGGTCTATGTGGCCATCGACGGTTCGCCGTGGTTGCTGCGGGTGTTGCCGCCGGGCGGCGGGACACTGGACTTCCTGGACTACGACAGCCCGGTGACGCTGAACCCGCCGCCGCCGGCGCAGGTCGTGGATATAGCGAAGATCGCTAAGTAGGCGGCGAAAAGCCGGCGCCCGCCCGGCTCCTACACCACCGAAGCGAACGCCTTCCCATCCAGCACCACGCGCGCGTCCACGCCGAGCGCGGCGTAGACATGCGCGGCGACGTCCACGTGGCGCAGGGTCCCGTAGTCGGCGCCGCCCTCGATGCCGGGCCCGGCCGCCGCGATCCAGGCCGTCCGCTCGGCGTCGCTGCCGCCGCCGTGACCGCCGTCGAGGATGTGGCCGTGGTCGGTGACCAGGATGAAGGTCCAGGCCTCGGTCGCGCGGTCCGGGCGGGCGGCCACCGCCGCCAGCAGGCGGCCGATGCGGAAGTCGGTGCGGTGCAGCGCCGCGCGGTACTGGTCGCCGCAGCCGTGCTCGTGGCCGCAGGCGTCGATCACGCCGAGGTAGACGAATGCCGCGTCCACTTCCTCGGTGGCCAGGATGCGTTCCGCGTCGCGGGTGACGGTTTCGTCGCCGTCGTCGCAGCCTTCGGCGTTCTGCTCGAACTCGGCGAAGGTCACCCGCGAGGGGCGGGCGAACACCGGGCCGTGGCTGTCGGTCGTGGCCAGCGGGGGCCAGGAGCCGACGGCCAGGTAGGTGCGCAGGCCGAAGTCGCGGGACAGCACCGTCAGGAAGTCCGGGTGTTCGGCGAGGCGGTGGCCTTCGAGGTCGTTCGAGCGGATGTTGTGCCGGTCGACCGTGGTGCCGGTGGCGATGGTGGCCCAACAGGGTCCTGACACGTCCGGCGTGCCGTCCTCGATCCGGACCGGGGCGAGGAAGCCCTCGCCGATGACGCGCTCGATGTGCGGCGTCGGTTCCGATTCCAGGAAGTCCAGCCGGGTGCCGTCGATGCCGATGACCAGGACGTGTGAGGTGCTCATGTCTCCCCCTAGGCGATGCGCGCGAGATCATCCTCGTGGACCGCCCCGAGCAGGGGAAGCCCTTCGAGGCAGCGTTCCACTTCCGAGACGGCGAACGCCCCCAGGGCGGCCACTTCCGTGCCCATCGCCCCGGCCAGGTGCGGCGTCACGACGACGTTCGGCAGCAGGAACAGCGGGTGTCCGGACGGCAGCGGCTCGGGATCGGTCACGTCCAGGAACGCGTCGATGCGGCCGCTCGCGCAGTGCCGGACCAGCGCGTCGGTGTCCACCAACGCGCCGCGTGCGGTGTTCACCAACACCGAGCCGTCGCGCATGAGCGCCAGCCGGGTGTCGTCGAGCAGGTGGTGCGTCTCCGGCAGCGACGGCGCGTGGACCGTCACCACGTCGCTGCGGCGCAGCAGGTCTTCCAGCCCGACCAGCTCCACGGAGCCGGGTGCGGGCACCAAGGCGGCGGCGTCGGCCGCGGTCAGCGTCGGATCCGCCAGCAGCACCCGGAATCCCTCACGCGCCAGCATCGGCAGCACCAGGCGACCGATCCGCGAGGCGCCGATCACGCCGACCGTGCGGCCGACGTTGCCGAACCGGGGCGAGGTCGCCGCCTCCTTGAACGCGCCGTCGGCGTACTGCCGCGCCATCTCGAACGTCCGCTTGCCGGACAACAGGATCACGCTCAGCGTGAACTGCGCGACCGGGTAGGCGTTGGCGTCCGCCGCGGAGGACGCGAGGATCCCGCGCGCCCAGAAGTCCGGGCCCAGATGGTGTTTCACCGACCCGGCCGCGTGGATCACCGCGCGCAGCCTCGGTGCCGCGTCGAGCACCTCGGCGGTCAGCGGCGGGCAGCCCCAGCCGGTCAGCAGGATCTCGGCGCCGGCCAGCGCGGCGCGCGACCGGGGCTCGGCGAAGTCGGTGACGACCAGGTCGTGGTCGACGGTCACCAGCGCGTCGAGACGGGCGCGCACGGCGGCCGGGAAGGCCGACTCGGCGACGTCCGGACGCATGGCGAGAACGGCGGCGGCACGGCCGGCCATGGGTTCCCCTCCCTGTCAGGGCAAGTCTGTAGCCGGTACAGGTATGCCCGCTCGGCGGCTGCCGAGTCCTAGGTCAAGTAACCGGTTTCGTAGCACCGGGACTGTAGGCCGCGAAGATCGCCCGGTCAAGCGCCGCACGTCGGCCGTCTTTCCAGATCACAAGTCGGCCACGTCGGCGATGCAGGCTTGACGCGAGACAGTAACCGTTTTAGGTTCGCGTCCCATCGCACTGAAATCGGTTACTGCGGAAGGGAGGTTCGGCCATGGCCGTGGACGTCGCGGACCCCGCACGGGTCGCAAGGGCCGCCCAGCGGGGTGCGCCGCGCATGCCGCGCTGGGCACGCCTGCGACGGGACCGGGTCCTGCTGCTGATGATGCTGCCGGGCGTGCTGTACTTCGGGATCTTCCAGTACCTGGCGCAGCTCGGGAACGTGATCGCGTTCAAGGACTACGTGCCCTTCGTCGGCGTCAAGGACAGCGCCTGGGTGGGCTTCCAGCAGTTCACGACGCTGTTCGACGACCCGGATTTCTGGCACGCCGTCCGCAACACCTTCGAACTGGCGCTGGTGCAGCTGCTGTTCTACTTCCCCGTGCCGCTGGCGCTGGCGATGTTCCTGTTCAGCCTGACCCGGAACTGGGTGCGCAAGCTGGTGGTCAGCTTCGTGTACCTGCCGCACTTCATCTCGTGGGTGGTGGTGGTCGGGCTGTTCGTGCAGGTGCTGGGGCCCTCCGGGATGGTCAACAGCCTGCTGACGAACGACTCGCACCACGTGGTGCTCGACGTCTTCCGCGACCCGTCGTGGTTCAAGCCGATGATGCTGATCGAGCTGGTCTGGAAGGACTGCGGCTGGGGCACGATCATCTTCCTGGCCGCGCTGTACCAGGTGGACGACGCACTGTACGAGGCCGCCGCGCTGGACGGCGCCGGCTGGGCGCGCCGCACCTGGCACGTCACCCTGCCCTCGATCCGGCCGGTGATCGTGCTGCTGCTGATCCTGCGGGTCGGGGACATCCTGTCGGTCGGCTTCGACCAGGTGATGCAGCAGCGGGACACCTTCACCCCGGCCGCCGCCGAGGTGATCGACACCTACGTCTACTACCACGGCGTGCAGAGCGGCCAGTTCTCCATCGCGGCGGTCGCCGGCCTGCTCAAGGGCGTCGTCGCGATGATCCTGGTGATCGCCGCCAACAAGATCGCGCACAAGCTCGGCGAGCAGGGGGTGTATCAGTGAGCGGCGACGCGGCGCGGACGCGGCCGGTGTGGCTGGGCAAGCCGAAACCGGCGATGAACGCGGTCAAGGCGGCCGCGGTGGTGGTCATCCTGGCCCTGATCTCCATCCCGTTCTGGCTGGTGTTCGCCACGTCGGTGTCGTCGGACGCCGAGGTGAACGCCAACGGCGGCTGGTCGCTGTGGCCGGACGAGCTCGACTTCTCGGCCTACACCAACGTGTTCAAGGGCGGGACGATCGGGCACGCGCTGTGGGTCTCGGTCCTGGTGACCGGGATCGGGACGGCGTTGAGCCTGGCCGCCACCACGTTCCTGGCCTACGCGCTGTCCCGGCCGAACGTGCTGGCCGGCAAGCCGATCCTGCTGGCGATCCTGTTCACGTTCCTGTTCCCGGCCGGGATGATCCCGAGCTTCCTGGTGGTCACCGACCTGAAGCTGTTCGACCACCTGGCCGCGCTGTTCGTCCCGGCGATGATCAACGTCTTCAACCTGGTCATCATGCGCGGCTTCTTCCAGGGCATCCCGGAGGAGCTGTACGAGGCGGCGCGGCTGGACGGCGCCGGCGATGTCCGGACCCTGTTCCGGATCGTGCTGCCGCTGTCCAAGGCGATCATCGCCGTGGTCGGCCTGTACTACGCCGTCGGCTACTGGAACGACTACTTCCGGGCGATGCTCTACACCAACGGCGGCTCGCTCAACCCGTTGTCCACCGTGCTGCGCGGCTTCGTGACCGCGGGCAACAACCCCAACGCCGAGTCCGGTCTGGACGTCACCGGCATCGCTCCCATGAAGGCCATCTCGGCCCTGGTGGTCATCGCGATCGTGCCGATCGCCGCCGCCTTCCCCTTCTTGCAGCGCTACTTCACCAAGGGCGTCATGACCGGCGCCGTCAAGAGCTAAGGAGCCCGCACCGCCATGCCGAACGAGATCTCCCGCAGGACCGTCCTGCGCACCACCGGCGTCACCGCGGCGGCGGTCGCCGTCGCCCCGGTCCTGGCCGCCTGCGACGGCTCGAAGGCCGGCGGCTCCTCCGGCGGCGCGCAGTCCAACGTCGACAAGAAGCTCATGGCCTGGCCGACGTACACGCCGGCGCAGGGGCTGCACCCGGACCTGCCCGGGACGGCGGCCGGAGTCCAGGACACCTTCCTGCGGTACCCGGAGAACCTGATCCAGTCGGTGCCGGCCAAGCCCGGCGACGGCTCGAAGGTGCGGGCCCTGATCGTCACCTACGGCACGCAGCCGAAGGGGCCGGACGAGAACAAGCTGTGGAAGGCCGTCAACGACGCGGCCGGGGTCGACCTCGAGCTGACCATGGTCACCGACACCGACTGGCAGACCAAGCTCGGCGCCATGATGGCCGGCTCCGATCTGCCGGACATCATCATGCTCGGGCTGTACCAGCTGCCGAACGAGGCGCAGTTCCTGCAGGCCAAGTGTGAGCCGCTGGGGCAGTATCTGGCCGGGGACAAGGGCGCCAAGGACTACCCGAACCTGGCCGCGATCCCCGGATACTCCTGGGATTCGGTCGGCCGTGTCGGCGGCGACTACTACGGGATCCCGATCCACCGGCCGCGCCTGGGCAACTCCTTCTTCGCCAACTCCGATCTGTTCCAGCAGGCCGGGATATGGAATCCGACGCCGGGCGGTCTGAAGAAGGACGAGCTGACGGCCGGACTGCTGAAGCTGAACACGCAGGGGCACTTCGCGCTCGGGACGAACAAGCAGTCCTCGTTCGGGTATCTGACGCACTCCGGGGTGCACGGCACGCCGTATCTGTGGTCGTTGCAGAACGGCCAGTTCACGACCGCATACGGCACCGAGAACATGAAGCAGTCGATCGCCACCATGGCCGACTGGTACAGCAAGGGTCTGTACGACCCGGCCGCGCTGACCGTGTCCAACACCCAGGCGAAGACCGACTTCCAGAACGGGACCTATCTGTCCTACACCGACGGCTTCGGCGGGTTCGGCGGCTACGCGAACGCGATCAACGAGAAGTGGAAGGTGGACTTCGTCCGGCCCTTCGACACCGGCGCCAAGGCGACGCCGTGGCTCACCCCCGGCTACTTCGGGTACACCGTGCTGAAGAAGGCCGCCCCGGAGCGGATCAAGATGCTGCTCGGGGTGCTGAACTTCCTGGCGGCGCCGTTCGGCTCCAAGGAGTGGGAGCTGATCAACTACGGCCTGGAGGGTGTGCACTTCACCCGGGGCAAGGACGGCGGCCCCTCGGTCCCCACCGATCTCGGCAAGATCGAGAACTCGGTGAACGTGCCGTTCAAGTACGTCATGGCGGCGCCGATGGTCAACTACATCACCGGCCAGCCGGACGCGGCCAAGCGCTGCTACCAGGCGCAGGTGGACATCGTGCCGCTGGGCGTGGCGGACCCGAGCCTGGGCATCCAGTCGCCGACCCGGAACAAGCAGTGGCCGGCGCTGTTGCAGCAGATCCAGGACGGGATCAACCAGATCGTCACCGGCAAGGCGCCGCTGACGTCGTGGGACGACGTGATCAAGAAGTGGAAGGGGAACGGCGGCGACCAGATCGCCTCCGAGCTGGGGGCCGAGTACGCGAAGACCCACAGCTGAGAGATGATCTGCGCATGACCTACCTGGCCGCCCTGGAAGCCGAAGTCCGTGCCGTCGTGGCGAAGGCGCCCGACACCGTCGCGCCTGAGCTGACGTACTCGCTGTACCGGCAGTTCGGAGACACCGGACAGCGTTACGGATACGAGCGCCCCTACTTCGAGCGGCGCGGGCGGCTGGTCGCGGCCGGTGCGGCGGCGTTGTTCGACCTGCGTGGTGGCGGCGGCGCGGGCGTTGATGCCGGTAGCGGCGAAGGCGGCGACGCGAGTGTCGTCGGCGAGGACGTCCTGAGCGTCCTCGCCGACGAGCTGTGGCGGGTCTGCGACGAGTACACCTGGGCGCTGCCCGCGCACGCGTACAACGCCCGGGACGACGACATGCGGCGCTGCGTCGACCTGTTCGCGGCGGAGACCGCGCACACCGTCGCCGAGCTGATCGCGCGGTTCGGACGGTGGCTGCCCGCGGATGTGGTGTCGCGCTGCCGCGAGGAGCTGCTGGACCGGGTGTTCATCCCGTACGCCGACGACCAGCGGCCGATGGCCTGGGAGGCGTTCACCAACAACTGGCTCGCGGTGGTCGCCGGCGGCGTCGGCATGGCGGCGCTGGCGTTCTTCCCCGACGACGCCAAGCGGCTCGCGATGATCCTCAAGCGAGCGCACAAGTCGATGGTCCGCTACCTCGCGCACTTCCCGGAGGACGGCGGCTGCTCCGAGGGCATGAACTACTGGGTATACGGGTTCGGATACTTCACCTACTTCGCCGAGGCGTGGCGCGAGCGCGGCGGGCCGGATCTGTTGCTGGACAAGAAGGTGCGGGAGATCGCCGCGTTCCCGGCCCGGGTCGCGTTCGGCGACGGCCGGTTCCCCAGCTTCTCCGACGGTTCCGAGACCGCCGTGATCCCGACCGGGCTGATGTCCCGCCTGGTCGAGCGGTTGGGAGTGCCGGTCCCTTATCTGCCCTCGGTTCCGAGCTTCGCATCAGATTTCTGCCACCGGTGGCCGCACCTCGCGCGGGACATCGAGTGGACCACGGAGCGCGTGATCGGCCGCCGCGCCGAACCGAGCGCCGCCTACCTGCCGGATCTGGCGTGGGTGGTGGACCGCGGGGGCGCGGTGGAGTTCGCGGCCAAGGGCGGCCACAACGACGAAGAGCACAACCATCTGGACGTCGGCCACTTCATCCTGCGGGCCGACGGCGAGACGCTGCTCGCCGACCTCGGAGCGGGCGAATACACCGCGGACTACTTCGGGCCCAAGCGTTATCAGGATGTTCATACGGCGACCGAAGGCCACTCGCTGCCGCTGATTGACGGCCGGGGCCAGTCGGTGGGACGCGAGTACGCCGCGAAGGTCGAGCGCTACGCCGAGACCGGCCACGGGGCGATCTTCACGCTGGACCTCACCCCGGCCTACGAAGTCCCCGGTCTGACCGCCGTCGGCCGCCGGTTCACCTGGCAGCGGCACGGCAGCCTGGTCGTCGTGGACCGCTTCCAGACCGAGCGCGCCATGCCGCTCGAAGAGTTGTACGTCAGCCGGATCCGGCCGGTCGTGGAGGCCGACCGGGTGGTGTGGGAAGGCGAGCGGTCGCGGTGCGTCCTCACGTGGCAGAGCCCTCATGTCCTGACACCGGAGGTGGAGGCCGTCGAGACGACCGGTCACCGGGGCGCGATGGAAAGCGTTTTCCGTCTTCGGCTACGATGCTCCGTCGAGGCCGGCGCGACCCGGCTGGAGTCCGTGTTCACCGTCGAGCGCAAGGAGCCCTGATGGCCGGCGCGTTAGATGTCCCCGAGGACCGGCAGCTGTCGGCCCACACCGGATGGACCCGCGACCACTGGCTCGCCCAGGCCGACTTCATGCTCGACGGAGTGAGGCCGTACGCCTCCCCCAGTTTTGCCCGCTACGAGTTGCCCGGCCGGCCCAGCCGCTCCGGCTTCGACTCCGACGCGCTCGAAGGCTTCGCGCGCACGTTCCTGCTCGCCGCCTGGCGGATCGCCGCCGATCGCGGACAGGGACCGGTCGCCGAGGAGCTCATCGCGCGCTACTCCGCGGGGTTGGCCGCCGGTGCCGACCGCGCCCATGCCGAGGCCTGGCCCCGCATCCCCCAGGGCCAGCCCGGGCAGCCGATGGTCGAGGCCGCCTCCATCGCCCTCGGTCTGCACGCCACCCGCGCCTGGCTGTGGGACAAGCTCGACGCCCGCGCCCAAGGCCTCGTCGCCGACTGGCTCGGCGAGTTCGTCGGCAACCCCACCTGGCCCAACAACTGGATGCTGTTCCAGACGGTCACCGAGGAGTTCCTCGCCTCCATCGGAGCCCGGCACGAGGAATCGGAGATCCTGCGCGGGCTGGACGCCACCGAGGACTGGTACGTCGGCGACGGCTGGTACACCGACGGCGCCGGCCGCAACTTCGACTACTACATCGGCTGGGCCATGCATCTGTATCCGCTGTTGTGGACACAGATGGCCGAGGGCGGGGCGCGGAACGACCGCGCGCTGGCCGCGCGCGAGGTCTATCGCGGCCGGCTGCGCCTGTTCCTGGAGCGCTACTTCGACTTCTTCGGGGCCGACGGGGCGCCGGTCCACCAGGGTCGGTCGCTGACCTACCGGTTCGCGACGGCCGCGCCGATCTGGGTCGGGGAGATGTTCGACTGCTCGCCGTACGACGCCGGGCTTTCACGGCGGGCGGCCAGCGGGATCCTGAAGCACTTCGCCGAGCACGGCGCGCCGGACGCGCGCGGCTTGCTGACCATGGGCTGGCACGACGCGTTCATGCCGATGGTGCAGGACTACTCCGGTCCGGCCTCGCCGTACTGGGCCTCGAAGGGCTTCGTCGGTCTGCTGCTCCCGGCCGATCACCGGGTGTGGACGAGCCCTGAGTCGCCGTTGCCGGTCGAGACCGGCGACTTCGAGTCGTCGATCGCGCCGGTCGGCTGGCTGCTGAGCGGGACCCGGGACGACGGCGTGGTGCGGCTGCTGAACCACGGCAGCGACAAGGCGCGGCACCACACGCCCCCGTTCGACGAGCACACGGATGTCTTCTACTCGCCGCTGGCGTTCTCGACGGTGACCGCGCCGGACACCGCGCCGGAGGCGTGGGAGAAGCGGGTCGGGAACCACGTCGCGCTGATCGCGCCGGACGGCCGGGTGACGTCGCGGGGGGTGATCGAGCCGATCGGCGTCGCCGAGGGCTGGGGCGGTTCGCGGCACGTGCCGGGCTTCGAGCCCGAGCCGGGCGGCGGCCTGGAGCGGGTCGAGGGCGCGGAGATCGAGACGCAGACCTTTGTGAAGGACGGCGCGGAGATCCGCGTGCACCGGGTGACGGCGCCCGCCGGGTGGACGGTGCGTGAGGGCGGATACCCGGTCGCCGGGCCGGACCGGCTGATGCACGGCGAGAACGAGCGGCTGCCCGGGGCGTTCGCGGTCAACGACCTCGGGGTGATGTCGCGGATCGAGAACCTGGGCGGCTGGAGCGCCGCCGGGGTCGCCGACGAGCTCGGGGCGAATGCCCTGGGGGCGTTTTCGGCGACGCCGTATCTGACGGCTGAGCATCCGGGCGGGACTGTGTTCTACCGGTCGAAGGTCATGGTGTACCGGCTTCCGGACGAAGATGCTGAGGACGCTTCTGATGCTTCCGGTGCCGACTCCGCTGCTGTCGGCGGCGCTGATTCCAGTGGGGTGGCGCGATGAACTGGCCGCTGGCCTTCTCGACGCTGGGCTGCTCGAGGATGCCGTTGCCGGAGGTCGTGGACCTGGCGCGGGCCACCGGCTGGCTCGGGTTGGAGCTGCGGGCGGCCGAGGACGAGCCGGTGCACGTCGGTTTGACGGCGCGGGAACGGGCCGCCGCGCGGGAGGTGCTGGAGTCCGGCGGCGTCACGGTGCTGGCGGTCGCTTCGTATGTCAAAGTGGCACGCGGGGAGATCGCCGACGACGAGTGTGTCGCGGACGCTTTGGCGCACGCCGATCTGGCGCGTGATCTCGGAGCGCCGTTCGTTCGGGTCTTTCCCGGGGCCGAGGAGCCCGGGAGCGAAGCCGATGCGCGTGCCGTGCGTCGGTTGAACGCGATCGCCGAACGGCTGCCGGACGGTGTCAGTGTTCTGTTGGAGACTCACGACAGTCATCCACAGGGTGTGGATATCTCTCGCGTGCTGTCTCAGGTCTCTGGGAATGTGGGCGCCATCTGGGATGTCATGCATCCGTGGCGTACCGGCGAGCCGATCGCCGTGACCAGGGACGTTCTGGCTCCGTACCTGAAGCATGTGCAGGTCAAAGACGTGTTGTCGCCTACGGAGCGGACTCCGCTGCCGTTGGGGGCCGGGACCATCCCGCTCAGTGAGTTTTACACAGCCCTGTGGGAACTCGGATATCAGGGCTGGATGTCTCTGGAGTGGGAGTCGAAGTGGCACCCCGAGGCCGTCCCGTTGGCCGAGGCGTTGAAGGTGAAGCCGGACTTCACGCGTTGATGTGCGGCCGCACCGAGTCGCGCATGACGATGTGAGTGCCCAGCATGACGTGCTGGTTCGGCGCTGCGTTGTCCCGGTGCAGCGCCAGCCGCACCGCTTCGCGGCCCAGTTCCATGTGCGGGATCGACACGGTGGTCAGCGCGGGGAACACGTCCTGCGCTTCGCGTTCGTCGTTGTATCCGATCACTGACACGTCGCCGGGCACCGCGATCCCGGACTCGCGGAGCGCCACCAGCGAGCGGGCCGCGATGTGGTCGTCCCAGGCGAAGATCGCGGTGAAGTCCGGCGGACCGGCCGCCAGGCGCTTCTTCAGCTCGGCGTAGGCGAACTGCGGCAGCTGGGTGCCGACGATGACCAGGCCCGGGTCCTCCTCGATCCCGTACGCGGCCATCGCGCGGCGGTACCCGTCGAGCCGGTCGCGGGTCGTGGTGTTCGCCGGGTCGCCGCCGATGAACAGGATCCTGCGATGCCCCTGGGAGAGCAGGTGGCTGGTCGCGGCGAACGCCCCGCCGGCGTTGTCGTACTCGACCACCGTCACCGGCAGGTTCTCGCCGGGCGAGGGGCGCCCGCACACCACCAGCCGCGAGCCGGCGCTGTCCAGCAGCCGGGCCAGCCGCGCCATGTGCTCGCGGTAGTCGGGCGTGTCGACGACGCCGCCGACCAGCACCACGGCGTCGACGTTCTGCTCGCGCAGCGTCTCCACCAGCTTGACTTCGCGCTCCGGGTCGCCGCCGGTGGTGCTGACCATGCACAGCCGGTCCTCGGCCATCGCCTGCTGCTCCACGCCGGAGGCGACGCGGTTGTAGAAGGGGGAGGTGAAGTTCGACAGCAGGACCGCGATGGTCTTGGAGCGGTTCCCGGCCAGCGCACGGGCGTGCGCGTTGACGACGTAGTCCAGGTCCCGCACGGCGCGCAGCACCCTGGTCCGGGTCGCGGCGGCCACCGGATAGTTGCCGGTCAGCACCCGGGAGACGGTCGCGACCGAGACGCCGGCGCGGGCGGCGACGTCCCGGATGGTCGCGGCGCGCGAGGCGGATGCGGCGGCGTTCTCGGGGTGTCGGGGCACCTGGAAAGAATACGGTTACTGGAGCGTTTCCCCTAATCATCCCGTAGGAGAACGGCCAGCTGGGTGCGTGAGCGGATGCCGAGCTTTCGGTAAACGCCGGTGAGCACCGCTTCGACCGTTTTGATCGACAGGTAGAGCGTGGCGGCGATCTCCCGGTTCGGCAGGCCGTCGGCGACGAGCGCGACGACGCGCTGTTCGGCGGCGGTGAGATCGGGCGCGGGCGCGGCGGCGGCCGGTTCGGGAGCCTTGGCCGCCGGTTCCCACAGCGGTGCCTGGGCACGCCGGAACACCGCCTCGGCCTGACTGTGCAGCGCCCGGGCGTTCGCGATGCGGCGCTGCCGCTTCTCGAAGTGTGCGCGGGTGAGCAGGACCCGGCCGCGCTCCAGGGGCAGGCCGAGGGTGTTGAAGGTGTGGTCGGCCCGGCGCAGGAGGGCGTCGGTGCGCGCGTGATCGCCTTGCGCCGCCTTGAGGATCGCCTCCGCACGGTCGAGGGAAGCCAGGACACCGCGGCGGTTGAGCCGTTCGGCCGCGAGCCGGGTCTGCGCGAGGAGATCGGCGGCCTCGGCGGTCTGGCCCAGCGCGGCGAGGGCTTCGGCGAGGTCGGCGTGGTAGCGGATGGTGGCCGGGTCGCGGATGCCCTGGTCCTGTTCCATCACGCGCACCCGCCGCAGTTCGTCGGCGGCCGCGGCGGTGTCCCGCAGCAGCAGGCGGATCGTGCCGGACAGGGCCAGGCAGCGGGTGAGGAAGATCTGATCGTGCTCCTGGGCCGAGGCGGCGCTGCCCTGTTCGGCGAAGCGGAGCGCTTCCTCCAGGCTGCCGCCGCTCAACTCGGCGAGCGCGGCGGTGAACCACACCGGCCCGGGCGAGGCGCGCTCGGCTCCGGGCAGCTCGGCCAGGCGCCGGGCGTTGCGGACGGCGGCGGCACCCCGCCCGGCCCGCGCGTCGATCTCGACTGCGCCCCGCAGAAGCAGCGCCCGGTCGGCATGGCTGCCCCCGCGCTCGGCATGCGGGGCGAGCTGACGCAGCCGGTGCGCGGCCTCGTCGAGCCGATCGTCGAACAGCGCGAAGCGGACGGCGAGCCAGTGCGGGCTGTTGATCAGCGCACCGGGCACCGGATCGGGGGCGAGCGTGAGGGCCCGCCGCAGGATCCGCGGATGGGCGGGCTGGCCGCGCAACTGCTCGATGCGCGCGAGCATGGCCAGGGCGATGGCCTGCGCCTCAGGGTCCTGTGACAGCTCGGCGCAGCGGACGGCGGCGCGCGCGGCGTCATGGGCGCGCCGGTTCCGGCCGAGGGCGAGATGCGCGTGCCAGGCGCCGCGCAGATGCACGGCGGACAGCAGGGCCGGATCCTCGGCCGCCTCGGCGTCGGCGAGGGCCCGCGCGAGGATGCCGTCGAGGCCGGCGAGGGCCTGC
>JABFXP010000568.1 GCA_013361685.1 Catenulispora sp.
GAACGCCTCGGCGCGGCCACCGTCCTGCTCGGCCACACCCGCGACGACCAGGCCGAGACCGTGCTGCTCGGGCTGGCCCGGGGCTCCGGCGCGCGCAGCCTGGCCGGGATGCCGGCCCGCAACGGCCGCTACGCCCGGCCGTTCCTGGACCTGCCGCGGGCCACCACGGTGGCCGCCGCCCGGGCCGAGGGCTTCGAGCCCTGGGACGATCCGCACAACACCGACCCGGCCTACACCCGCTCCCGGGTCCGGCACGCCGCGCTTCCGGCGCTGTCCGCCGCGCTCGGGCCGGGGATACCGGAAGCGCTGGCCCGGACCGCGAAGATGCTGCGGGAGGACACCGAGGCGCTGGACGTCTGGGCCGCGCGGGAGTTCGACCGGCTGCTGGAACCGTTCGGCGACTGTGATCTGTCCCACTACCTCGACGTCGCCGAGCTGACCGCGCTGCCCACCGCGGTGCGCCGCCGGGTACTGCGGCTGGCCGCGCTGCGGGCCGGGTGCCCCGGCTCTGACCTGGCCGCGGTCCACATCGAGGAGCTGGACCGGCTGCTGGTCGACTGGCGCGGTCAGGGGCCGTTGCACCTGCCCAGCGCGGTCGCGGTGGCCCGCCGGTATGGAAAGCTGGCCTTCGAGAGATCCGGAGCGCTGCGCCGCGGGGCACCGGAGCGCGACCACGCGGCCGACGGCGAGGCGGGCGACCCCGACCGAGCGGCGGCCGCGCATCTGATGCCGGCTTAGCGACTCACGAGGGACCGCAGCGTGGACGACAAGGACATGGGCCAGGACCTGGAGAAGGTCCTCATCTCGGCCGAGCAGATCCAGGCCAAGGTGGCCGAACTCGCCCGCGCGATCGAGGCCGACTATGCCGGGCAGGAAGTGCTGCTGGTCGGGGTGCTCAACGGCGCGCTGGTGGTGATGGCCGACCTGATCCGGGAGCTGCACATCGACTCCGAGATGGACTGGATGGCGATCTCCTCCTACGGGGCCGGCACCAAGTCCTCCGGCGTGGTGCGGATCCTCAAGGACCTGGGCGCCGACATCCAGAACCGGCACGTGCTGGTGGTCGAGGACATCATCGACTCCGGCCTGACCCTGTCCTGGCTGCTGTCCAACCTGCGGTCCCGGGGCCCGGCCTCGCTGGAGGTGGTGACCCTGCTGCGCAAGCCGGACGCCGCCAAGGTCGAGATCGACGTCAGGTACGTCGGCTTCGACATCCCCAACGAGTTCGTCGTCGGCTACGGCCTGGACTACGCGCAGCGCTTCCGGGGACTGCCCTTCATCGGCACGCTGGCGCCCCACGTATACAGTTCGTAGTAGTAAGTCAGCTCAGCCGATCTGGGCTGCGTCGACAACGCCGACATCGTTCGAAGAGCTCAGCTCGGCCGAGCTGAGCTGCGTCGGCGGCGCCGAGATCGTTCACCACAGAGCGGAATGACACTCCGGTGAGCCACGTTGGGACCAGTGTGGGTTCATTGGCAACGTCGCGCGGGAACGCAGTGACCGCGTACGGTCGTTAGGCAACACAGAACCACAACACCCCCCGCCGTGAACCGCTAGCACGAGTCGTAGAGGATCGATGGACGTCAAGCGTTACTTCCGAGGCCCGGTGATCTGGGTCGTCCTGGCCGTCGTGGCGGTCCTCGCGGTCATGCAGCTGGTCTCCTCGGCCGGCGGCCCGAAGTCCGTCGACACCTCCGTGGTGCTGGACGCCATCCACAAGAACCAGGTCGTCTCGGCCAAGGTCGTGGGCGGCTCCGCCTCCAGCGTCGAGGTCAAGCTGGACCCGAACGGGCCGGTCGCCCAGGCCCAGGGCAGCGACAACCTCAAGGCCACCTACCTGAACGACCAGCAGGGTGCCACCATCACCACGGCACTGGACACCTCTGTGGCCGCCGGCGGTCTGCCCAAGGGCTACAACGTCTCCCTGGCCAAGCAGAACGCCTTCGTCGGCATCCTGATCACGCTGCTGCCGTTCGTCCTGATCGCCCTGGTCTTCCTGTTCCTGATGAACCAGATGCAGGGCGGCGGCTCCCGGGTGATGAACTTCGGGAAGTCCAAGGCCAAGCTGGTCAGCAAGGACACCCCGAAGACCACCTTCGCCGACGTGGCCGGCGTGGACGAGGCCGTCGAGGAGCTCCAGGAGGTCAAGGAGTTCCTGGAGGCCCCGGCCAAGTTCCAGGCCATCGGCGCCAAGATCCCCAAGGGCGTGCTGCTCTACGGCCCGCCCGGAACCGGCAAGACCCTGCTGGCCCGCGCGGTGGCCGGCGAGGCCGGCGTGCCGTTCTTCTCGATCTCCGGCTCGGACTTCGTCGAGATGTTCGTCGGCGTCGGCGCCTCCCGGGTCCGCGACCTGTTCGAGCAGGCCAAGGCCAACGCCCCGGCGATCGTGTTCGTCGACGAGATCGACGCCGTCGGCCGGCACCGCGGCGCGGGCCTGGGCGGCGGGCACGACGAGCGCGAGCAGACCCTGAACCAGCTGCTGGTCGAGATGGACGGGTTCGACGTGAAGGGCGGCGTGATCCTGATCGCCGCCACCAACCGCCCGGACATCCTGGACCCGGCGCTGCTGCGCCCGGGCCGCTTCGACCGGCAGATCGCGGTCGAGGCCCCGGACCTCAACGGCCGCAAGCACATCCTGCAGGTGCACGCCAAGGGCAAGCCGTTGACGCCCGAGGTGGACCTGGACTCCCTGGCCAAGCGCACGCCCGGCTTCACCGGCGCGGACCTGGCCAACGTGCTGAACGAGGCGGCGCTGCTGACCGCCCGCGGCGACAAGAAGCTCATCGACAACTACGCGCTGGACGAGGCGGTGGACCGCGTGGTCGCCGGCCCGCAGAAGCGCACCCGCCTGATGAGCGACAAGGAGAAGAAGGTCACCGCCTACCACGAGGGCGGGCACGCCCTGGTGGCGCACGCGATGCCGAACCTGGACCCGGTGCACAAGGTGACCATCCTGTCCCGCGGCCGCGCCCTCGGTTACACGATGGTGCTGCCGGAGGAGGACAAGTACTCCACCACGCGCAACGAGATGCTGGACAACCTGGCCTACGCGATGGGCGGGCGCACCGCCGAGGAGCTGGTCTTCCACGACCCGACCACCGGCGCCAGCAACGACATCGAGAAGGCCACCAACATCGCCCGCTCGATGGTCACCCAGTACGGCATGACCGAGCGCCTGGGCCCGATCAAGTTCGGCAAGGACTCCGGCGAGGTCTTCCTCGGCCGCGACATGGGCCACCAGCGCGACTACTCCGAGGAGATCGCCTCGATCGTCGACGAGGAGGTCAAGCGGCTCATCGAGAGCGCGCACGACGAGGCCTGGGAGATCCTGGTCGAGTACCGCGACGTGCTGGACAACCTGGTGCTGGAGCTCCTGGAGAAGGAGACCCTGAACAAGGAGCAGATCGCCGAGATCTTCGCCCCGGTGCAGAAGCGCCCGCAGCGTCCGGCCTGGACCGGCTCGCCGCGCCGCACCCTGCAGACCCGCCCGCCGGTGCAGACGCCCCGCGAGCTCGAGGCGTCCCGCGCGGCCGCCAACGGCAGCGTGACCGACGCGCTGCTGGGCCGGACCGACACGGTGCCCGAACAGTGACCGAATCCGGTACCGAGAACCATCGGGAGGGTGCCGCCGCCCCGGCCGCGAGCCGGGGAGGCGGCATCTCCCGCGTGAGCCTGGCCGGCCAGCCCGCGCTGGCCTCGCCCGACCTGGGCCGGGCGGTGGCCGCCTACGACGCCGACCGCGCCGAGCGGGCGGTGCGCGAGCTGCTGATCGCGGTCGGGGAGGATCCGGACCGGGACGGCCTGAAGGACACCCCGGCGCGGGTGGCCCGCGCCTACCGGGAGATGTTCGCCGGGCTCCAGCAGGGCCCGGAGGAAGTGCTCACCACCACCTTCGATCTCGGGCACGACGAGATGGTGCTCGTGCGGGACATCGAGGTGTACTCGACCTGCGAACACCACCTCGTGCCATTCCACGGCGTGGCCCACGTGGGGTACATTCCCTCGGTGGACGGGCGCATCACGGGCCTGTCCAAGCTCGCCCGTCTCGTCGACGTGTACGCCAAGCGGCCCCAGGTGCAGGAGCGCCTGACCACGCAGATCGCCGACGCGCTGGTGCGCATCCTTGAGCCGCGCGGGGTCATCGTCGTTGTGGAGTGCGAACACTTGTGCATGTCGATGCGAGGAATCCGGAAGCCGGGCGCGAAGACGGTGACGTCGGCGGTGCGTGGACAACTCCTCGCCCCGGCCAGCCGTGCGGAGGCCATGAGCCTGATCCTGGGGCGCTGAGTCCGGTCGTCCGTGGACGGGCCCGAGGCGCGCCGGGCGCTGGGACCGCCGCCGCGGCCACTGCCGCCACCGCCCGCGCCGCCGGCCCCA
>JABFXP010000477.1 GCA_013361685.1 Catenulispora sp.
GGCCGGCAGCGGCTGCGCGGCGCGCCGGGCCTTGGCGGCGCGCGCCATCGCCCCGGGCCGGGACATCGCCGTGACCGCCGAGGCCAGGGTGCCGCCGGAGAACGTGCCGTTGGACCGGATGAAGCCCTGGATGCGCACCGGCCCGCTCTGCGGTCCCAGCTCGCGCATCGTGTAGAGCACGCCGAGATCGGCCGGGATGCTGTCGAACCCGCAGGCGTGCACCAGCCGCGCCCCGGTCTCGACCGCCCGCGCGTGGTGCTTCAGGTACATGGCGTCGACGAACTCCGGCTCGCCGGTCAGGTCCACGTAGTCGCATCCGGCCTCGGCGCACGCCGCCACCAGCGGTTCCCCGTGCGTCAGGTACGGGCCGACGGTGGTGATGACGACCCGGGTGCTCTCGGCCAGCCGCAGCAGCGCGGGCCGGTCGGTCGCCTCGACGGTGATCAGTGGCAGGTCTTTGAGGTGCGGGTGCCGGGCGGCCAGCTTGTCCCGGACGGCTCGCAGCTTGCTTTCGGACCGTCCGGCCAGGGCCCACCGCGCGGCGGCCGGGGCGTGGTCGGCCAGGTAGTCGGCGACCAGGGAGCCGGTGAATCCGGTGGCTCCGAACAGCACCAGGTCGTAGGGCTTGCCAGGATCCGCCTCCGGCGTCGCGTCGCTCATGGGGCCGCCATCCTTCCCGCCCGCCGCCCGGCGCCGTCCAGCAAAGGAGACGGGAGACGCCGCGTGCCGCGGTATCGATTGATTACCGGTCGGTAACCTTGTCGGTTCCCACCTTAGGACGCGGCTCGGCCGTGCCGCCAGAGCGGCACGGCCGAGCCGAGACAGAACAAGGCGGGACGAGACGGCACCAGCGCCGGCGGCCTCAGCGCTTCCGGCCGGCGATCGTCTGCCCGGCCACCAGCGCCCCCAGGGCCACCGCGAACCCGGCGGCCTGCGGAGCCGTCAGCGCCTGGTCCAGGACGACGAACCCGGCGATCGTGGCCACCATCGGGTTGGCCAGGCTCAGCAGCGACAGCGACGTCGGGGCCAGCCGCTCGATGCCGCGGAACCACAGCGTGTAGGCCGCGGCGGTGCCGACCACGCCGATGTAGGTGAAGCCGGCCAGGTTCTCGGCGGTCAGCGTGCCGGGCAGTCCCTCGGTGAGCAGCGTCATCGGCGCCAGCACCAGACCGCCGAACACCAGTTGCCAGGACGCCAGCGTCAGCGGCGTGGCCCCGGCCGGGCGGCCCCACTTGCGGCCCAGCACGACCGCCAGCGCCATCAGCGCGGTCGCGGTCAGCATCGCGGTCACGCCGAGCGCGTCGAGCCGGGCCTTGGCGGTCAGCGTCATCAGCGCCACGCCGCCGGTGCCGGCCACCGCCGCGACCAGCACCGCGCGCACCGGCCGCTGCCGCAGGATCAGGGTGCTGAAACCGGCCACGGCCAGCGGCTGCACCGAGCCCAGCGTCGCCGCCACCCCGCCGGGCAGGCGGTAGGCGGCGAAGAACAGCAGCGGGAAGAAGGCCCCGAAGTTGAGCGTGCCCAGCACCGCGGTCTTCCACCACCAGTCGCCCCGGGGCAGGCGGCGGACGAACGCCAGCAGGATCAGCCCGGCGGGCAGGGCGCGCAGCGTGGCGGCGAGCATCGGGCGGTGGTCCGGCAGCAGCGTCGCGGTGACGACGTAGGTGGTGCCCCAACTGGCCGGGGCGATGGCCGACAACAGCAGGTCGCGGGCGGTTCCCGCGGTGTCCTTCGCCGGCGCCGGGCCCTTCCCCGGAGCCGGGCCCGGCGCCGGCGCGGCGGCCGGGTGAAGCGTGGTGGCGGTCATCGGAGCTCTCCCCATGGTCTTCCGCGCCAAAATCTCTTAACGTTCAGATTGTTAACACTGACTAGAGAACACGCTATTCCGCTCAACGTCAAGTCTGTTAACGTTGAGACATGTCCGCAGCCGTCACCGACGCCGTCGACGCCATCACCGCCGCCTGGGGCCGCGAGCGCCCCGAACTCGACGCCAGCCCGATGGGCGTCGTGGGCCGGATCAGCCGCCTGTCGCGCCTCCTGGACAAGGAGCTCAAGGACTTCTTCGCCGGCCACGGCCTGGAGTTCTGGGAGTTCGACGTGCTGGCCACGCTGCGCCGCTCCGGCGCGCCCTACGAGCTGTCGGCCGGGGCGCTGCTGAAGACCGCGATGGTCACCTCCGGCGCCATCACCAACCGCGTGGACCGGCTGGAGGCCAAGGGTCTGCTGGAGCGGGTGCGCGACCCCGCCGACCGCCGGGGCGTCCGCATCCGCCTCACCGGCGCCGGCATCGAGCTCATCGACCGGCTGCTGCCGCTGCACCTGGCCAATGAGGAGCGGGTGCTCGCGGTGCTGTCGCGGGACGACCGCGAAGCCCTGGCCGGGCTGCTGCGCGTGCTCGCCGTCGGCCTCGGCGACACCACGCTGGGCTGACATCACGTCCGCCTGACACACGGTGGCCTGACACTGCCTTCGGCCGACGCCGCCTCGGGCTCGGTAAGGCCCGTTTGCGACAATGGGGTATGAGCACCTGGCGTGAACGGTTCGAAGCCGGCGTCGACAAGAAGGTCCGCGACGCCGAGCAGACAGGAGCCTTCGAGGACAACCCCCTGACCGGCAAGCCGCTGCCCGGCGACGGCCAGCCCTACCGCGAGGACTGGTGGATCACCGAGCTCGTCGCCCGCGAACGCGTCGGCGTCCACGGCCTGCCGCTGCCGCTGGCGCTGCGCCGCGAGGCCCAGGACCTTCGCAAGGGCCTGATCGAGGGCCGGCCGGCCCGCACCGAGGCCGCCCTGCGGGCCGCCATCGCCGACTACGACACGCGCGCCGACGCGGCACGCCGCACCCCCCAGCCCGGCCCCTCGGTGGTGATCCCGCGCGTGGACGCCGACGAGGCCGTCGCGGCCTGGCGGGAAGACCGGACCGGCGCCGAAGGCCACAATGGATCGTGAGCACTTACCCGAACCCCGACGCTGATCCCGCCGGTGTCGCAGCACCCGTGGTCTCCGGCACCGTCGCCACGGTGGCCGCCCCCGGCCCCGGCGGCCCGAACGCCGAACAGGTCGCGTCCCTGTTCCTGCTCACGTACAAGCCGACGACCGCCTCGGCCTACGCCGTGGACCTGAAACAGTGGTTCGCCTGGTGCGCGCTGTTCGACGTCGGACCCTTCGACGCGGTGCGCGCCCACGTGGACGCCTGGTCGGTGCACCTGGCCGACGACGGCAAGGCCCGCCCGGCCACCCTGGCGCGCAAGATCTCTGCGATCCGCAGCTTCTACGCCTACGCCGTCGACTGCGGCTACACCGCCACCAGCCCGGTCCCGGCCAAGGACAAGGCCCTGCACCTGCCCAAGGTCTCCCGCAAGTCGCAGACCCTGGGCCCGGACCGCGAGGAGTCCGCCGCGCTGCTGCGGGCCGCCGCCGAACGCGGCGCCCGCGACGAGGCGGTGATCGCGGTGCTGCTCTACCAGGGCCTGCGCGTCTCCGAGCTCTGCGGCATCAACCTGGAGGACCTGTCCACGCAGCGCGGGCACCGCGTCGTGCGGCTGCGGCGCAAGGGCGGCGAGGAGCAGGACCAGGCCATCGCCCCGCCCGCGGCCGGCTGCCTGGACGCCTGGCTCGCCGAGCGTGCGGCCCGCGCCGACGGCGAGGCGGCCGGGGCCGTGCCGGCCGGCGGGCCGGTGTTCACCGGCCCGGACGGCCAGCGCCTGACCCGGTACCAGGTGGAGTGGATCGTCGAATGCTGCGCCAAGGCCGCGGGCCTGGACAAGCGGATCTCCCCGCACTCCCTGCGCCACGCCTGCACCACGATGCTGCTGGATGCCGGAGTTCCGTTGCGCGACATCCAGGTCTACATGGGCCACGCCAACTCGGCCACCACCGAACGCTATGACCTGGGACGTCAGCACCTCGACAAGTCCCCGGCCTACGCACTCGCCGGGGGGTTCGCGCGATGAAACCAGCTGACACCGACTTCGACGCCGTCGTCACCCGGCTGCGCGCCGCCGGGTGTGTGTTCGCCGAGGACGAGGCGGCGATGCTCGTCGAGGCGGCGGGGGAGGACTCGGCGGCCACCCTCGACGTCCTTGTGAAGCGGCGCTGCCAGGGGGAGCCGCTGGAACACGTCGTGGGCTGGGCGCAGTTCTGCGGCCTGCGGATCGCCGTCGGCCCCGGGGTGTTCGTGCCCCGGCGCCGCTCGGAGTTCCTGGTGCGGACGGCGCTCGCGGCAGGTGCGGACGCGGGCTCGGCCGTGGTGCTGGACATGTGCTGTGGAGTGGCGCCGTTCGCGACCGCGCTGGCCTCGGCGCTGCCCGGTGCCGAGGTCCACGCCGCCGACATCGACCCGGCGCAGACCGCTTATGCGCGCCGCAACCTCGCGCGGTTCGGCGAGCGGGCCCACGTCTACGAAGGCGACCTCTACACCGCGCTGCCAGACCGGCTGCGGGGCTCCGTGAACCTGCTGGTCGCCAACGCCCCCTACGTCCCGACCGCGGCCATCGCCACGCTGCCCGCCGAGGCCCGGGCCCACGAACCGCTCGCCAGCCTGGACGGCGGCGCCGACGGCCTGGACCTGCACCGCCGCATCGCCGTCGGCGCCCCGGACTGGCTCGCACCCGGCGGCAGCCTCCTGATCGAGTGCACCGAGCGCCAAGCCGCCGCGACGCGGACCGCGTTCGGCCGAGCCGGGCTGCGGGCCAGGATCGTCGAGGACGACGATCTCGAAGCAACCGTCGTGATCGGAGACCGACCGTGATCGCGCTCGTCACCGGCGCCAACCGCGGTCTGGGCCTGGAGACCGCGCGCCAGCTCACCGCCGCCGGCCACACCGTGCTGGTCTGCGCCCGCTCGGAGCCGGCCGCCGCCGAGGCCGCCGCCTCGCTCGGCGAGCGCGCCGTCCCGGTCCGGCTCGACGTCACCGCCACCGCCGACATCGACGCCGCGGCCGCCCTGATCGAGCGCCGCTTCGGCCACCTGGACGTACTGATCAACAACGCCGCGATCCACTACGACACCTGGCAGCGGGTCACCGGCGCCGACCTGACGGTGGTCCGCGAGGCGGCCGAGACCAACGTCCTGGGTCCCTGGCATCTGACCCAGGCGCTGCTGCCGGTGCTGCGCCGCGGCAGCCACCAGCGGATCGTGAACGTCTCCAGCGAAGCCGGGTCGCTGGCGAGCATCGGCGGCGGCACTCCCGCCTACAGCCTCTCCAAGGCCGCTCTCAACGCCCTGACCCGCATGTTCGCCGCCGAACTGCGGCCCGAGGGCATCCTGGTCAACGCGGTGTGCCCGGGCTGGGTCGCCACCGACATGGGCGGCCCCGGCGGCCGGCCGGTCCGCGACGGCGCGTCGGGCATCGTCTGGGCCGCCACCCTGCCCGACGACGGACCCACCGGCGGGTTCTTCCGCGACGGCCGACCGGTGCCCTGGTAGGCGGACCTGTCAGGGGCATGAGATACCTTCGACCCGACATCTTCACCGACGTGCCAATGGGGGAGCGGCCACGATGCCGGAGACCGACCCGAGCCAGAGCCTGCTGCGCCTGCTGGCGGACCAGCCCGACACCGCCCGCGACCTGAGCCTCGTCGCCGACTTCGACATCACCCGCCGGGACCCGGTGGAGAACCTCTCCCTGCCGTCGGGGGAGCCGCTGGAGGTCGTCGCCGGAGACGCCTCGGGCGGCAGCTACTACCTGGTGGGTCCTGAGACGGCGGCCCGGCGCCCGGTGCTCTACGCCGACAGCGAGGGCGGTGCCAGCCTGGTCGCCGCCGACCTGGCCGAGGCGCTGAGCGTGTTCATCGCGCTCGCCTGGTGGCGCGACGCCGGCAACGGCACCGACCTGGCCGATCTGGAAGCGGAGCTGCGGGAGAACGAGCCCGGGATCGACGAGCTGCGCGCCGGGCTCACCGCCGCCCTCGGCCTGCCCGCCGTCAGCCTGGAGCACGCCCGCGACCTGCTCCTGGCGGCGGCCGCCCGCACGGCCCCGGACTACGTTCCGATCGCGGACTTCCCCGACGCCGAGCCGTACGAGCTGCTGTTCGAGCCGGTCTAGGGATTCCGGTCTAGCGCTTGATGCCGACCCCGGCGTGCCCGTAGTCCAGCGCCAGGTCCTCGGCGCTCAGCTCGTGGTCGGGGCGCCACGCCGGGATGATCGTCACCCCCGGCTCCAGCAGTTCGGTGCCGGCGAAGAACGCCTCGACCTCGTCCCGGTCCCGCAGCACCAGGCGGGAGGTGGCGTTGTTCCAGCCTTCGCGGGCCGCGCCGAACTTGCCGGCCTCGTGGCCTTCGGAGGCGTGCGAGACGACCAGCGCGCTGCCGGGGGCGAGGGCGTCGACGAACTGCGCGGTGAGCGCGTGCGCGTCCTCGGCGTCGGAGACGAAGTGCAGCACCGCGACCATCAGCACCGCGATCGGGCGGTCGAAGTCCAGGACCGCGTGCACCGCGCCGCTGTCCAGGATCGTCTTCGGCTCGCGGACGTCGGCCTGCACCACGGCGGACAGCGCCGGGTCGGCGGCCGAGAGCAGGGCGCGGGAGTGGGCCGAGACGATCGGGTCGTAGTCGACGTAGACCACGCGCGCCTCGGGGTGCACGGCGCGCGCGACCTCGCCGGTGTTGCCGGGGCCGGGGATGCCGGTGCCTATGTCCAGGAACTGGGTGATGCCGGCCTGGGCCAGGTGCCGGACCGCGCGGCCGAGGAAGGCGCGGTTGGCGCGGGCCATCGCGCGCAGCTCGGGCATGGCGGCCAGAGCGAGTTCGGCGGCGTCCCGGTCGACGTCGAAGTTGTCCTTGCCGCCCAGCAGGTAGTCGTAGATGCGGGCGGGGTGGGCCTTGGTGCGGTCGATCTGCGGGGCGTCCCACTCCGGCAGGGGCGCGACGCCGTCCTGGCCCAGCGGTCCCCGGGCCGGCGTTTCCTGGGCCGGCGTTTCCTGGGTCATTCGCGCGCTCCCCTTCGGCGTTGTCGTGCGGGTGCGTGTGTCGCCTGGATCACACGTGTGGATCAGGGTAGCCGATGATCATCGAGCGCTGACAGCGGCGGGATCACGGCGGGATCACCGCGGGGATGATCCGCTCTCCACCGAAAGTAGGGGCCGCGGCTCCGGCTCGGGGATGACGGGCCGGGCGGAAATCGGCGACCTGTGGCCGAAGCGCGTGCGACCTGCGGTTCCGTAGCGTTTGGGAACAGCGGGGGGACCAGTTTTTCCGACGATGGATGGTGGACCAGTGATCGAGGCCAGAGGGCTGACCAAGCGGTACGGCGACAAGAAGGCCGTCGACGACCTCACGTTCACCGTGCGGCCGGGAGTGGTGACCGGGTTCCTGGGGCCGAACGGCGCCGGGAAGTCCACCACGATGCGGATGATCCTGGGCCTGGACGCCCCGACGTCCGGCACGGTCACGGTCAACGGCCGCCCCTACGTCACGGCGGTGGCGCCGATGCGGGAAGTCGGTGCGCTGATCGACGCCAAGGCGATCCACGGCGGCCGCAGCGCGTACAACCACCTGCTGGCGCTGGCGCAGACCAACAACCTGCCGCGGCGCCGGGTCGGGGAGGTGCTGGAGCTGACCGGGCTGACACAGGTGGCCAAGAAGCGCTCCGGCGGGTTCTCGCTGGGCATGGGCCAGCGGCTCGGCATCGCCGCGGCGCTGCTCGGGGATCCGCAGGTGCTGATGTTCGACGAGCCGGTGAACGGGCTGGACCCGGACGGGATCCGGTGGATCCGCGAGTTCATGCGGACGCTGGCCGGCGAGGGCCGCACGGTGTTCGTCTCCAGCCACTTGATGAGCGAGATGGAGCACACCGCCGACCACCTGATCGTGATCGGGCGCGGCCGGTTGCAGGCCGACATGTCGGTGAAGGAGTTCATCACGCGCAACTCCGAGCAGTCGGTGTCGGTGCGGAGCCCGGAACCGGGGTCGCTGATCCGCCTGCTGGCCACCGCCGGGGCGCGGGTGGAGACGCAGAGGGACGGGGTGCTGACGGTGCGCGGGCTGGAGCCGGCCCGGATCGGGGACCTGGCGTTCGACGCCGGGATCCGGGTGCACGAGTTGGCGCCGCATCAGGCTTCGCTGGAGGAGGCGTTCATGGAGTTGACGCGGGATCAGGTGGAGTACCGCGCGAACAGCGACCACAACGAACTGATCGGAGCCTGACCGCCATGACCACCGCGACCCACCCTCTCGGCGGCCCGCCGGTGCCGGTGCCGGCGCCCGGCGGGATGACCGCCCCGCTCGGCCCGGTGCGGGCCACCTTCGGCGGCGCGCTGCGCTCGGAGTGGACGAAGATCCGCTCGGTGCGCGCCACGTTCTGGACGCTGGTCGTGGCCCTGGCCGCCACCGTCGGCGTCTCGGTGCTGGTCTCGATCGGCACTGTCAGCAGCAAGTCCGGCGTGCAGGACCTGCGGGACGGCGATCCGACCTCCTCGGCGCTGACCGGCTTCATCGTCGGCATGCTGGCGATGGTGGTGTTCGGCGCCATGGCGATCACCGCCGAGTACGGCACCGGCATGATCCGCACCAGCTTCACCGCCCAGCCCCGGCGCTCGACGGTGCTGGCCGCCAAGGCGGTGGTGCTGACCGCCGTGGCGCTGTTCGTCGGCCTGGTGTCGTCGTTCGCCTCGTTCCTGATCGGCGCGCAGATCTTCGCCGGCAAGGGTGTCCACGTGTCGCTGGGCGATCCGCACGTGCTGCGCGCGGTGATCGGCGGCGGCCTGTTCATGGCGGTGACGGCGCTGCTGTCCTTCGGCCTGGGCGCGGCGCTGCGCCACACCGCCGGCTCGATCACCGCCGGTGTGGGGCTGATGTTCCTGCTGCCGGTGTTCCAGAGCTTCATGCCCGGTGCGTGGCGGGACGCCGTCGTGCGCTGGATGCCGTTGAACGCCGGCGGGAACATCATCACGACGAAGAACACTGAGCACATGTTCACGGCGTGGACCGGGTTCGGGGTGTTCGTGCTGTATGCGGTGGTGGCGCTGGGGGTCGGGTTCTGGCTTACGGACCGGCGGGACGCGTAGCGGCGGACGGCGGGCGCGCCGGGGCCGTGGGGTGTCAGGCAGCGGGGCGGGGTCGGGCGGCGAGGCCCGGCCCCGCTTCGTCAGCCGTCGCTGCCTTCCGGCAGCGCATAACGCAGGAACCTCACTCCCCGGCTGTCCGGCGGCTGGTCGGCGGCGGCGCGGGCGACGTAGGGGGCGATCAGCTCCTCGACCGCGTCGAGAATCGTCTCCAGCTCGGCGGCGGTGACGAACAGGCGGGTGTCGGCGAAGCCGCTGGCGCGGCTCCAGCCGGTGTCGAGCGTCGGCTCGACGTCGTGGAGCCAGCGGGCGGGGGCGGCCTGGGAGTTCACCATCAGCCCGCGGAGCAGGGTCAGCGCGGCGGTGCGGCCTTCGACGTCGGCCGGGTCGGCCGGGACGGCGACGCGGAAACCGCGCACGGCGGTCTCCCAGCGCCGGGCGCGGGCGTCGGAGTGCGGGGCGCCGTCGCGGATCAGGCCGAAGCGGGCCAGATGGCGCAGGTGCCAGCCGGCCGCCGACGGCGTGACGCCCAGACGGGGGGCGAGCTCGGTGGCGCTGGCCGGCCCCTCGCGGCGCAGGATGTCCAGGATCGTCAGGCGCGCCGGGTGGGCCAGCGCGCGCATCATGCGCGGGTCGGTGATGACCAGGTCGCCGAATCGGTCTTCGTGCGCCATGGGCGTGAAGGTATGACTTCACATCTGGCGAGTCAATACTCATCGATGCTCCCCGGCCCTCATCGGTGCTGGTCGGGGCTTTATTCAGGGGCGTGCGCGGCACCCCGGTCGAGGCATCCCAGGCTCGAGGTTCCCGGGGGCCGGCGCGACGGAGCGGACACCCGGTATCCACCGGCGCGAAACCTTTAATCGATTGGACTTTGGCCCTGTCTTGCCTCATAATTGAAGGCGAAGCACCGATACGATCATAAGGATCCAAGGAGTCAACGATGAACTTCTCCACCTACGAACTGACCGCCGCGCACGCCCGTCTTGCCGACCTCCGCAAGCAGGCCAGCGACGCCCGCCTCGCGCGTCTGGCCAAGCAGAGCCGCAAGGCCGGCTGAGGCCGAAGACAGCGCGTCCCGAACAGCAGCGAGAGCCGCCCGGATTTTCCGGGCGGCTCTCGCCGTGTGGGGGGCGGGCAATCCGCGAACAGTTCTTCGCGAAGGGGTCTTCACGAAGAAGCCTTCTGCTTCTACGCTGCCGAAATGGCGACCGACCCGAACGATCCGCTGGCCCCGCATCCCGAGCGGGACCTCGTCTTGGACACCGCCGCGTTGCGGGTGCTGGCTCACCCGATGCGGCTGAACTTTCTGCACTATCTGCGCGACCACGGGCCCGCGACCGGCCGCCGGCTTGCCGAGCACTTCGCCCTCGACTCCGGTGCCGTCAGCTATCACCTGCGCAAACTGGCCGGCGGCGGGCTCATCGAGGAGGACGTCGAACGCGGCACGCGGCGCGACCGGTGGTGGCGCGTCACGCATCAGGCGCTGTACCACGATCCGGCCGACAGCCCCGCCGACGCCTCCGATGCGGGCGCCTATCTCCAGTCGGTGCTGATCGCCTACGGCGAGGCCCTGAGACGGTACTCCGCCGACGTCCCGCACCTGCCACAGGAGTGGTTCGCCGTCACGATGGCCAGCGAGCGGTCGTTGCGGCTGACGCCGCAGCAGCTCGTCGAGCTCAAACGCGATCTGGTCTCGGTCATCGACCGGTACCGGGATCTGCCCGCCCGGTCCGCCGAGCCCGACCCGGCCGCGCTTCCCGCCCAGCGCGCCGCGCAGGACCTGCCCGCCGCCGCCCGCCTGGTCTCCGTCCACCTCCACACCTTGCCGCAGGTGGACCGATGACCAGCGGCGGCGTACGGCGCTGGGTCGCCGCGTACACGTGCTCGGTCAGCGGCGACTCGGTGTACTTCGTCACCCTCTCCTGGGCGGCGTCGCGAGAGCTCGGCCCGGGCGCCGCCGGACTGGTGCTGGCCGCCGGAGCCGTGCCCCGCGCGGTGCTGATGCTCGGCGGCGGGGTGATCGCCGACCGCTACGGTCCCCGCCGCGTCCTCATCGTCAGCGATCTGATCCGGTGCCTGCTGGTCGTCGCCGTCGCGGCGATCCACGGCGGGCACCGCTGGACCCTGATCCCGCTCGCGGTCGGATTCGGCGTCGTCGACGCGCTGTTCATGCCCGCCGTCGGGGCGCTGCCGCCGCTGCTGGCCCCGCCGGAGCGGTTGGCGCGGGTGCAGGGGATGCGGGTGCTGGGCGTACGGGTCGCGAACCTCTGCGGGCCGGTGCTGGCCGGCGCGGCCCTCGGCACGGTCGGCGTCAGCGGGTCGTTCGGCGTGGCCGCCGTCCTGTTCGCGGCGTCGCTGGTGCTGCTGCTCACGCTGCGGATACCGCGCGCCGCTCCCACAAGGAACATCAGCTTGCTGAGCGAGTTCCGTGAAGGCCTGAGCTATGTACGGCGCGAGCCCAGACTGCGGCGCCTGGTCACCGTCATCGCCCTGAGCGAGCTCTGCTTCAGCGGCCCCATCGCCGCCGCGGCCGTGCTCCTCGTCGCCGAACGCCACTGGAACGGCGCCACCGTCGGATGGATCCTCGGCGCCTTCAGCGTCGGCGGCGCCGCCACCGGCAGCGTGCTGGCGGCGCGCGCCGACCGCTTCACCCACGGCACGGCGGTGATGGCCGGATCGCTGTTCCTCACCGCCGCGCTGCTGCCGTTGCAGGGTGTTGTCTCCCGGACGGGCGCGGTCGTCGTGGCGGCGCTGCTCGGCGCGAGTTCCGGCGTCACGATGGTGCTGAGCAACGCGCGGTTGCAGACCGAGGCCGACCCGCGGCTGCTGGGCCGGGTCACCGCCGTGACGACCCTCGCCACGCTCGGCCTGAGCCCGCTGCTGTTCCCGCTGGTCGGCATGGCGTCCGCGCGCTGGGGGACCGAATCGTTCTTCGTGGGCTGCGCGGCGGCCTGCCTGACCGCCGCGCTGCTGGCAGCCGGTCAGCTCACGCCGCTCGCTGAAGCTCCGCGAGCACGAGGTCCCGAACCTGCGCGAGATTCACCCCGTCCTCGGTGAGGATCCGGCCGGCGAGCCCCTGGCCTTCGCGGAGCATGCCCAAGAGGACGTGCTCCGTTCCGATGTAGTCGTGTTTGAACTTGAGTGCTTCGCGCAGCGACAGTCCGAGGACCTTCTTGGCCCGCGGTGTGAAGGGGATGTGCCCGCGTGGTGCCCCCTGCCGCCGCTGGGCCTGCCGCTGCCGCCGGCGCCACCACGGGCTCCTGCACGTCTCGCCGTGCGGGCCGCTGTCCAGGACGCCGGGCCCGAACGCCTCCTCGACGGCGGCCCGGACCCTGTCGAGATCGATGCCGATCGTCCGCAGCGCCGCCTTGTCCTTCTCGGCGAGGTCGGCCGCCGGTTTCTGCTCGATCCGCTCGATGCCGGCGACCACCCCGGCGTAGTCGGCGCCGGCCCCGGCCAGCGCCCGCCCCGCGACGCCGTCGGTGTCGCGCAGCAACCCGAGCAGCAGGTGCTCGGTCCCGATGTGCCGGTGCCCCAGCGACCGCGCGGCGTCCTGCGCCACGATCACCACCGCCCGCGCACCGGGCGTGAAACGCTCGAACATCCCTACTCCCGTCCGGCCGCCGGCAGCGAGGCGCCCCGCCCCCGGCCGGCGTGCTTCTTGTGGACAGCCTGCTTACTCACCCCGAGCTCGTCGGCGATCTCCTGCCACGACCACCCCTTGGCTCGGGCATGGGCGACCTGGAGCGACTCCAGGGTCTCCAACAGCCGACCCAGCGCCGCGACGGCGCGAAGCCCCTCGCGTGGATCGGCGCCGGCCGCGAGGGCCGCTAGATCTGTAGCCTCGGACATGATGTCAATCTAGGTTGACGCGCGCGCGGCTGTCAACCATGGTTGACGCGGCGTATCGTGGTCGGCGGATGACCGGGGAGCGGGGGAGCGGGCACATGAGCAAGGTCTACAAGAACGCCGGGCCGGATCGCCTGGCCGGGGCCGACATACTGATCGCCGGCCTGTTCTCCGCCAAACGGAAGGACCACGAAGCCGTCATGACGGCGACCGCGGCGCTGGCCACCGCACGAGGCGGTCGTGTCGTCGGCCAGGTCGTCCAACGACGCGGCGTGTCGCACGGCGGCGTCGCCGTGATGGACCAGCCGTTCTCCCGCCAGACGCTGTTCGGATCGGGCAAAGTCCGGGAGATCGCCGAGCTCTGCCAGCGCGGCCGGATCGGCGCGGTCGTCCTCGTCAACGCCCTGACCGACCCGCAGCGCCGCACGCTCGAGGCGCGGTTCGGCTGCCCGGTTCTCAGTCGCGCCGAGCTGGAGCCGCCGAACGCGCCGCAGCCTCAGCGGGACTGAAAGCCCGGGCGCCCGGCCTCATCCCAGACCGACGCTCACCGCCAGCCCCCCGTCCGGCCCCGGCCGCGCCCGCACCCGCCCGCCGTGCGCCACCGCGATCGCCCGCACGATCGACAGACCGAGACCCGATCCCGTGCCCCGCGGTCCCCGTTCGAAGGGCTCGAACAAGCGCGCCACGTCTGCCGCCGCGACCGGCGGCCCGGAGTTCTCGATCCGCAGCGCCCGGCCGGCGCCGACCTCCACGTCGACCGTCCCGCCGGGCCGGTTGTAGGCGATGGCGTTCCGCACCAGGTTCCCGACCAGGTGTCCCAGCAGCACTTCGTCGCCGAGCACCGTCACCGGGCCGGGCGGCGCGTGGCCGTGCGTCCTGGTCCGCACGGCCACGCGCACGCCCGCTTCGCGGGCCGCCTGCGCATACCGCGCCACCTCGGCGGCCACCACCAGATCCAGCCGGACCGGTTCCCGCTCGTGCACCCCGCTCTCGCTGCTCGCCAGCAGCAGCAGTCCGTCGATCAGCCGCTGGGTCCGGGTGTTCGCCGCCAGCAACTGGTCCCGCACTTCCGCCAGTTCCTCGCTCGCCGGGTCCTCAAGCCCGATCTGGATGGCGGCGCGCTGCACCGCCAACGGCGTGCGCAGCTCGTGCGAGGCGTTGGCCGCGAACCGGCGCTGCCCGGCGATCATGGCGTGCACCGGCCTCAGCGCGCGCCCTGCCGTCCACCAGCCCAGGACACCGGCCAGCACGGTCAGCGCGGCCAGCGACCACAGTCCGTACACCAGGATCTGGTGGACGGCGGCGGCGTTCGAGGCGGCGACCGCCCGGTCGGCCAGGCCCCGCGCCGATGCCAGCTTCGCGCTTTCGGCCAGGGCACGGGGGTCGCCGCCCTTCGGCGCGACGACGATCTCCGCCGGCTTGACCGGGAGCCGGGCCTTGAGCAGCAGGTAGGCGATGCCCATCAGGACGGCGCCGCCGAGTCCGAACACGGCGGTCAGCACCGCCGTCAGCCGGAACCGCGCCGAGTTCCGCAGCGCGCGGAGCCGGCGCCGCATTCGCAGCCGTGTCCGGGGCCGCCACCGCCGCCAAAGGGGCGCCGGCGAAGACGTCGGCGGCACCGGAGGCACCTGCGTGAGTCCGGGGCGGCGGCGAAGGCGCCGGAGCCGGGCGCGGCCGGGGCGGGCGGGGACTTCTTCCCGGACGGGTCGCGGCTGTCCCGCAGGCGTCAGCGATCTCATCGGATCCGGTACCCCGCGCCGATGACCGTCTCGATCACCTCCGGCCGGCCGAGCTTGCCCCGCAGCTTGCTCAGCGTGACCTTGACCGTGTTCGTGAACGGGTCGGTGTTCGCGTCCCACACCGTCTCCAACAGCCGCTCGGCGCTGACCACCGCCCCGTCGGCGGACAGCAGCGCCTCCAGGATCCCGAACTCCTTCAACGACAACGGCAGATACGCGCCGTCCCGGAAGGCCTGCCGCCGTCCGATGTCCACGCGGATCCCAGCCCGCTCCAGCACCGGCGGCAGCGGCGCCCGGGCCCGCCGCCCCAGGGCCAGGACCCGCGCCACCAGCTCGTCGTAGTCGAACGGCTTGGGCAGATAGTCGTCGGCGCCCAGATTGAGGCCGGCCACCCGCTCGGCCGGAGCGGCGGCCGCCGTCAGCATCAGGATCCGGACCCGCGCCCGCTCGGCGGCCAGCCGGCGGCAGACCTCGTCGCCGTGCACCCGCGGCAGGTCCCGGTCCAGCACCAGCACGTCGTAGTCGTCGACCGCGAGCCGCTCCAGCGCCTCGGCGCCGTCCTGCGCGACGTCCACCGCCAGCGCCCGGCGGCGCAGGCCCTTCGCGAGCAACGCGGCCAGCGCCGGGTCGTCCTCGGCGATCAGGACTCTCATGGCTCCTCCATATCCCGCGCGGGGTTTCGCCGGGGTAAGCGCCGGCGTTGCCCTCGGCGCAACCGGGCCGCGGATAGATCTGAAGACCATGATGGGAATCACAGCCAAGAAGGTCCTTAACGTCTGCGCGGCGGCGGCGCTCGCCGGTGCCGCCGGGGCCTGTTCTTCCGGCGGCCCCGCCAAGACCGGTGCGGTCGGTGCGGCGGCGGCGAGCTCGTCCGCCGGCGCCTCGGCGCCCTGGGTCGCCTACGCGAGCTGCATGCGCGATCACGGCATCGCCATGCCGGACCCGCAACCCGGCGGCCAGATCACGGTCGGGGACCAGGCGAAGGACGACGGCGGCAAGCTCGACGCGGCGATGGCGGCCTGCCGGTCGCTGCTCCCGGCCGGCAAGGGCGCGGCGCCGCAGTCGGACGCCGACCGGCAGCGCGAAATCCAGCGGGCCCGCTGCCTGCGCTCGCACGGCGTCCCGGTGCAGGACCCGCAGCCGGGCCAGGACCTCGTCGTCACCGGCAGCCACCTGGACCCGGCGGCGGTGCAGGCGGCGATGGCGGCGTGCCGGAGCGGGTCGTGAGCGGCC
>JABFXP010000911.1 GCA_013361685.1 Catenulispora sp.
GGGGCGCGCCCCAGCCGGGCTGGCCGCCCTGGGCCTGCGGAGGCGGCGGAGCGCCCCACGGCGTGGGCTGCGGCACCTGGTTCGGCGGCACCGGCTGCAGGCCGCCGGGGCCCTGCGGGCCGCCCGGGCCCTGCGGTCCACCGGGGCCCTGGGGGCCGCCCTGATAGGGAGGAGGCTGGCCGTAGGGGTCATAGCCCTGGGGCTCGCCTTGCATCGAGGACACGGGCACCACTCCTGCCAACGCCTGACTCTGGATCCGGAACATCCCCGTGTCGAGATCCGCCGCACGCGCGAACTTCACCTCGACCGGTCCGACGAACATATAGCGTTGCTCGGCGCCGTACTCACGGACGAGTTCGGCGAGCTCCGCGCCCAGGGGGCCGGCGTAGGTCGCCAGCCGCTCGTAGTCCACGCCGCCCAGCTCGACCGTGAAGTCGTTGGGCACCATGGTCCGACCCTGGCTGACTATGGCAGCCCGATCGTCGCACTCCCGCTGCAGCGCGGAGGCGATCTCCACCGGCTGCACCTCGGATTTGAATGCCTTGGCGAAGGCGCCGTTGACCAACCCTTCGATACGTCGCTCGAACCGCTGTAGGACTCCCACGGACACCCCCTTCCGGCGCGCCAGCCTAGCGTTGACCGGCCTCGCAGACCATTCTGTCGTCCAGCACACCACACCGGTGCGCCGTCGTCGTCGGACCCACGGCCCCGCGCGCCGTCCGCCGCCTGCGGCTTCCGGCTCGCGCGCCTGTTACGGATGAGATCGTAACCACCCCGTCCCCCGCTGCGTACCCACATCGCCACGAGATCAGCCGCTCGGCGGCGCCCACGCAGCTCAGCGACCCGGGTATCTCAGCGGGAGGCGAACGTCCTCATGTCACATGAAGGACGTGCGACGACCCCACCTGGTTCCAGGCACACCCGTTCGAGCTTGAAGGGCTTTCCCGGACGTACCGGGATGTGACGCGCACTACTCCGAGGGTGCCCGCCATATTGGCGAGGGGCACGTTCGCCGCGTGCTAATGTTTGTGCAGCAAGAGCGAGCGCGAGTGGCGGAATAGGCAGACGCGCACGGTTCAGGTCCGTGTGCCCGAAAGGGCGTGGGGGTTCAACTCCCCCCTCGCGCACTTGCAGAGCCGCAGGTCACCAGACCTGCGGCTCTTTTTGTGTGCAAAACATGTAAAGAATCCTGCGTGTAGATGTTCAGAGCGATCGCCGGTTTCGCATGGTCGAGCCGCTCTTGTAGGACCTTCACAGGGACGCTGTGCTTCACTGCCCGAGTCCCTCACGTGTGGCGCATGTCATGCCGTCGCCCGTCCGGCACCTTCGCCTCCTTGAACCAGTCGCGATGCTGTTCGATCAACGTCCTGTGCGACGGCATCAGGCCGTCCGGCAGCTCGTCGATGTCGAAGAACCCGGCGTCGAGCACTTCCTTCGGGTCCGGTACGTAGGTGCCCCCTACGAACTCGGCGAGGAAGCAGACCTCAGCGCGGAGCTTGAACCCCGTCACCAGCGCGACCGGCTCGGGCCGGGCCTTGACTTCGTAGCCGGTCTCTTCACGTGCTTCGCGCACGACCGTCTGATCCCACGTCTCGCCGCTCTCGGCATAGCCGGTGACCAAGCCCCACGGTCGCGACGGCTTCCACATGCGACCCTTGATCAGCAGCACTTCGCCGGCGCTGTTCCTGACCAGTCCGGACACACCGACGATGAACTTGGGTTGCGTGGCCCACAGAATCCGCCACTGCACACCCCCGGCGTGCCGACCGATGAAGGTCCAGATCTTCTCTCGCATCCCGCAAGCCTGTCAGGGCTCACCCGAACGGCGCGGCGGAACGCGCCGGACGCTGAACACCGGACGCGGTGTCCTGGTGGCAGCACCGCCAGGGCAAACTCAGTATTCTGATTCAACATACGTAGAACACACGATCTCCGCCTGTTTCCCCGGCTATAAGGTCGAGGGCCGGCCTGGAATCACCAGGTATGACACACGAGGGGGTTCCATGAGTCGCGCGACCCGGATCACAACGATCGCCTTGTCGACACTCGCGGGCGCGAGCACCTTGCTGCCAGTGAGCGCTCACGCCACATCGCCCGGGACCATCGGGCGGCTGTATTACCTGTCCAACAACTCTGGCGGCTCGAACTCCTACGCCGAGCAGGACAGCCAGGGAAACTGGGTCACCCACTCGTCACCGCTCCCTGACAACGCGACCTCTTTCTCGCCGGACGGGAGCCTCGTCGTCGCCAACAGCAACAACCTGGCCGGCCAACTGGTGACGATGCGGCCCGACGGAACCGGCGAGACGCCGGCGACCTGGTCGACGCCGGGCTCCTCCACCCCGGTCGACGGAGGTTCCGCCCAGTGGATCGACCAGAGCCACCTGGTCTTCGTCGGCACCTACAACAAGCCGGGGAACGGCACAGATTCCAGCGGACGCATCTACATCTCCGACCTGGCGGGCAAGACGTCGAACGCCTTGTTCACGAACGACCCGAGCTGCGGCGAGCACACGATCAGCGTCAACCCGGTCAACGAAGACATCGCCTTCGACTGCCAGGACAACGGCCGCCAGACCTGGGTGAGCCACCACGACGCGGTGACCGGCAAGTGGGCGGATCCGGTGCTGCTGATGACCGGCGCCTTGTTCCCGGACTACTCGCCCGATGGACGACACATCGCCTTTCAGAACTCGGTCGGGATGCCGGCGACCGCTGATGCCGACGGCACCCACGCGGCCCAGCTTGCGAACGCGCCAGCCGGCTACTACGTGAACGCCAAGTGGTCGCCGGACGGGTCTCTGATCGCTGCCGACGAGCGCACGCCCTCGAACAATGCGGTAATCCAGATCATGGACCTGACCGGAAACGTGAAGGCAACCTTGGGCGATGCCCAACACACCGCTTACGGGCCGATGTGGCAGCCACACCCCTGGACGCCTCCGACCCCGCCCCCGCCGACCCCTGGTGCGGCCGGGCCGAAGGTCTACCGTGACGCGGGCGCAGACCGGGTCGGAACCGGCATCGCCATCTCCCAGCAGCGCTGGACGACCGGCGGATCGGCCAAGGCCGTCGTGCTGGCCACCAGCCTGAACTACCCTGACGCGCTCTCCGGGGGCCCGCTGGCGGCGAAGAAGGGCGGTCCGCTGCTGCTGACCGACGGCTCAAGCTCCCGCCTCGACCCCCGCGTCCTGACCGAGATCCAGCGGGTCCTTCCGCACGGCGGCGCCGTCCACGTGCTCGGCGGCGACAGCGCGATGAACCCCGGGATCGTCGACCAGCTGAAGTCCCTCGGCTATGCGATCACGCAGTACAAGGGCAGCGACCGCGCCGACACCGCCCTGAAGGTCGCCCGCGACGGGATGGGATCGCCGCACCACGTGGTCCTGGCCACCGGCGCCGGGTTCGCCGACGCCCTGGCCGCCGGACCCTACGCCGCTGGGCCGTTCGCCGACGGACCCGGCGCCCCGGCCGCGATCGTGCTGTCCGACGGCGCACACCTCGACCCCGCCACCGCGGCGTTCCTCGACGGCAAGACCGTCGCAACCGTCGGAGCCCAGGCCGGCCACGCCTGGCCCGGCGCCACCAAGTCCTTCTCCGGCCAGAACCGGTTCGACACCGCCGCCCGCGTCGCCCACGAGTTCACCGGCCCGTACGCGAACACCCAGGTCGGTATCGCCAACGGCATCGCCTCGGCCACCAATCCCGGCTACCCGGACGCCCTGACCGGCGGTGCTTTCATGGCCGAGTCCAACGGCCCGATCGTCCTCGTCGACGGCATAGACGGCGTCATCCCCGCGGAATCGCAGAGCGTCCTGTCCGGCCGGACCGGTAACGTCCGCGCGGACATTTTCGGTGGCCCCAGCATCATCAACCCCGCACTGGCAGCCTCCGTCGTCGCGCTGCTGCACGGCACCGCACAGTTCTAACGCCTCCAGCGCGTCGTGGACCGGGCCGGTAATCAGCCGGCCCGGTCCACCGGACGTCTCCCGCTCGAGCCCCCTAGAGCGCACGCCACCGCTGAACAATCTTCGCAACCTGGGCCCCAGCCCGAGCGTGACTAACGGCGAGGCCGCACGCAAGCGAACGCTGAGCGGACTGACAGGGGGTCATGCGCGACACGACTGATTTCGACGCGTTCTACGCGGGGAGTGTCCGGCGGGTCACGGGCCATGTGTATGCGATGACGGGGAGTCGGGCCGAGGCGGAGGACCTGACGCAGGAGGCTTTCGCCAGGGCATGGCAGCACTGGGACAAGGTCTCCGGGTATGCGGACCCTGAGGGTTGGGTGCGCATGGTGGCGTTCCGGGCTGGAGTCAGTGCCTGGCGCAAGGCGGTGGGGCGGGTTCGCGCTCATCGCCGGCACGGCCCGGTGGGGGTGGCGCCGGAGGCGAGTGTCGACAACGTGGCGATCGTCGCGGCGCTGCGCCGGATTCCGGCGGTCCAGCGGCAGGCGATAGTCCTGCACCATCTGGTGGGCCTGTCGCTGGAGGAGATCGCCGCCGAGACCGGGGTCGCGGTCGGCACTGTCAAAGCCCGGCTTTCGCGGGGCCGCCAGGCGATGGCCCCTCTCCTGTCCGACCGCGAGAACGGCATCGGCCCCGACCGGCGGGAGGCACCCGGCCATGCATGAGGAATTCGAAGCCGAACTGCGGGAGAGCGTGGCCCGCTTCAATGAGGGGACGGTCCCGCCACCGGTCGCCTCGGTGCGAGCCCGAGGGGAACGCTTCCACCGCCGGAAGCTGATAGGAGCAGGCGGCTTGGCCGTAGCGCTGGTCGCGGGTCTGAGCATCACCGCCGTTGCCGCTACGAACGTCGGCGCGCCCGCCGCAGTGCCGACTAAGACATCGACGACGTCTGCGACGCCGCCAGCGCCGGTGACCACACCGACGACGGCACTGGGACCCCTGCCCGGTTTGACGACCGGGCCGACGACGTCGCAATCACAGCAGACCTCTGCGACTCCCGCATCTCCGGCACCCGGCACCGGCACCGGCACCACCGGCAACAGCGGACCCGGACCCGTCGATCTGGCGCTCCACCCACCGGCCGCATACGCCGCAGGCACGCTGAACCCTGTGACCTTCACCGTCGGGAACCACGGCTCGGCCGTCTCCGGCGTCACCGCCACCCTGACCCTCACCCGGCCGAAGAACGAGGTGGCCTTCACAACGGGGCCGTGGCCCTTGGACGTGATCGAACGGCGCGATCCGGTCACCGGCACTTGGAACAAGGTAGCCGTCGCATTCCTCAACAACGGCGTGGATCCGCACGGCGAAGACGTCCGTGTGGCGCACTACACCTTCGATCTGCCCAGCGGCACGACCACCGAAGAACTGCGGATCGATCCCGAGGGGTCGTTCTTCACTCTCGGGGTCGAGCTGACCGCCGGCCCGGCGTCGCTGGCCCAGGCTCAGACCGACAAGACCCCGGTGACCTTCCCGACCATGACGACCTCCGGGCCCAAGGTCCTGGCACCGGGTGCGACCGGCGAGTTCGACGTCTCCCTCACCAACGGCACACCGATGACCTACTCATCGATCGCGTTCCTGGTCAACGATCTCGTCACTCTTTCACCGTCCTCCCTGGCCAGTCAGGTACAGGTCTATGACGGCACCGCCTGGCGAACCGTTTCGTTCGACCAAGGCTGGTCGGTCGTCACGACGCGGCCGCTGGCATCCGGAGCGACGACCACCGTGCGGCTGCGGCTCACCCTCGCAGCCACTGCTTCGTCGGGCGCCGCAGGCTATCTCGGCGTCGTCGCGCACATCCCAGACGAGTTCAACGCCTTCGACACGTCTCCCGGTCTGGCGCCCGGCGGTGAGACCCGGAAAGACGCATCTTTCACCGTCAAATAGATGCACACCAAAAACAAGGCGCCGGTCTCTGTAGAGACCGGCGCCTTAGAACTGTTGAGAATCAGACAGCTGTGGACACGGCCGTCGCCTCGGCCTCCCGAGCCACCTCCACGGTCTCCGTCACCGTCGCCGGAACCCGCCGCGCCCGGCGCCCGGCCGCCGTCAGCATCACCGCCGCGGCCCCGATCCACAGGCTGAGGACCACTGCGGCGTGCGTGCCGCCATTGCCTCCGAAGAAGGCTGTGGAGCGGATCAACGTCGCCGCGGCACCGGCGGGAAGGTCCTGGCCGATGGCGCCCCAGGGAGCCGGCAGCAGTTCGGGAGCACTCGCCGCGGCCGACAGAGGGTTGGCCAGCAGCATCATGACGATCCCGGCCAGCGGGAAGCCGCGAGGCCCGATCAGGGAGGCGGCGGCTGTGGTGAAGCCCGCGACGGCCAGCGCGGAGGTGCCGATCGCGGCGGTCAGCGCGAGGGAGGAGCCGGGGAGGAAGGCCAGCAGGTGACCGGCGATCAGCGTCAGGGCCAGTCCGCCGCCGACAGCGAACAACAGCGCGCCCAGAGCGCGGTCGCGCAGACGACGGAGCTTGAGCGTGATCAGGACGCCGCCGATCAGCGAGGACATGACCACCGGCAGCACCATCGCCGTGAACGCCCCGCCGTGCGGGTCGTTCGTGCTCGCCGGGACGACGTCGGTGACATCAGTGACCGCGGTTTCGGAACCCGTGGGCGCCAGGTGCGCCCCGACCTCGGTCAGCATCGCCGCGACGCTCGGGCCGGCGGCCGAGGCGACCAGCAGGTGCGGTCCGGCGGCGTCGACGACGATGGCGCCGTAGGCATCCCGGTCGGTCAGGGCGGCGCGCGCCGCGGTCTCGTCGGCGACCTCACGGACGGCGAAGGCGCCGGGAGCGGCCTGGTTCAGACGCTGCTCGAGGGCGGCGCGCTGCGGGGCGGGGGCGGACAGAGCGAGCGGCACTTTGTGCGGGGAGCTGTGGGCCGCCGGGGCGGTGAAGGCGAAGACCATCAGAGCCTGGATGCCGACGGCGGCCAGCGCGACGGCGCCGGTGCGGGCGAGGTGCTTCATGGGCGGACCCCTTAAAAAGAACGCTCGTTTTGTTTACGTCGCCCATCATGGTCCGGCCGCCTCGCGCTTGTCAAGAACGAGCGTTCGTTTTATTTTTGACCCATGCCCAAGGTCTCCGAAGAACACGCCGCCGCCCGCCGCGAGCAGATCCTCACCGCGGCCCAGAAGTGCTTCGCCCGCAAGGGCTTCCACGCCTCGTCGATGAACGACGTCTTCGCCGAGGCCGGGCTGTCCGCCGGCGCCGTCTACAGCTACTTCAAGAGCAAAGACGAGATCATCGCGGCGATGGCCGACCGCGCTGTAAGCCTGGTCAGCCCGTTCTTCGACGCGGTCCTGGCCGAGGACCCCGCGCCGCCGCTGGACGAGGTGGTCCGGCGGTTCGCGGAGCTGCTGCGGGAGCTGTCCGAGGGCCCGATGTCCGTGGCCCCGCAGGTCTGGGCGGCGGCGACCTACGACCCGGCGATCACCCCGGCGGTCAAGGTCAACATGCGGCGGATGCGCGACTTCTGGATCGAGATCGCACTGCGGGAGCAGCAGGCCGGGCGGCTCGCCCCGGACGCCGACCCGGCGGCGGTGGGATCGGTGCTGTTCATGATGGTGCCCGGCTTCCTGCTCGGCCACCGGCTGCTGGACGACATGAACCCGGAGACGGTCGAGCGCGGCCTGCGCGACCTGCGGGGCGGGCCGCGGCATTGACAGGCTAACGCCGTTAGCCTACCGTGAAGCTAACAGCGTTAGCCAAGCGTCGGCGCAGCCGGCCACGCGGCAGACTTGGGGATCACGATGAGCACCGTCACCACCACCTCCACCGGCCACCTCCCGTCCGCGCTGCGCCGCACCGGGTGGGGCGCATGGGCCGCCTTCCTGGCCGCGTTCGCCATCGTGGAGGGCTTGAACCACGGCACCGGCGACTGGCTCGCGCTCGCCTTCGGCATGATCGCCCCGGACCTGTCCTTCTTCGCGGCCGCCGGCGCCCACGAGCCCGTGCGCCAGGGCCAGCTGCCCCGCAAGGCGGTGCCCTTCTACAACACCGCGCACCGCACGTGGATCCCGTTCGTACTCATAGTGGTCTCGACGGTGCTGCCGGTGTGGTGGTCCACGTTGCTGTTCACGTTCCTGCTGGCCTGGATGCTGCACATCGCGGTCGACCGCGTCGCCGGCTACAACCTGCGGACCAAGGAAGGCTTCATCCGTGGCTGAGAACTCCACTGGAGGAACGCAGACGCTCACCGAGCGGCAGCGGCAGATCGCCGCCGCCGCTCGCGCGTTGCTGGACGCCGAAGGCCCTGAGGGCCTCACGATGCGGCGCGTTGCCGACGCACTCGGCATCAAGGCGCCGTCCCTCTATAAGCACGTCCCAGACAAGACCGCGCTGGAACTGCTGGTCGTCGCCGGCGGCTTCGTCGAAGTCGCCGAAGCACTGGAAGCCGCCACAGCGGATGCGGCGGAACCGTTGCCGGCATTGGCGAAGGCGTATCGCGACTACGCCGTGGCGCATCCGCACCTGTACCGCCTGATGAACTATCAGCCTCTTCGCAGAGATCTGCTTCCGCCGGGGCTGGAGGAGCGCGCCGCCATGCCGCTCCTTGCCGCGACCGGACACGACGGCGACAAGGCGCGCGCGTTGTGGGCGTTCGCGCACGGGATGGTGAGCCTGGAGATCGACGGCCGGTTTCCTCCAGACGCCGACCTCCCGGCCGCCTGGAAAGCCGGACTAGCGACGTTCGTATAGAACGCATGGCAAAGGTCACCAGCCATTCACAACTACAGTCATTGATGATCCGCAACCGCGGGAACAAGCCATCCCCTCAGCGAGGTTTCCAGCGATCATGACTGACCTCCCGCTTCGCCTCGGCATCATCGGCCTGGGCGCCATGGGTTCCGAGATGCTCGACGTCGCCGCGGCCCATCCCGACGTCGCCGTGGTGCTTGCCGCAGACCCCGGTGAGCTTGCCCTTCAGCGCGCTCGCACAGGGCACCCGGATTTAGCGCTCTCCAGCGACCCTGAAGAGGTCTTGTCCCATAGCGACGTTGACGCCGTCTACATCGCAGCGCCTCCGGTAACGCACGCCGCCTATGCGATCACCGCTATGCGTTCGGGCAAGGCGGTCTTCTGCGAGAAGCCTCTAGCAATCGACCTCACAGAAGGTGAGGAGATGGTCGCCGTAGCCGAGGCGACAGGTCTGGTCAACGCGCTCAACTACACCTTCTCCGACCGGAGCGCGGCCGTGGAGGTCGTGCGCGCCGTCCACGCCGGCGAAGCCGGAGACGTGCTCGGTGTGGACATCGAGTTCCTGTTTCCCGAGTGGCCGCGCGAGTTCCAGAAGGACGCGCGCTGGGTCGCGGGACGCGAGCAGGGCGGCTTCTTGCGCGAAGTCGGCTCGCACTACGTGTTTCTCACCGATCGTGTCCTAGGGCCTCTGACCCCTGTACACACCGAAGTCTCTTATGGGGAAAACAGCGAGCAATCCGCTATAGGGCTGTTCTCCGCTAACGGAATCCCGGTCCGGCTCAGCGGGCACGTCGCGGCTGGTCCCGAAACATATCTGTGGACTCTCTACGGATCGCGTCGCTCCTACCGCATCACCCGCTTCGGCGCGCTATCTGTAGGCGACGCCGACGGCTGGCAGCCGGTCGAGCTGCCGGGCCACCAGGGCAGCGAGGCCACCCGCCTCGCCGAGTTCGTCGGCGCGGTCCGCGGTCGGCCTTCGACACTGGCGGATTTCGCGGCCGGCCTTCGGGTCCAGCGCGCTGTCGAGGCTTTCCACTCCGCCGAGTAGGAGGCGCCTTCACAGCACCGTGGAATCCGATTGCCGCAGCTGCGCGGCACCGAGGACGATAAGCGCCATGCTCGCTTCTCTTCTGACCTTCCTCCTAGCGTGCACCGCAGTCGCAGCCGTGCCCGGCCAGAGCACAGCGCTGATCATCCGCCAGTCGATCCGAGGCGGGAAGCGCGCCGGGGTCGCGACCGTCCTCGGCAACGAGAGCGGCGTCTTCATCTGGGGATGCGCCGCGGCGTTCGGTTTCACCGCTCTGCTGGCCGCGTCGAAGATCGCCTACGACGGCATGCGTGTCGTGGGCGCGTGCGTCCTGCTGTGGTTCGGGATCCAGTCCCTGCGCGCCGCACGCAGAATGAAGCGGGAAGAAGCCGCGCAACTGCCGGACGAGATCGACGACGACCACCGCACCAAGGGCGCGTGGTGGTCCTACCGGGCCGGGCTGTTCACGAACCTGGCCAACCCGAAGGCCGCGGTCTTCGCGATGTCCTTCCTCCCGCAGTTCGTCCCGGCCCACGCGCCGAAGCTGGCGGCGATGATCCTGCTGGCCGTGATCTGGTCCGTCTACGAGGTCTTCTACTACTCGCTCTACGTCTGGTCCGTACAGCGGATGCGCGCGTTCTTCAGCCGCCGCAAGGTCCGGCGCCGCATGGAGCAGATCTCCGGGACCGTCATGCTGGGCCTGGCCGCGCGGATGGTCGTGGAGAACAGCTGACGGGTATCACCCGGACATGACCGACATCGAGATCCGCCCGGCCACCCTGGACGATCTGGACGGGCTGACCAAGGACAGCGCCGAGCTGTTCGCGGAGGACGGCGTCACCCGGGACCGCCTGCGCGATCCGGAGTGGCCCCGGGACAACGACCGCGCCCGGCTCGCCGGGCTGGTCGCCGCCCCCGACGCCCTGGTGCTGGTGGCCGTCGAGGACGGCGCGGTGGTCGGGCACCTCGTCGGCGCCTTCAGCCCGAGCTCCTCGATGTGGACCGCGGCGCGCGCCGAATTGGTGAGCACCCACGTCGCGGTGTCGCACCGGGGCCGGGGCATCGGCGGCCGGATGGTCGAGGACTTCATCGCCTGGGGCCGGGATCGCGGAGCGGCGCGGCTGCACGTCTCGGCCTACACCGCGAACAGCTCCGCCATCCGCTTCTATCAGCACTATGGCTTCGTCCCGCTGACGATCGACCTAGCTCTCGACGTCGACTAGCCGCGCCTTGAGCGCGGCCACCAGCTGGTCGTCGACACCGAGTTCCTGTTCCGCGTAGCCGCGCACAGATCCATAGCGCGCCTTCAGGTCAGCGATGAACAGCTCCATCGGATCCTTGGGCGCGCGGGCATAGGCCGGCCAGCTGAGTTCCCGGTCCGGGTAGAAAGCCTTCCAGTCGGTGATCAGCCGCTGGGTCGCGAGCTCCGTCAGCGAGAAGTCGTCGACCACCGTTTCCTCGGGCACCCCGATGAGGGTCAGCACGAGCATCGCGATGATGCCGGTCCGGTCCTTTCCGGAGGCGCAGTGGAAAACCGTGGTCTCCGACTCCGCGTCGGCGATCACGTCGAGCACTTCGCGGATCTCTTTGACGCCGTCCTGCGCCACTTCCATATAGCGATCGGCGAGGAACCGCCACGGATCGAAGTCCGCGCCCAACGAGCCCTGGTCGTAGGGCTGATGCTCGATGCTCAGGTTGAAGTAGCGCAGGCCCGGCGCGTCCGGCACCCGGCCGGCCTTCTCGATCTCCCAGGGGTAGCGCAGATCGATGACCGTGTGCACGCCGAGCCCGGCGAAGCGCTCCAAGTCAGCCGGCTCGCGCAGCTTCCCGAGGCTGTCCGACCGGTAGAGCACGCCCCACTTCGTCGTGGCCCCGTCGGCCGCCGGATAGCCACCGAGGTCGCGGAAGTTGTGCAGGCGCTGGAAATCGACGTGTCTGATCATGGGCCCCAGTGTGGATCACCGCTCGGGACTAGGCGTCCTCGGCCCGGTCATACGCCGCCTGAGCGACCTCGACCTCCGGCATCCGCTCTTCCACGAACACCACCAGGCCCTTGATCAGATCAGAGGTGCCGCGCCCCAGTTCGGTCAGGCGGTACTCGACGCGCGGCGGCATCGTCGACAGCACTTCGCGGACCACGAAGCCGTCCCGCTCCAGTGCCTGCAGGCCCTGGGACAGCATCTTCTCGCTGATGCCGTCGACCCGGCGGCGCAGTTCGTTGAAGCGGACCGGGCCGTCCCGCAGCGACAGCATGATCAGCGTGCCCCAGCGGCCGGTCAGGTGGTCCAGCACGGGACGCGACGGGCAGCGTCTCTGGAGGACGTCGTAGGCCAGGTCGAGGGCGCGCTCCTCGGTCTGGTGGTCGGCGCGCGTACTCATGCGGTCCACGGTACCCCAGTTGCTTTCCAGAAGATAGCGCTGCCCCTCAGGTTGCACTTTCCAAAAGTTAGTGCCATCGTGGGAGCCGCGCTAACCAATCGAAAGTGCCCAAGGAGCAGCCATGACCATCGCCATCACCGCCGCCAGCGGCCACCTCGGCCGCCTCGTCATCGAGGACCTGCTGAACCGGGGCGTCCCGGCCGGGCAGCTCCGCGCCGTCGTGCGGACGCCCGAGAAGATCCAGGACTTCGCCGACCGCGGCGTGCAGGTGGTCCAGGGCGACTACGCGGACACCGCCGGCCTGGCCGAGGCCCTGCGCGGCGCCGACAAGTGGATCTTCATCTCCGCCTCCGGCCCGAACGAGCAGCGGCTCGCCCACCAGCTGACCGCGGTGGCCGCGGCCGAGCAGGCCGGCGTCGGGCACGTGATCTACACCTCGATCCCGAACGCCGAGACCAACCCGATCGGCTTCGCCTCGGTGCACAAGGCGACCGAGGAGGCCATCAAGGAGACCGGCCTGCCGTACACGTTCCTGCGGAACAACTGGTACTGGGAGAACCTGACCGGCAGCCTGGCGGCGTTCGTCGAGCACGGCGCCATCATCGGCTCGGTCGGCGAGGGCCGGATCGCCTTCGCCACCCGCGCCGACTACGCCGCCGCGGCTGCCGCCGTCGCCACCACCGAGGGCCACGAGGGCAAGGTCTACGAGCTCACCGGCGACCGCGCCTTCACCTACGCCGAGATCGCCGCCGAGGTCTCGCGGCAGGCCGGCAAGGACGTCGCCGCCGTGAACCTGCCCCCGGCCGAGTACCAGGCCGCGCTGGTGGGCTTCGGCCTGCCGGACTTCCTCGCCGAGGGCCTGGCCGACGCGGACGTGAAGATCTCCCAGGGCGCGCTGGAGGAGACCACCGACACGCTGCGCACGCTGATCGGCCGTCCGACCACCACGGTCGCCGACGCCGTCGCCGAGGCGCTTAAGAACTGACTAAGGAACCGATAGCGGTGCCCGCGGATCTCTGGGTCCGCGGGCACCGCTGTTGCATACTCGGCGCGTGGTGACACTCGCCGGGGTGGGCAAGCAGTACGGCCGCGGACGTGCGGTGCTGGTGGACGTCGATCTGGCCGTGCGCGCCGGTGACGTGGTCGCGGTGGTCGGCGGGAACGGTTCGGGGAAATCGACGCTGCTGCGCATCATGGCCGGAATCACTGCGCCTACAACGGGAACGCGGACCGACGTCCCCCGCAGCATCGGCTATGTACCAGAGCGGTTCCCTGCGAGCACACGCATGTCGGCGCACTCGTATCTCCGCCACATGGGACGGATCCGTGGCTTGTCCACCCGCATAGCGGGGGAGCGCGCAGACGAACTCTTAGAGCGGCTCAAGCTAGAGCCGGGTCCGGACTTCGCTATACGTGACCTTTCAAAGGGGAACGCACAGAAGGTCGCCGTAGCGCAGTCGCTTATCACGCGGCCCGAACTACTGATCCTCGACGAACCATGGTCCGGCCTCGACAGCTCGGCGCACGGCACACTGTCGGAGCTCATCGCCGAGACCGCGCTTGCCGGTAGCGCTGTCGTCTTCACCGATCACCGGGAATCCGTGTCACGTGTAGAGGCCTCCAAGCGCTACGAGATCGAGGACGGCCGAGTACGCAGATCACTCCAGCGTCGTCAGGGGCACCGATGAGAGCCCTGGTCCGCTATACGTTGGCGAACCTGTTCGTCTCCCAGCGCTTCGTCCCACCGACTTTTCTCTACCTTGTCTTGCTTGCGGTCCTCACCAGTAGCGATTCAGGACCCCTGGTAACCGTCTACGCGGCAGCAGCCGGATCCCTGCTGGCGGCCAGCGTCTGGATCACCGTGGCCGTCGCCAATGCCGAGGATCCGGTAAGCCGATGGGTGCTGCTCGCCAATGCCCGCCGCACATCGGACGTCGTTACAGCGACTGCCCTGTCAGCTCTGCTCTACCAGGTAGCACTCGGCGTCATCGGATTGCTGTATCCGCTGTACTCAGGCCATCACACGGTCACCGCTTCAGCGCTCGGGATCGGCGCCGTCGCCGAACTCACCTGTGCGCTCGTCGGGACCGGCATCGGATTGCTGTGCTCCCGTCCGGTGATCGTCCGCACCGGAGTCTCAACGCTGGCCGGGATCGCCTTGGTCCTGGCCGTCCTGCTCGTAAAAGGGCTTCCGCCGGTCTCCCCGATGCTTTCGAGGATGACCGGCGCAAGCCCTGTCGATACCGCTGTTCCCGATGTCCTGCCGTTCGTCGGCTTCGCCATCCTCGGCGCCGCCGCGCTATACGGCTGCGGCGTGCTCGCTCATCGCCTCGGCCGACGCCGGGACTGACTGAGAGTCCTTCTTCGAGCCCTTCTTCGCACCCTTCTCCTTCTTCTCCTTCTTGGGCGCGGGCGGCAGGACCGGCTCGTTGCGCAGCGCTCGCAGGGCGAACACCGCGGTGAGCACCAGGATCACCGCACCGGCCAGGGCCGCGGAGTGCAGACCGGAGGAGTAGGCGTCGCGGGCCGTGACGAGCATGGCGTGGGTCGCGGTCCCCGGGAACTGCTCAGCGATGGCCGCGGCCCCGCCGATGGTCTCGTGGGTGGCCGACATCGCCGAGTCCGGCACACCGGCCGCGCCGACGCCGGCCATCTTGTGGTGGTAGATCCCGGCGCCGACGCTGCCCAGCAGAGCCATGCCCAGCGAGCTGCCCAGTTCCGCGCCGGTCTCGTTGAGCGCCGAGGCCGAACCCGCCCGCTCGGCCGGGGCCGCCGCCAGCACCATGTTCCCGACGATGCTCTGCGCCGCCACCACGCCGCCGGCCGCGACACCCGCGCCGATCAGCAGCACGACCACCGGATTGCCGGGGTGCGCCGTGGTCAGCACCAGCGCGCCGACCGCGGAGACCAGGAAGGCGACCCCGATGATCTTCGCCGGCTTCACCTTGGAGGTCAGGGCCCCGGTGACACCCATGCCGACGCTGATGAACGGCATCGCGGCCAGCGACCACAGCGCCGCGGTGAACGGCCGCATCCCGGCCACGGACTGCAGGTACTGCGTGTTGAACAGGCTGAAGCCCATCAGGACGAAGTTGCCGCACAGGTTCACCAGCATCGGCGCCCGGAAGGCGGGCTTGCGGAACAGCTCCATGTCGATCAGCGGGTTGCGGGCGGTGTGCTGCCGGATGACGAAGGCGATGGCCAGCGCCACCCCGAAGGCCACCGCGGCCAGGGCCGTCACGCTGTAGCCGTCGACGGCCAGCTGCTTGATGCCGTACACCGCCGGGAAGATCGCGGCCATCGACAGCACCGAGCCGGCGACGTCGAAGCGGTGCCCGCTCTTGGGCGCCTTGTACTCCGGCAGCAGGAACGGGCCGATCAGCAACAGCAGCGCCATCGCGGGCAGGTTGATCAGGAACACCGAACCCCACCAGAAGTGGTCCAGCAGCGCGCCGCCGACGATCGGGCCGAGCGAGACGCCGCCGATCAGGCCGCCGGTCCACAGCGAGATCGCGGTCTGGCGCTGCTTAGGGTCATGGAACATGTTGCGGATCAGGGCCAGCGTCGAGGGCATCAGGGTGGCGCCGGCGACGCCGAGCAGGGCCCGGGTCCCGATCAGCAGCTCGGCGCTGCCGGAGTAGGCGGCGACCACCGAGGCCGCGCCGAACGCCGTGGCACCGAGCGACAACAGGCGGCGGCGGCCTATGCGG
>JABFXP010000379.1 GCA_013361685.1 Catenulispora sp.
CGCAGCCGGGCCACCACCGGGGGGTCCCCGGGTTCGGGCGGGCGGTCGGCGGTGGCCGCGGTGCCGTGCCGGCACTGCTCGCCGGCGACCGCGACGTTGTCCTTGACCGCGACCGGGACGCCGGCCAGCGGCAGGTCGGCCAGATCCGGCCGGGCGCCGAGCTCGTCGGCCTCGGCCAGGGCCGCGTCGTGCCGGACTTTGCGGAACGCCCCGATCCGGGGGTCCGCGGCGGCGATCCGGTCCAGGGCCTCCTGGACGGCCGCGCGCGCCGTGCTCTTACCGTGCCGAACGGCCGCCGAGATCTCGGCGGCCGTCAGGGTTCGCGAACCGCTTCCGGGCTGATCAGCCATTCCTGCATCATCGCGCCGCGATCGGCGCGGGCCAAGAGGAACCGGCGGATCAGCCGGAAACGGGCACCACTATCTTCGAGCAGACCCCGCGGGGGGCGGTGGTCAACGCGCCAGGTCGTCGAACTCGCCGTCCTTGACGCCGCTGATCAGGGCCTCGATCTCCGCGCGGGTGTAGACCAGGGCCGGGCCCTGCGGGTCGCGGGAGTTGCGCATCGCAACCGAGCCGTCGGCCAGGGCCGCGAACTCGACACAGTTGCCCTGCGAGTTGGAGTAGCTGCTCTTGCGCCAACCGGCTTCGACCCGGGCGGCCGGCATGCCGTTGTACGGCTCGAACTCGCTCATTCTCGTTTCCCCTTACATGTACGGTGGGAAGGGTTTGATCCACTGCACGTGCATCCGCTCGCGAATCAGCACTCGCTGATGCATGGCAGTAAACGGATGCTAGCGGTCTGGCAGCCGCACGCGCAGAGGTTTCGAGTGTGAAACGTTCAAAGAGCGGGTAAAGGTTCTCCCCGCAGTTTCAAGGCATGCGTTCGCGTCGACATCGATATCGGATCGATACAAATTCGAGCCCTGAGACCGACAACCGAATCGGCCGGGAGCCGGATGTGACCGGACGCCGACAGGGCGTGAGGAATATCACGGTAAGCGGTTTCAGCCCCGGCGCGCCGCGGCGGGGAACGAACGAACAGGTGCGAAACAGGCGAACCGGACGATCAGCCGAACGCCGGAATCACCGGGGCGGGAAAACCCCGGCGGAGAAAACCTTCAGCAGGCCAGCTCGAAGAGCGCCCACACCACTTTCCCGGACGGCTCGGCCGCCCCGGGCGCACGGAAACGGCGCCAGCCCCAGTCGTCGGCCAGCGCCTCCACCAGGTACATGCCCCGGCCGGACTCGTCGAGCCCCCATAAGCCGTCGGCCGCCCGGGCCGGCGAGGGAGCCACCGGCGAGACGGCCGAGGGGTCGGCGACGGCGAACAGCACGCGTTCCACACCCGCTTCGCCGTCCCGCAGATCGCAGGGTTCGTGCACCAGACACAGCGATATCAAGTCCGCGGCGTCCGCGCCCTGGCGCTCGGGCCGCACCACGTCGTAGGCGTGCAGCAGGGCGTTGGTCACCAGCTCCGAGACCACGATGCCCAGGTTCTCCAGCAGGGTGGCGAACCGCGCGGGCTCGCCCCGCCAGTCCTCGGCCACGTCGCGGACGAAGCGGCGGGCCGCCGAGACCGACTCGGCCCGGGCCGGGAGCACGCAGTGGCGCGTCGAGGCGCTGCGCCCCACGGCCTGGTATCCGATGCAGACCGGCAGGTCGGCATGGAGCAGGGAGTAGGAGGAGCTGGAGGCGACCATCGGGTTCTTCCCCTCGGGCGCCGACGCATGCGCGGCGGCACGTGCAATCGCAGAGTTTTCCTATGCAAGTGGCGGATGCACGTGCATGCTACAGCGTGGAAGGCGCGCGCAGGGTCTCGGCCTGGCAAAGACTTCGCCTGGTTGATTCAGGACCCTGCCGCGCGCGCCGGAGCCCGCCGCGACCGGGGCGACCGGCACCGGCGGTGTTCACAAGCGGACGCCCAAGTGGCACAATCGGCAGCTGATCCACCGCCTGGCACGCGCTTCGCGGCGCGGAGTGCGGAGAAGGAGCGAGGAAAGCGATGAGTGGGCCCCACACCACCGATTCGGAACCGGAGCCGACCCGTGCGGGCGGCGCCACGGTCCGCCGGATCATGCTCGGCTCGCAACTGCGCCGGCTGCGCGAGGCGGCGAGCATCTCGCGGGAGACCGCGGGCTGGGAGATCCGCTCCTCGGAGTCCAAGATCAGCCGGCTGGAGCTGGGCCGCGTCGGGTTCAAGATGCGCGACGTGGAGGACCTGCTCTCGCTGTACGGGGTCAACGACCCGGCGGCGCGCGAGCCGTTCCTGTCGATGGCCAAGGCCGCGAACGCGACGACCTGGTGGCACGGCTACCACGACGTGCTGCCGAGCTGGTTCGCCGGCTACATCGGGCTGGAGGAGTCGGCCTCGCTGATCCGCACCTACGAGGTGCAGTACATACCGGGACTGCTCCAGACCGCCGACTACATGCGCGCGGTGATGGCCGGGCGCGGGGTGTTCGACAGCGATTCCGAGCGCCGGGTGCAGGTGCGGCTGGAGCGGCAGAACGTGCTGCTGCGCGAGCAGGACGCGCCGCGGCTGTGGGCGGTGGTGGACGAGGCGGCGCTGCGCCGCCCGGTCGGCAACGCCGAGATCATGCGGCAGCAGCTGTCGCACCTGCTGGAGATGATGGAGCGGCCGAACGTCACCGTGCAGGTGCTGCCGTTCCAGTCCGGGGCGCACGCCGCCGAGGCCGGGGCGTTCACCATCCTGCGGTTCGCCGAGCCGGACCTGCCGGACGTGGTCTACCTGGAGCACCTGGCCGGGGCGCTGTACCTGGACAAGCGCGACGACGTCGACGTGTACCTGCAGGTGATCGAGCGGATCAGCGTGACCGCGCTGACCCCGGCCCTGACCGCCGAGGCGCTGGCCAAGCTCATCAAGGACTTCTGAGCCGCCGGAGCCGCACGGAAGACACAGGCGGCGCGGGCGCCGGGACCGCCGAAACCGGCTCAAGGTTCCCAGTGACGGTATCTGTACGCGAACATCCATAACGGATACGTTCGTTGGCATGCCTGACAGGGGAGACGAACGGGGGCGGGGCGGCACACGGACCCTGGTGACCGGCATCCTGGCCGGCACCGAGTGGCACCCGGCCGACAACCCGCAGGAGGCGACGCAGACCGCGCGCGAGGCCAGGGATCTGGCGGTGCGGCTGCGTCCGGTGCTGTCCAAGCTGGCGCAGGCGCCGCGCGGCGGCCGGCGGCGGGACCTGGAGTGGCTGCCGGCGGTGGAGCAGCTGGCGGTGGACGCCCAGTACTTCGCCTCGTGGTGGCTGCCGCGGCTGGAGGGCAAGTCGGCGCAGTCGTGGCCGTCGTGGTCGGCGGACGGCTACGCGGACTGGGTGAAGCGCCTCGACGCGCAGCGCGTGCGCACGCTGGAGATGGTGCAGGGCACGACGCCGGTGACCCGGATCGCCTCGGTGACGCAGCTGCGGCGCGGCAAGTCCGCCGAGCCGCCGGAGCCGCCCGCCGAGCCCGCGGAGCCCGCTGCGGCCGGCGAAACCGCCGTACTCGCGGCGCCCGACTCCCCACCGGACGATGAGGTCGTTGAGGCTGAGACGGCCGAGCCGCCCGAGAACCTCGCCTACGAACCCACCGCACGGCACGCCCGGGGCAAGGGCAGGATCATGCCGATCCGCGGCGGTGGAGCGCCGGTGGCCGAGGCGACGGCGGCCGGAACCGCGGCCGGGCTGCTCGGCGCGGAGGGCGGGTCGGATGAGACGCACACCGGCTTCGCCGACCACTCCGATCCCCTGCCGCGAGTTCCGCACTCGCCGCCGTTCCCGGGGCCGGGTGCCTTCGACGACAGTCCCGCCTATGACGATCCGAACGAGACCCATGTCTCCGGGGCGCCGGTCGCCGACGCACCGACCGGTTTCGCCGAGGACGACCAGGACTACCAGGACTACGGCGGCGCGGCTCAGAGCTCGTCGTTCAGCGAGCCGGGCACCTTCGACGAGTACGACGACGGCGCGCTTTACGACGATCCCACCGAGACCCACATATCGCGGGTCCCGCCGGCGACCGGTCTCACCGGTTCCGTCGATTTCGAGGACCTCGACTACGAAACCGTTTCCCCCGCGACGCCGCGGATCCCCCGCACGCCGCCCAACACCGGCCCCGTCGGCTTCGAAGACCTCGAACACGAAGCCCCCCACGAGGAGCCGCCGCGCGTCCCGCGCACGCCGCCGTTCACCGGCCCGGACACGTTCGACGACATAGCGCACGAGGACCCGGCCGACCAGCCGACGCATGTCCCGCGCACCCCGCCGAACACCGGCCCGGTCGGCCCGTTCACCACAGCCGGCACTGCCGACACGGCAGATACCGCCGACACCGCCGA
>JABFXP010000556.1 GCA_013361685.1 Catenulispora sp.
AGGCGAGGCCGGCACGGCCCGCCCCGTCCAGGGCCGCCCCGCGCTCCCGGCGGTCCCTCAGCAGCACCCAGACGGCCCGCCACAGCAGCGTCCCGGACAACGCGACGGCGAACGTCACCAACGGCGCCCCGCCGACCGCGGCCAGCGGCGTGAACGGCGAATCCGGCTGGGAGAAGGCCAGCCGCCCCCAGGAGAACCCGCCGAACGGCCACCGCGAGCGCACATACTCCTCGGCGACCCACAGGCACGCCTGCCACAGCGGCGCGAACCGCGCCGCCGACACCCGCGCCATGCCCCACCCGAACGGGACGAAATACAGCGACTCGATGACGCCGACGGCCTCCTGCGCCCCGGGGCCGAAGACCCGCAGGAACTGGAACGCCACCCAGCAGAACCCGGTCCCGAACCAGAACCCGATCAGCATCCCGCGCCGCCCGGAACGGCCGGCGAACAGCGCCGAGACCGCGGCCACCAGCACCGGCGCCAGCGGCCACCAGCCGACCGGCGCGAACGCCAGATTCAGCGCGGCCCCGGCCAGCAGCGCCAGCCCGGCCAGGCGCACCGCCTCCCGGCCGGGCCGCCGCCGGAACCAGCGCCGGCGCCCCGGGACGCCGGCCTCCTCCACGTTCGCCACCAGCGCGACCCACCCTAAGAAAGAGCTGCGGACACAACAAAGATCTACGACACCCTGTGCGCACCCTACCCGAGCAGGATCTCAACACGGCACAGCACGCGGAAGACAGGGGAACAGTGCGGAAAACGAACCCTGAACGAGAAAAGCCCCCGCGGCACGCGAAAACCCGGCGGCACCCTTCGGACCGGCCGCGGACCCGCTGGCCGCGAGTCCCGCACACCGTTGTCTACTGGATCCGCCGGGTTCCCGGTGAAGACCCACCCGTGGTTCGCCGCCACCGCCGCCGGGCCCCCGTCACATCCCTCGGCACCGGATCGCCCCGAGTGAGACAGGACCACCGTGCGACGGCATGCGGCCGGTGGACGTAGGCACCGACGGTACCCGGACTCCTGTGGCGCCTGTCAACCAGTGATCCGACCAGTCATGGCCTGGGCCGGAAGAACGGAACCCCAGGTCAGGCCACCGGACCCGGGAGGACCCGGGCCGGTGGACGATCACTCGGAAAGGCGCGGAACACATTTGTGACCGAAACGGGGCGAAGCGCCGTCACAGCCACCCCGCGTCGAACACCGTCCGCCCCCGCACCACCGTCCGCACCGCCGCCGGGACCGCCCGGCCCGGCGCCAGGTCCGGCAGCCCCGGCACCCCCGAGCGCGGATCGGTCGACCACGCCGACAACCGCTCGTCCGCGGCCTGCACGATCACATCCTCCGGATCCACATCCCACACCGCGTACGTCGCCGGCTCCCCCAGCACCAACGTCCCCGACGCCGTCGCCCGCGCGCCCAGCGCCCGCCACCCGCCCCGGGTGTGCGCCGCGAACGCCGCCCGCACCGAGATCCGGTGCTCCGGCGTCCGGTGGAACGCCGCCGCCCGCACCCCGCCCCACGGATCCAGCGCGGTCACCGGCGCGTCCGACCCGAACGCCAACGGCACCCCGGCCCTCTGCAACGCCGCGAACGGATTCATCGCCCGCGCCCGCTCGGCCCCCAGCCGCTCGGCGTACATCCCCTCCGCACCGCCCCACGCCGCGTCGAACGCCGGCTGCACGCTGGCGATGATCCCGAACGCCAACAGCCGCTCCACACCCCCGGCCGGGATCATCTCCGCGTGCTCCACCCGATGCCCGATCCGATACAGCGCATCGCGTCCCACCCGCGCCGCCGCCGCGTCGAAACCGTCCAGCAACGTCGCCATCGCCGCGTCGCCGATCACATGGAACCCCGCCTGCACCCCGGCCTCGGTGCACCCCACCACATGCTCGGCCACCTGCTCGGCACCGGCATACGCCGCACCGAGCGTGTCCTTGTCCGCATAAGGGTGCGCCACACACGCCGTGTGCGAGCCGATCGACCCGTCCAGGAACAAGTCCCCGCCCGCGCCGACCGCGCCCAACTCCACCGCCTTCGCCGCCGCCCCGAACTCACCCCAGTACCCGAACACCTCCGGCCCGGCCGACTCCCGCCCGGCGGCCAGCACCTGCAGGAAATCCGCCTCCCCGCTGATGTCCGGCCCGCCGCACTCGTGCACCGCCCCGATCCCCAACTCCGCCGCCCGCCGCAGCGCCGCCGCCTGGAACGCGCCCCGCGCCCCCGGCCCCAGCAGCGCATACGCCGCCCGCCGCACGACGTGATGCGCCTCCTGCCGCACCAGACCGGTCTCCTCCTCGAACCCCACCGCGCCCCGCACCTGCGGCACCGCCGCCACCAGCGCCGGAGACACCAGCGCGCTGTGCACGTCCGCCCGCGACAGATACGCCGGCCGGCCGCCCACCGCCCGGTCCAGCTCCGCCGGCGACGGCGCGCGCCGCTCGGGCCACCGCGACTCGTCCCAGCCCTGCCCGATCACCGTCTCACCGGCCGGCAGGCCCGCCGCGAACGAGGCGATCCGGTCCAGGGCGTCGGTCAGCGACACCGCGTCGTGCAGGTCCAGCCCGGCCAGCGCCAGACCGGCCGAGGTGAGGTGGACGTGCGCGTCGGTGAACGCCGGCGTCACCAGCGCGCCGCGCAGCTGCACCACCTCGTCCACGGAGTCGGCGTGCGCCACGTCGGCGGCGCTGTCCGACCCCAGCCACGCCACCTCGCCGTCCTCGATCAGCATCGCCGTCGCGAACGGCTCCTGCGGCGAGTGGATCGTGCCGCCGCGCAGCAGCACACGGGACGGGATCGGACGCTCGGGATCGGCCGGGGCGGTGTTCGTCATGGGGAACAGTGTCTCGCACGCCTTACCGGGCCGGACTCAGCCGGTGGCGCGCATCCGGTCCTCGAACGGCGTCGACAGCACCACCGTCGTGCGCGTCGACACCTCCGCCGCGGTCCGGATCCGCGCCAGCAGCGACTCCAGCTCCCCGGCCGTCCCCACCCGCACCTTCAGGATGTAGTTCTCATCCCCGGCCACGCTGTAGCAGTCCTCGACCTCGACCAGGTCCTTCAGCCGGTCCGGCACGTCGTCCGGCGCCGCCGGGTCTATCGGCTTCACCGAGATGAACGCCGTCAGCGCCAGCCCCAGCGCCTCGGGGTCCACCACCGCCCGGAACCCCCGCAGCACGCCGCGCTCCTCCAGCTTCTGCACCCGCTGGTGCACCGCCGAGGTCGACAGCCCGATCAGCTTCCCGAGGTCGGTGTAGCTCATCCGGCCGTCGGCGACCAGAGCCGCCACGATGTGCCTGTCGATATCGTCCACGCGCCAACCGTAAATCCTGCGGTGCTCCCCCAGCTACACGGCATAGCTTGAGTCTCCACTTACTGGAGGCCGCAAGGTGGGACGCGTGAACGACGACACCCTGTACACGATCGGCGATCTGGCCCGCCGCACCGGCCTGCCGGTGAAGACGATCCGGTTCTACGCCGACGAGGGCGTCGTCCCCGAAACCGGCCGCACCCCGGCCGGCTACCGCGTCTACGACCTCGCCGCCGTCGCCCGCCTGGACCTGGTCCGGACGCTGCGCGAACTCGGCGTCGACCTGCCGACGGTACGGCGCGTGCTGGCCCGCGAGGCGACGCTGGGCGAGGTCGCCGCGGCCCACGCCGAGGCGCTGGACGTGCAGATCCGCACACTGCGCCTGCGGCGGGCGGTGCTGAACGCGGTGGCGGCCCGGGGTGCCACGCACCAGGAGATGGATTTGATGCACAAGATGGCCCGCATGTCCGACAGCGAACGCAAACGCCTGATCGAAGAGTTCGTCGACAGCACCTTCGGCGGCCTGGACGCCAACCCCGACCTCGTCGAACTCCTGCGCGCCGCCACCCCCGACCTCCCGGACGACGCCACCCCCGAGCAGGTCGAGGCGTGGATCGAGCTGGCGGAGCTGACGCAGGACCCGGACTTCCGCGCCAGCGTGCGGCGCATGGCCGAGTACCAGGCCGCCGAACGCGCCGCGGGCGACACCACCGGCCTGCACCACGAACTCACCACCCTGGTCCGCGACCGCATCGGCCAGGCGGTGGCGGCCGGCGTGGACCCGGAGTCGCCGGCCGCCGACCCGGTCATCGCCGAACTCGGCGCCCGGTACGCCGCCACCTTCGACAGGCCTGACGACGAGGCTCTGCGCGCGTGGCTCTGGCACCGTCTGGAGGTGGCCGCCGACGCCCGTGTCGAGCGCTACTGGCGCCTGCTGGCGGCGATCAACCGCTGGCCGGAGCCGGAGAGTTTGGGTCCGGTGTTCGACTGGTTCCTGCGGGCTCTGCGGGCGCGGATGAGGTGACG
>JABFXP010000192.1 GCA_013361685.1 Catenulispora sp.
CAGGCCGGGTAGCCCCCGGTCCTGACCCGGTCCGGGGCCGGCGCCGCACACCGACGGCCGTCGCCCCAGACCGGGCCCAATCCGGGTACAGACCAGGGCAAACAGCCCATCAAGCCGGGCCGAGACCGGCCCAAGACCGCCCCAACCATGATCGAAAGGACCCAGTAGTGCCCGCCATCCACGGCTACAAGCTCAACCCGCCCGACCGGATCGAAAACGACGACACGCCCGTCTGCTGCCAGAAGGTCATGACCCACAAGGGCAGCCGAGACGAATACCAGGTCTACGAGTGCGGCGGATGCGGCACCGTCCTTGCCATCGACCCTGACGACCTCATCTACGTCATCAAGGAGGGCTGACCATGGCCGGCTTCATCTCCGCCGCGCAGCAGCGCCGCGACCACGCCGGGCTGCGCAACGTGTGCACCGCCTGCGGCCACGACGGCACCAACAGCGACCCCCTCGTCAAGTCCGACGACGGCTCCCGCATCCACCGCTCCCACACCACCGACCCCCACTCCGGCTTCTACGGCGCCGAACAGAAAGGCTGACCATGACCGTCATCCCCGAGGAACTCGACGACTACGAGCGCGCCCGACGCGCCGAGATCAACGTCGCCATGGGTACCGGCGACGAAGACAAGGCCGACCGGGCCATGGACGCGGTCAACCGCGCGGCACGCTGACCACCCCACCCGGCCCCCGCCGTCACCCGACAGCGGGGGCCGCAGTACGCCCGGGGCTTGTCGGGCGGCGGTGGGACACTGCGGGCATGGGACCCCGAGACCGCCCGGCGCGCGAGCCGTACCGCCCCCCCGAGGTCGGCGGCCACGCCTCCGGTGACGCCACCATCCATGACCTCCCGCCGCTTCCCGCCGCGCTCACCCAGCCCGCCGACCCCGACTCGCCGCGCTGGTGCCCGTGCGGGCACTGGACCGGCGGCGACTACCAGTGCCTCAACGGCCGCATCTACGGGCCCTGCGGCGACGAGAACTGCGGCGGCGTCTGCGACGACACCCACGGCACCTGCAAAGCAGACGGATGCGCATGCGAGGAGGACGACGAGTGAGCGGCGACGCGGTGCGGGTGAATGACGACTACGACCTGTACGAACAGTTCAACACGATGCCGCCGTCCTGGTGGTTCGACGACGACGCCAACGAGATTGCGCGTGAGCAGGCGGAACGCTGGCGGGCCGAGGAGGCAGCGCAGGCTGAGGCCCGGTACTGGGGCGAGGCTTCGAAGGAGATGCTCGCCGTCATGAGTGAACGGCGGAACCGGCAGATCGAGGCCCGGATGGCAGAGATCCGGGCCGGGCTCTACCGCAAGGGGGCCCCGTGACCGCCGACCCGCTGGCGTACCTGCACGCCGCCCACGCCGAGGCCCAAACCGAAGCCGAAGCGGCCCGGAACGAGGCCGGTGACGCCGACTGGTACGCGGGTGATGAAGCCCTGCATGCGCGCAACAGCGGACAGACGATCGTCAACGGCCCGTGGGGGCACCTCGACGAGAGGCTCGGCGTCTACCTTGCCCGCCACGACCCCGCCGCCGTCCTCCGCCGCATCACCGCCGAACGGAAGCAGCTCGAACTCCACGCCACCGTCCCCAACCACGGCCGGTTCAGCGACCACAACGCCTGCCCGGCCCTCTGCGACGGCGAGCACGACGATCCGCCCGTCTGCCGCTCCTGCCGCAACTACGCCGGCGACCCCATCGACGCCCCCTGCCCCACCGTGGAAATCCTCGCCGAAGGCTGGGGCTGGACACCGGACCAGTAGCCGCCGGGGCTTGTCGGGCGCGTGCCGCACAATACGGCCAGGACCCGCGCACCTGGGAGTCACGGCATGAGTCACGACGTGTACCTGCAGATCGATACCGGCGGGAAAGAGCCGGTCACCGTCTTCAGCAGCAACTACACCAGCAACGTCTCCGGAATGTGGGCCGAAGCCCTCGGCTACCCGCTCTCTGAGCTCGACCGTCGGCGCGCCGAAGACGCGATACCCGAACTTCGCCGCGCGGCCTGGCAGATGGCCAACAACCCAGAGAAATACCAGGCCATGAACCCGCCGAACGGCTGCGGCAACTACGAAGGCGCCCGCGACTACCTCGTCGAGATCCTCAACGCCTGCCTGAACCACCCGAAGACCACAATCTCCGTGAGCAGGTGACCACCGTGACCGACACCCCCGCCGACGAACAGCAGCCCGCATACCGCTGCGCCCACTGCCCCCGCCTCCTCCGCAACAACGAACTCCACCGGCAGGTATGCCGCGTCTGCGAAGACCGCGCCACCGAGCAAGTCCAAGCCCTCCCGGCCCTGTACCGGCAGTTGGAGACCGTCCTCCAGCCCAGCCGCTCCGGCGGCAGCACGGGCCGGACGCCCGCCGGCCGAACCGCACCCCTCCCTGTCGCCCTGCAACCCCTCAACCTGCGCGGCCCCGGCGGCATCGTGTCCATGCTCCTCGGCATCGAACAACGCTGGCGCATCGCCCTCGACTGGACGTACCTGCCGCAGCGCGGAGGCTACGAACCCACGCTCGACGGCACGACCGCCGTCATCGTCAATAACCTGCCGTGGGCCTGCGACCAATACACCGACATAGCCGCCGACCTGATGCTCATCGGCAGCCTTCACACTCAAGCCGTACAGGCAGTAACCGGGGAGCGGGACGTGCGGGTCCCCGTCGGCGCCTGCCCCGTCATCCGCGAAGACACCGGCGTGGCATGCGCCCAGCCGCTGAAGGTGTCGCCGTGGGCATCCGCGATCCGCTGTACTGGGTGCGGAACCTCGTGGCGCCGCGACGAATGGCTTTGGCTCGGCGCCGTGATACGCGGCCTGCCTGCGCCCGTTGCGGCCTGAGCGAGTCGGCAGTTGAAATCCTGCCTGACTGAGCGTAATGTCTGCTCCGCTGGATCTTTTGTCGCCGGGGCCGCCCAACGAGGGCGGCCCTTTCGCACACAGGGGGTGAACATGCCCCCCTTCCTGGTACCAGAGGAACTCGCCGCCGTATGGACCGGCCGGCCCGCGTCCACCATTCGCCGCTGGGCCGCCGAAGGCCGCATACACCGACACGGACACGGCCGCGGCAACGTCCGCTACGACCTCGCCGAACTGCACGCGAAGACAGAAGACGACGACGGCAACGTGATCCCCGGCAAAGCGCCGGCCATGCCGTCCGGCCTCGCCGCCGCGTGACGGCATCACCGCACAACCACCACCATCACCACCAGGAGTACCGACATGTCCCCTGTGGCTGTACCCGAGATGCGGGTCTTCATCGTGAACACCGGTGAAGTCCCCAGCCTCCACGCTGGCCGCATTGAAGCCGCCTATTACCAGCACGAGAGCGGCTTCACCACCTTCAAGGACTCCAGCCACCAGGCCGTGTACGCCGTCCGCGACGAGCACCTCGTGTCCATCGAGCGGGCCCGCGAAGCCGAACCGATCGTCGCGACGCTCGTGCAGACCCTCAACGACGCGCGCAACCACGGGAACGCCACCGGGAGAATCACCGAGACCGAAACGGACCCCGACGGCGTCGTCACCGAGACCGGATTCGACATCACCATCCGCTGCTTCGGCGGCGTGGACGCCACCCGATCCACCGCGGCACCGATCGGGGTCAGCAGCAGGGCACAGGCCGCGCGATGAGCGACGAGTACACCGGCCGCGTCATCATCACCTGGCCGCAGCCCCAGGCCGGGCTCACCCACGGCGCCACCGTCAAGCTGACCGACGCGGACAGCGGCGAGGACATTGTCAGTGCACTCGACCTCACCGTCACCGTCACCCTCGACGCGGCCATCGTCGCCGAGATGACAATGCTCACCGACGCAGACGGCCACCCGGCAGGCGTAAGCCCGGTCCGCGACGAAGACGGCGAGACCCTGCGCACCGCCCGGTTCCGCTGGCTCGTCGCCGAGATGCGCACCGTCGCCTAACCCCCCGAACTGCCGCGCCCGGTGCTGCGCGGCCCGCAGGCCGATGCCAGAAGGCGACGCCTGCCCCGTGCGGCCCGGTGAGGGTCGGGCCGCACGGCCATCCCACTCCCGCCGCCCACGCCTACCGGCCCACGGAACCGGAAGACGGGCGGCGGGAAACAACTCGGTCGCCGCGGCGACCAGCAAGCGGCTAGCCTGCACAAAGCGCTGTGGAGCAGCTGGTAGCTCGCTGGGCTCATAACCCAGAGGTCGCAGGTTCGAGCCCTGTCGGCGCTACGAGGGGCTCTCGCCTCGGACCCCTAACATGCCGGGTCGCGCCCGGCTAGGGCTTCGGCCTGAAGCGAGGCGGTTGGCCCGTAGCTGAATTGGCAAAGCATCCGCCCCCCGGGCGGGTTGGTGCAGGTTCGAGCCCTGCCGGGTCAGCTTGGAGAGGTCCGCCTGTCGGCATAGGCAACGGCCTGCTAAGCCGTAGGTCTTCGGGCCTCGCGGGTTCGACTCCCGCCCTCTCCGCCACGGAAGGTCCGGCATTGGCGTGCCAAGCGCTCCCGAAAAGCGTGGCGGGTAACACCGCTGGGGGTTCGAATCCCTCACCTTCCGCATCGAATCCGCCGCCGCCCCCCCGCACCCCTGTAGGAGCACCACCATGCCGTTCTCGCTCACCGGCATCAAGACCGCCATCACCCACCTGTTCGGCGTCGAGGAGACCAAGGCCCACCACCTCGTGGAAGCCGTCCGGGCCGACCTCACCCCCGTCCTCACGCAGGCTGAGGAACAGCTCCACGGCCTCATCACCGAAGGCCACAACGACCTCGAAGCGCTCCTCACCAAGGGCCTCGCCGACATCCGGGCCGACCTCGCCGAGATCAAGGCCGCCCTCGGGTCCGCGCCCGCCCCGGCGCCCGGGCCGAAGCCCGCCGCCTGACCATGCTCAACCTCCTCTGCTACACGGTCGCCGTGGTCCTCTTCGGGATCGCCGCGCTCCTGCCGACCGCGCCGTACCGGGACCGCATCGCCTACGCCGGACTCTGCGCCCTCGCTGTACCCCTGTTCGCCCACGCCGCACAAACCCGCTGAGTTGACCGGGAGGCGGTGTCGTGTCCCAACTCCCGCAGAACTGGAACACCTCGGCTGCCGTCGGATCCGAATGGGCGCAGACGTTCACCCTGTCCAACAACGGCGTCCCCGTCGACCTGACCGGCTGGACATGGGAATTCGTGATCCGCCCCGACGTCGAAGACCAGACCGCGAACCCGCTCGTCAAGGTCACCATGACCTCCGGCTCGCAGGGCCAGATCACCGTCGTACCCACCACCGGCACCGTGACCGTCACCCTCACCCCCGCCGCCACAGCCGCACTCGGCACCGGCTTCAAAACCCACGCGCTCTACGCCAACCCCGGCACCACCACCCAGGCATGCTGGGTCGCCGGGATCTTCAACGCCCAGGCCACCGCCGCACCATGACTCGGGGGTGGGTGCCGTGACCGTCAACATCTCCACCCCGCCCACCGTGGTCGTCTCAGCCACCGGCGTCCAAGGGCCACCCGGCCCCACCGGACCCGCAGGGCCAGCGGGACCCGCAGGGCCAGCAGGCGGCACCACCATCCGCACCGCGCTCGCCCGCATCACCGACGACAACCTCTCCGGCCTACCCGCCGCCACCACCTGGACGATCGTCAAAACGTCCGCCGGAACCCCCCTCCAAAGCTCCATCGCCGCCACCGCAGGCGACCGCATCATGATCTTCCCCCTGTTCATGTACACCGGCGGCCACTACCTCGACTGGGCAGTCCTCAACTCCAGCGGCGGCATCGACGAATACCTCGGATCCGGCACCGCAACACCCCTCGGCGAAGGCAACCCCACCCTGTACCCGTCGACATCCTTCTCCAAGGCCACGGCCGCCGACCTGGTCACCGTCACCAGCGGGCAACTCGCCGCCGGGCAAGTCACCATCGCCCTCGCACACCAAGGCACCACTACCGGCACCGTCTACGCCTACAGCCTCTACCCGTGGCGACTGCGCCTCCACAACATAGGGCCCGAACCTGCGTGAAGCGACGCGGCACCGACCACCGCTGGCAGAGCATGCAGGAACCAGAGACTTCCAGGGGGGTGGCCCGCCGTGCCGGACGTCAGCGCCCGCAATCGCACCTCCCAAGGTCGTTTCATCCGCGGTAAAGACGAGATCGAGCACGACGCCGAAGCTGCCCGCCTCCGTGGCGAGGGCCTCTCCTACGCCGCCATCGGCAAACGCCTCGGCATCTCCAAGTCCCACGCCTGGGAGGCCGTCCAAAGGGCATTCCGCGACACACTGCGGGAGCCCGCCGACCAGGCCCGCGCTGTCGAACTCGCCCGCCTCGAAGCCGCCCACGATGCTGCGATGGCCGTCCTCGAACGCGAACACCTCGCCATCTCCCACGGCCGCGTCGTCGAAGGCCCCGACGGCACACCCCTCGTAGACGACGCGCCGATCCTGCAAGCCATCAACACGATCATGCGCCTGTCCGAATCGCGGAGACGACTCCTCGGCCTCGACGCACCGCAGCGGACAGAGGTGATCCCGATCAGTGTCATCGACGAAGAGATCCGTCTCCTCACCGACGAACTCGCCGCTTTTGACGATGCGGCTGGAACGCCTCCGCCAACTGAAGGCGCTCCGGACTGAATACGAGCAGCGCCGCAACGACGCACGCCCCGGAAGTGAGTCCGCGGCCCGCTTCTACAGCGACCCTGTCGGGTTCGCCACCACCTGCATCGACTGGGGCAACGCAGGCGGCCTCACCACTTACCAGTGCGACCTACTCGCGCACCTGCCCACCCACCGGCGAGTAGCCGCCCGCGGGCCCCACGGCCTCGGCAAGACCACCACCGAAGCCGTGGCCGTCCTGTGGTTCGCCCTCACCCGCGATGCTGCCGGAGTCGACTGGAAGGTCGCGACCACTGCCGGCGCGTGGCGGCAGTTGGAACGCTACCTATGGCCCGAGATCAAGAAGTGGGCGAAGAAGATCCGCTGGGAAACCCTCGGCCGACGCCCCCTCGACGAGCGCACCGAACTCCTGTCGCTCAACATGAAGCTCCGGCACGGCACAGCCTTCGCCGTCGCCAGCAGCAACGCCGAACTCATCGAAGGCGTCCACGCCGACTCAGTCTTGTACATCTTCGACGAGTCCAAAGCCATCGGAGCCGACACCTTCCAAGCCGCCGAAGGCGCCTTCTCCGGTGCCGACCCCGCGGGCGGCATCCCCGAAGCATTCGCCCTCGCCTGCTCCACCCCCGGCGAACCCAACGGCATCTTCTACGACATCCACCGCCGCGCCCCCGGCCTCGAAGACTGGTGGCCCCGCCACGTCACCCTCGCCGAAGCCGCGGCGGCCGGACGCGTCTCCCTCGGCTGGGCCGAGCAGCGCAAGAGGCAGTGGGGCGAGAACAGTGCCGCCTACCAGAACCGCGTCCTCGGCGAGTTCTACACCTCCGACGAAGACGGCGTCATTCCTCTCGGATGGATCGAAGCCGCCAACGACCGGTGGCGCGTCTGGGACGAAGCCGGCCGGCCCGAAACGCCAGGACGGCGCGCCCTCGGCGTGGACGTCGCCCGCTCCGGTGCGGACAAGACCGTCATGGCCCTCCTGGACGGCAACATCATCACCGAACTGCGGCGCACAGACCGCGAGGACACGATGCAGACCACCGGCCGCGTCCACGGCATCATCAACGCCGCCCCCGGCCGCATGCCGGTCGTGGACGTCATCGGAGTCGGCGCGGGCGTCGTCGACCGGCTGCGAGAGCTGAAAGTCCCCGTGGAGGCTTTCAACGCCAGCGAGAGCACGGGCCGAACCGACCGGTCCGGTGAACTCGGCTTCGCCAACAAGCGGTCCGCGGCCTGGTGGAACCTGCGGGAACTGCTCGATCCCGCCTACGGCCACGACCTCGCACTTCCACCAGACGATCTCCTCACCGGTGACCTGACGGCCCCGCACTGGCGCGTCCTGTCCGGAGGCAAGATTCAGGTGGAGTCCAAAGACGACATCCGTAAGCGCATCGGACGATCCACCGACGACGGCGACGCCGTGGTGCAAGCCGCATGGGACGACGACACCGGCGCGCAGGCGTGGATCGACTACGCCCGCCGCAAGGCCGAAGCACTCGCCGGGCAGACGGACACCAGCGAGACGACCACACCACCACCCGATCAGACCCCCGTTGAGGATCCCGCCGCGGCCCGCAAGGCTGCTCGTGATGCCGCGTTCCGCGCCCAGCAGCAACGCCGGTAGAAGGGGGTCCGCCCGTGGGCGTCCGCTCCCGCCTCGCCAGCCTCGTCAAGGTCTTCGGCAGCAACATCCCCGCCAGCATGGAAGCCGGCGAGGCAGCCTCCCAGATGACGCCCACCACGCCGTTCAGCCCGGGCGAGCCCATCGGCCCCTACGACGGCTACCAGCGCAACCCCCGGTCGCAGGACTTCGTCACCGGCTACAACATCGCGACCCGGCCCCGCACCCACGAGCGCGTCTCCTTCGACACGCTGAAAGGCCTGATCGACGCCTACGACGTCGCGAGCATGTGCATCTGGCACCGCATCGACTCGATCCGCTCCCTGGACTGGTCGCTGATCGCCGCCAAGGGCTACGGCGGGGACGTCACCGACGCCATCCCCGTCGGCATGGCCGCCCTCAAGAAGCCCGACCGGGAGCTGCCGTTCGAGTCGTGGCTGGCCGCATGGCTGTACGACATCCTCGCCTACGACGCCGGCACCCTGTACCGGCTCCGCAACCGCGGTGGCCGCGCCATCGGGCTGCGCGTCGTGGACGGCACCACCATCGCCCCGCTCCTCGACTACTGGGGCAACAGCCCCGCCGCCGCGGGCCCGGACAAGCCGGAGCCGCCCGCCTACGTCCAGTACGTGCAGGGCCTGCCGTGGAACTGGCTGACCCGCAAGGACATGATCTACACCCCGTTCCGGAAGATCCCCGGTTCGCCATATGGCCGGGCGCCACTGGAGAGCATCCTCCTCAACGCGAACACCGACTTGCGGTTCCAGGCGTACTTCCTGCAGCGCTTCACCGAGGGCAACATCCCGCAAGCCTTCGCGAGCGCCCCAGAGTCGTGGACACCGCAGCAGATCGAACTGTTCCAGGAGACCTGGGACTCACTCATGCTCGGCGACCAGTCCGTCAAGTCCCAGATCCGATGGCTTCCCGGCGGCAGCCAGATCGCCTGGTCCAATGAGAAGGACTTCACCGACTCGTTCAGCCTGTTCCTGATGCGGAAGACCGCTGCCGCCTACCACGTCGTGCCAGCAGACCTGGGCTTCACCGAGAACGTCAACCGCAGCAGCGGCGAGAGCCAGGCGGACGTGCAGCACCGCGTCGGCGACCTGCCCCTCATCAAGCACGTCCAGGGCATCATCAGCAGCTTCCTGCAGGACGACCTCGGCCTGCCCCTGCGGTTCGCGTTCGACCTGGGCGAGGAGCAGGTCGACCGCCGCGACCAAGCCGAAGCCGACAAGATCTACGTCGACATGGGCGCCATCAGTGCGAGCACCGTTCGCGAACTTCGGTACGGGTTGCCCGAGCCCGAAGGCCAGCCCGTACCCCGGTTCGTGTTCACCACCCACTCCGGGCCCATTCCCCTGTCGTCTCTGTACGCCGTCGCGGGACAGATCGACCCGAACACAGCAGCACCCGCGCCCGGCGCAGAACTGCCGCGTACCGTGTTCAGCGGCGTCGAGGGCACCGAACCGAGCCCGCCGATCAAGGGCTTTCCGCTCGCCGAGCAGATCTACGGGCCGTCCGCGATGCCCCCCGCCCCGCCGCCGCAACCCGCCACGACCGCGCCGAGCGGGGTGGAAAAGGACGGGGCGCCCGCTGGGGGTATCACCACCGAGACGGGCATCGTCGGATACGACCTCGCCGGGCGTTACCACGAGGACGACGAGGCCGAGACCGACGAGGCGGATCGCGAGGAACTGGTCAAGGCCGAACTCGTCGCGTTCCGGCGGTTCCGCAAGGCCCGCAGCCGTGCGGGAGTCTGGCGGGACTTCGAGTTCCGGGCGGCCGACCCCATCAAGGGACGACGCCTCAACCAGGCCGGCCGCCTCGCTGTCCGCAAAGCCGCAGGCGAGGTCGCGGTCGCCGGGTTCGCTGTCCGGGCCGCCGACACCGGGCGCGTCCTCATGCTGCAGCGGGCCCTCGACCCCGACGATCCTGCCGCGGGCTGCTGGGAATTCCCCGGCGGTCACCTTGAGGGCGACGAGACGCCACTGCAGGGGGCGTGGCGGGAGTGGGCCGAGGAGACCGGGCTCATCCCCCCATCCGGGGAGAAGACCGGTGCCTGGACCAGCGCGAACGGCATCTACCAGGGCATCGTGTGGACCGTCGCCACGGAATCATCCGTGCCCGTCAACGGCGACCGGGAGATCACCAACCCCGACGATCCAGACGGGGACTGCGTGGAGGCGATCGCCTGGTGGGACCCGGAGCAACTCGCCGACAACCCGGCCGTCCGACAGGAACTCCTCGACGACCTTCCCGATGTCCTCGCCGCCCTCGGTGTACCGCAGGAGCAGGACGACGAGGTGGTCAAGGCCGGCACGGGAAAAGCCGCCGCCCTCGCGACGGGGGCGGACTGGCCCGGCTGGAACCTTGATCTGCACGCCGCTAACCACTGGGCGCCACGTATTGCCGGGGCGCTCGGCGGGGCACTGACGGTCCACCATTCGGAGCAGCTCGCCCGCGACTGGGCCGCACAGGCGCCCGCCGCTGATGATGGTCAGGCCCCGAAGGCGCGGCAGGCTGCGGCCGGGGCATGGCTGGCGGGGCAGCAGCCCAACCTCGCCGGACCCGTCGCCGCTGTCCTGGCCGGCCTGTACGCCGACGCCTACCTCATCGGCAGCGCCTCCGCCATCGCCAGCCTCGACGGCGGACAGCCCTCGCTCGGCGACTGGGCCCACGGCGACACCGACCAAGCCACCAGCCAAATCGATGCGCTCGGCACCGCCGACGGCCTGCCACTCCTGACCGACACCGCGACCAGCACCGCCCAGGGCATCACCGACGCCCGCCTGAAGGACATGGCCAAGGTGCTGGCCGTCGGCGGCTCGATCGCCGCCGTGGCGGCAGCCCTGCGGGCCGCGCTCGCCGACCCCGACAGTGCCCTCGCTGTCGCCCTCACCGAAATCACCCGCGGATCCGCCGCTGGAGCCCTCGCCGCCTACCAGCTGCGGGGCATCACCACCGGGCGCTGGGGACTCGACCCCAGCAGCAAAACCTGCCCCCGCTGCATCACCAACGCCGCCGCCGGACCGATTCCGCTCGGCCAGCCCTACCCGTCCGGTGACACGGCCCCGCCGGCCCACCCGCGCTGCCGGTGCAGTCTCCTCGGCTACTAGGAGGTGCCGCGTGGCGGAGAGAATCCCTGGCTGGGAAGGCTCGATGGGGCCGTTCCCAGACGAATACTGCGACCCGCACGTCTACGCCCGCGACATCCACTCGGGTGCGGGCAACTGCGTGTGCGGCGCCGACCTCGGCGACCCCGTCCACGTACAGGCCGCCCCCGGTGTCGACGTGCCCGTCCGCCTCATCCACAAAGCGACCGCCCAGGAACAGCGCTACGTCCTCGGCGTCGCCTACCAGGCCGGCCCGGACCCGCGGATCCAGCGCGGTGCCGACGGCGGACGCGACTACTTCACCGCCGAAGAACTGGAGCGCGCGGCCTGGGGGTTCCTGCAGAAGGGCGCCCAGGTCGGACTGTTCCACGGCCCGGAATCCACGGTCGGGGCCGCCACCGTCGTCGAGTCGTACATCTGGCGCGGCGAACCCTGGGACCTCGGCGACGGGGTCGTCGTCAAGGCCGGCGACTGGCTGATCGGTGCGATCCTCGACGAGACCGCGTGGCAGCTGTACAAGTCCGGGCGCGTCACCGGCTGGAGCCCGCAGGGGTCAGCGCGCCGTATCACCCCACGGAGTAGCCGATGACCACACCGCCCGAAGACGACTTCACCGAGCTCCGAGACGCCGACATCCCCAGGGTGGACCTCGTAGACAAGGCCGCGAACGGAATGCGGTTCTTGATCGCCAAGCAGGCCGACGGACGCGGGCTCATGGACCCCGACTTCGTTCGTGGCCTGGTTGCCAAGGCCGAGCCCGAGCCGATCCGCGAGGAGCAGGTGACGATGACCGGCAGTCCAGCGGCGATCGCAAAGATGATCCACGAGGCGGCCCAGCGGCAGGCGACGCAGGCGACCGAGCTCACCCACGAACAGCTGGTCAAGGCGAAGTACGACACCGACGACCTCAAGCGCATGGCGGCCAACGGTCAGGCCATGGAGGACGAGAGCTATCCGATCGTGGACCGCGAAGACCTCGAGAACGCGATCCATGCCGTGGGCCGTGGCGGAGCCGACCACGACGCCATTCGGCGCCACATCGAGCGCCGGGCGAAGGCTCTGGGCGCGACCAGCATGATCCCCGACAACTGGGCGGCCGACGGCAGCCTGAAGAAGGAGTCCGCCGTGGCCGACGAGGACATGGACCCGACCGCGATCATCGCCGAACCCGACGACATCGCCCCCGGCAACCCCACCACCCCCGGCTCCCCGGCGTGGGAGTCGATCGACGCGGCGACCGCCCGCAAGTGGACCGCGATCCTCGCCCGCGCCCGCGCCGCGATCGACCTGCTCGCCGACCGGGAACTCATGGAGGCCGCCTCCGGGGCCGACCCGGACGACGCCGGGCAGGCTTACGACCTGCAGGACGCCTGCTGCGCCATCGACTACGCCATCTCAGTGCTCGCCCCGTTCGCTGTCGCAGAGCAAGCCGAGGCGGACTGCGGTGAGGAGATGGCTGCCGTCGGCAAGGCCCTGGTCGGCTTCGACTCGGCGCAGCTCGACACGATCGAGGCCCTCGGCCACGTCCGCAAGGCCGGGCGGGTCCTGTCCAGCGCCAACGAGGCTGCGATCCGCGGCGCCGTGGAGTCCCTGCAGAAGGTACTCGCCTCCCTGCCAGCCGCACCCACCGCCGAGGAGGGCGACCGCGCGGTCGCCAAGACCGCGAACGAGGAGCCCACAATGCCGACCTCCACCACCTCCGCCGACACCACGGCCGCGTCCGGCCAGGAGCCCGCCATGGGCACCGCCGAAACCGCGCCGCAGCAGCCCGCTGGCATCCCCGTCTCGGAGCCGGAGCCCGTCGGCAAGGCCGACGAGGGCAAGACGCCGATGGTCGCCGTATACGACGCCAAGGGCAAGCTCGTCGGCATCGTCGACCCCGGCGAGATCACCCCCATCTCCGGCGCCGACGCTAGCGACGAGAGCGACGACGGCAGCAGCGCCGAGGACGACGCCCCCGACACGTCCGACCTCACCCCGGCACCCCCGGCCGAGGCCGGAACCCCCGCCGACGCCGTACCCGACGACGACGTCAACAAGACCACCACCCCCACCCCGACGCCCGACACCAGCACTTCGGAAACCGTTGCCAAGAGCAGCATCACGGACGCAGTCCGGGCAGAACTCGACGCCTACAGCGCCACACAGGGGCAGGTCATCGCCAAGCAGGCGGCCGACCTCGCTCAGATGGCGAAGAACATCGAGGAGCTGACCGCACTGGTCAAGACGCTGGAAGAGCAGCCGGCCACGCCGAAGGTCTTCACCAACGGAGCCGTCCCCCCGCGCGACCTGCGCGGCATGGACCACGGGACAACCCCCATCGACGCAGCCCGCGCCCAGGAACTGAAGAAGACCCTGTACGGCGGCGGAACCGCAGCCGAGCAGAACCAGGCCGCCAACGAGCTGCAGCAGATGTCCATCACCCGGCTCCAGGAGATCCAGCGGCCCTAGCCGCCACCTCAGCCAGACTCCAGCCCCCGAAGAGCGCGAAGCGCCCGGGGGCTTACTCATGCCCAGGAGGCATCCGTGAGCAACCCGCTCGAAGACACCACCAAGGAGACCCTCTCCGCGATCAGCAAGGCCCAGACGACCGGCATCACCACCGGTACGGGCATCACCAGCTACGACCTGTCGCCGCTGGTCACGCTGATCCCCGTGGTCACGCCGTTCCGGGACCGCGTCGCCCGCACCAAGAGCCCCGACGGTAACAAGTACGCCGTGTGGCGCGCGATCATGAACGCGACGAACGCGCAGCCCGACCCGGCCATCCCCTTCGACTACGCCGCCAACGAAGTCATCTTCAACGAGCAGGACTTCCAGGCCGCCTACAAGGGCACCGGCATGGCCGGCATGGTCACCCAGGACGCCTACGACCTGGCCACCGGATACGACGACCCCTACGCCACCGCCACGTTCAACGTCCTGAACCAGGTGCTGATCGGCGACGACCGCAAGCTGCTCGGGGCGCAGAGCTTCGCGCTCGCGCGCCCGGCCGCGCCGACCCTGACCCAGAAGACCACCGGCGGCACCATCCCCGCCACCACCACCGTGTACGTCGGCGTCGCCGCCCGCACCGGCTCCGGCTACTACTACGGCAGCGGCAACAGCCAGGGCAACAGCGCGTCCGGCGCGTCCGGCGCCGGCTCCACCAACTCGGTCACCGCGACCGTCCCCTCCGTCCGCGGCGCTGTCTGCTACGACTGGTTCCAGTCCGCGAACGGCACGACCTGGTACTACTACACGACCACCACGGTCAACACGGTCACCATGACCTCGGTCATCAGCAGCAACAACGCGCTGCCGACCGGAACCGCCGTCCCGGACCTGACCAGCACCTGGAAGGGCACCGCCAACACGGTCCCCACTTTCAACGCTGCCGCCGACAACGGCTCCGCGAACGCCGCGGACTACGACGGGCTCCTCGCCTCCCTCGCTGGCGACTACAACGGCACCGGCCAGTGGGTCCAGCCCGGCACCGGCACCGCCAACCCCTCAATCAACAACTCCCTCGACGGGGCCGCGCTCACCCTGGCCGGCGGTAGCGTCACCGAGATCGAGAACCTCCTGTTCCTGCCCCTGTGGCAGCAGGTCAAGTGCTCCCCGACCGCGCTCATGATGAACGCGGCGCAGGCGCAGGAGATCGCCAACCTCGTCCTCGGCTCCAGCAGCGCCACCACGTTCCTGAACACCGACTCCAGCGGCCGCATCTCCGTGACCGCGGGTGGCCGCGTCGGCGAGCTCGTCAACGCCCCCGCTGGCGGCGTGACCGTACCGATCGAGGTCCACGTGTCCCTGCCGCCCGGCACGATCGTGGCCCGCACCGACAGGGTCCCGTTCCCGCAGGCCAACATCTCCAGCGTGCTGGAGTACCGGGCGCTGCGCGACATGGTGCAGTTCGACTACGGCATCAACCGCATCGCCAACACCAGCGGCGGCGGTCCGAGGCGCGAGTTCGAGATAAAATCAATGGGCGCGTTCTGTAATAAGGCACCGGTCGCGATGGCCGCCCTTCAAAACGTGGCCTAACCTGCCTGTTTGATCTTAGCGATACGCCGAATCTGGTACCCTGTTAGTAATCGGACTCGATTCCTACAGGGGCCTACGTGACCATTCGGCGCGGCGATCCGTGCACCATCCCCGACTGCGGCAAGCCCGTCATGGGTCGGGGATGGTGCTCCCGGCACTACGGGATCTGGCGGAAGTTCGGCGACCCGCTTCATCCGGTGCGCAAGTATGAGCGGCGAGATGGGGAGTGCTCCGAGTCTGGATGCACCAATAAGCTCAACCGCAACGGAATGTGCCACAAGCACGCGACCCGCATGGAGCGGTACGGCACAACGATGGAGCCCTATGAGCGCCGGTTCTGGGCATCGGTGGACCGCCGCGGCGAAGATCAGTGCTGGCCGTGGATGGGGGTTCTCCAGAGCAACGGCTATGGGATGTACGGGTCGATCGGTTCGCGTCTGGCGCATCGTATTGCCTACCGCCTGACGGCGGGCCCCATACCGGAGGGTCTGGTCCTCGACCACCTCTGCCATACCCGGGACCGGTCCTGTGCTGACAATGCCAACTGCCCGCACCGCCGTTGCGTGAACCCCACGCACTTGGAGCCCGTTACTCGCCGGGAGAACATCGCCCGGGGACGTGGCGGTGACTCTTGGGGGTACGCTCGACCACAGAGCAAGCCCAGGGCGGAGAAGCCGACCGTCTGCACCAACGGATGTAACCGGCCGCTCTACAAGAGGGACCTCTGCCGCCCGTGCTACCGAAAGTGGCTTAAGGACCCTGCTGTTGAGCGACCCTCGCAGCGGACCCCAGAGCAACGGTTCTGGGCAAAGGTGAGGAAGACCGACACCTGCTGGCTCTGGACAGCGAGCATCAACCGTCACACTGGGTACGCCAGGTTCGGCGTGCGCCATGGCGAGATGGTCGACGGACATCGGTACTCGTACCTTCTTCACCACGGTGCGATCCCCGAGAAGCACGACGTGCACCACACGTGCCATGTGCGACACTGCGTCAACCCGGCCCATCTGGAAGCTGTGACCCGGGCCGAGAATCTGCGACAACGCAAAGTGCGTCGCTCCTGACCTGCCACGTTGTGAGGGCCGAGGGTTCCGTACTCTCGGCCTCTCGCTTTCCCCCGATCGTCCTGCGGGGGCGGTACCGCTCCAGGCCGTCCCCGCAGGACCACCCATCCCTCGACAAGGAGAGCCGCTATGCGCCTCTACACGCGCACGGGCGCATCAGCGCTCGACCACCCCGAATACGGGCACTTCGATGCCGACGAGAACGGCGGCTTCGACTTCCCCGACCCGCTCAGCGACGAACTACACCGCTTCCACGCCGGCGGGCGGCCGATGTGGGAGACCGACGTGGAGCGGCAGAACCGGCTGCTCGCGGAGGAGATGGAGCGCCGCCGGGATCCCGCGACGCTCATGGACGCGGTGCAGCAGCTCGTGAACGCCGCGAGGACGGTGTCCGAGCCGGCATCGGCCAAGCCTCCGGCGGAGACCAAGCCGCCGGTGAAGCGGACCACAAAACGCGCAGCCACGCACCCCGCCGAGTAGCCCGCGAGAGCGGTTGACCAGCCCAGTCCAGCAGTCGAGGGGGTGATGTGCGATGCCCTCGGGGACGCCCTACATTACGCAGGGGCTGCTCACCTCGGCTCCGACAGGGGTGTCGTGGAAGATCATTCCGGCCCCTGGCTCGACCACGGCGGAGCAGACGGCAGAGATCAACAACGTCTGCTGGCGTGCCACCAGCATCGTCGACACCTACTGCAACCAGGTGATCAGGGCGACGGTCGACAACGAGACCCTGACGGGGCCGGGGGCATCGCGGGTGGCTGTGCAGCAGGGCACCTGTAACGGCTTGCTGGTGATGCGGCGCTGGCCGGTGACACAAGTGCTGGCGATCCAGACCTCGTTGAACCGCGACTTTCCGCGGGCGTGGTCGACGGTCCCGGCTGGCCAGTACGACATCGAGCACCCGCTGATCAACCAGTACACGGACACCGCGTCGGCTACGAGCCCGGACGGCGGGGCGTCGATTCTGGTGGCCCCGGGCTATGTGACGTGGGCCTATGGGCGGAATGGTCAGCGGATCCTGGTGTCCTACGTGAACGGCTGGCCGCACACGAGCCTGACGCAGGCCGCGGCGGCGGGGGACACGGTGCTGCGCGTCGATGACGTGACTGGCTGGACTGGGGCGCAGGGTTTCGCCTACGACGGGGCCGGCACCGAGCCGGTGAGTGTTCTGTCCGTGGCCGCCACGACGCCACTGCAACTGCCGAACGGGGTGGGCACGGCACAGTCGGGGCCGGGCACGGTCACCCTGTCGGCACCGCTGGCCTACCCGCACGCCGCCGGCGTGGTCGTCTCGTCGCTGCCCGCGAACGTCATCTGGGCTGCCGCGCTGGCCGCGGCGAGCCAGGCACTGTCCGCCGGGTTCACCTCGATCTCGGTTCAGAACATCTCCGGCAGCCTCACCGAGGGCGGCAAGGGTGTCGAAGACATGGTCACGGAGTACGAGGTGCTGCTGGAGCCGTACCGCAGGATCGTCTGAGGAGGCCGCCATGGCCCGTAAACGCACGCACCGCCGTGCCGCGCACGCCAAGATGCGCAGCACCAAGGGTCGCCATCACACGGTGAAGCACCAGGCCGACAAGCACGCTGGGCGCAAGTTGAAGGTCCGCATCGTGAACGCGCCGAAAGCCTGGTAACCGACCCGTCACCGAGGCCGGGTGAGGGGGCGACGCGGTGCCACTGAACAGCCTGCAGCTTTACGCCCACAGCATCATCAACGGCCTGGTCGTCCCGAGCCTGACGGAGCCATTGCAGGCTTACGTCACCCCGCCCATGGTGGAGGACTTGGATGGCCCGCGCGTCTACGTGTGGGGCGGGCGGTTGCGCGGCAGACGGCAGACCGCGCCGCGTGGCCCCGCCGGGCAGGCGGGGTTCAAGCGCTTGGACTGGGTCATCGACGTGTTCGTGCACTATCTGACGACCCCGGACTCGGCGGACATAGACCAGCAGTTTCCTCTGATCGTGGACGCCATCATGGCCGCCACATGGGCTGTCGAAATGCCGCTGATCATCGACTCGCAGGGGCAGCGGATCCCCACGGGCACGGGCGCCACGCAGAACCTCCCGGCGGGCGCCTCCCAGATCCTCTCCATCGGCGAGGACTTCGAACTGGAGTATCCGCCAGAACGCAGCCCCGCCAACCTGCGGATGCTCTACTACACGTGCCGTATCGGCCTGGACATCTACGAGGCGGTGCAGGCATGAGCATCCGGGTCCAGGTCTCCGGCTACAGCCGGCCCCCGTTTCGCCGTTTCACCTTCCCCCGCGAGGCCCGCCGGTGGGTGGTCGAGGTCGGCCCCGTGGTGCGGGAGACCCTGAAACGGGAAGCGCCCGTCGGCAAGGGGCCGACGGCGGGGAAGCTGCGGGACTCCATCGACTACACGTCCCGGGTCGGCACCAACAGTGCCCAGATGACCTTCAGTACGCGCGTGCCCTACGCGAAGTACGTGCTGGACGGCACCCGGCCGCACGTCATCCGAGCCCGCAACGCGCGTGTCCTGCATTGGACCGACGCCTCCGGGGACCGCTTCGCCCGCGTCGTCAACCACCCCGGCACCCGGCCGAATCCGTTCCCGACGCGCGCCGTGCGGCCCCTGCTACCGGTCATTCAACGCCGCTTCAAAGAGATCACCCAGACGAGTCTGAGGGGCTAGCCGTGCTACTCCGCTACACCGGCAGTACGCCGGTCACGTTCACGCGTCCCGGCGTCGAGGCCGAGCCCGGCGGCACCTTCGAGGTCCCCGATGACGAGGCAGCCGGCTTCCTCGCCCGTGCCGACATCGAGGCCGCGCCCGACGAGAACCTGCCGACGGACAAAGCCCCGCGCGGGAAGCGCGCCGCGAAGACCACTGACCCCGAGACTCCCTCCGCCGGCGACGGCGCCACTCCTGCCGGCCAGGTGCCGGACCCGACCGACACCCCGTAGGAGACCGCCATGGCGTACCCCACGATCATCGAGCGTCCCGGCAGCCTCAGCGCGACCGGCATCGCCAAGGAGGCCACCTTCGGCACGCCGGCGGCCGCCACCACCTTCCTCCCGATGTCGGACAATACTGCCGACGAGGACCCCGGGTGGTTCTCGCCGACGCTGATGCAGAACCTGCGGGACAAGCAGGTCTACAACCTGCAGGGCGAGGCCAAGTACGGCGGGGCGCTCACCGGCCCGATCTTCCCAAGCAACGCGATGGCGCTGCTTGTCGCGTCGATCGGCGCGGACAACATCGCAGGGGCGGGCATCACCGGATCCACCCCGACGAGTTCCACCACCCTGGCGTCCGGCATCACAGCAGGTACGAACACCTTCAGCCTCACCTCGGCGACTGGCTACGCGGTCGGGTCGATCATCCAGGCGGACGTGAACGGCGCCGGACCGGTCACCACTGCCGAGTGCCGGAAGATCCAAACACTGACGGGCACCACTGGCACCGTGGACAGCAACTGGACGTACAACCACCTGTCCGGCGCGGCCGTATCGGTGGTCAACGCGCCGTTCACGCACATCATCAGCCAGCAGAACACCCTGCCGTCGCTCACGGTCGAGAAGAACATGGGCGGCTTCCAGTCGCTCCAGTTCGCAGGCTGCCGGGTCAACAAATTCGACGTCAAGGCCCCCGTGGGCAACACCGCAGTCGAGATGACCGCGGACCTGATGGGGCAGTCCGTCGCCGTCCTGGACAGCCCCACTGCGGTCACCGTCGCCAACGAGCTGCCGTTCGTGTTCGCCGAAGCGTCGGTCAGCCTCTACGGCGGCGCCCGGGCGGACGCCTCCAACGTGACGGTCACGCTGGAGAACGGCATCAAGGAGACCTACACCTACAGCGGAAAGCACGGACCGTCCTTCCTCACCCCAGTCACCTTCCACGTCGCCGGCAGCCTCGACGTGGTGTGGAGCTCCCTGGACGACGCCACCTACGGCGACTGGGCCCGCGCCCACAATCAGACCCTCGGCGCCCTCACCTTCACCCTCGCCCACCCCGCGAGCGCAGGCACGATCACGATCAGCCTGCCGCAGATCGCCCTGTCCAAGTACGCGGGCGCCATCAAGGCCGAGGACGTCGTCATGTCGACACTCACATACGAGGCCAGCAGGCCCCTGTCCGGCGCCTCCCAGTACACGATGCAGGCCACCGTCGCGAACTCGGCCTACATGCCCTACTGACCGCACCCTCACCTGGAGTCCCGGAGCCGCTGGCCCGGGGCTCTCCCGTGTGCCCGAATTACCTGGAGCAAGCACCATGGGTTTCCTGTCCTCCTACTCTGGCGTCCGCCGCGTCCATCTGGACGACCACTACTGGGTCGACCTCAAAGAGCACCTGTCCCAGGGCGCGAAGGAGCGAGGCGACCGCGCGCTGCAGCAGATGCAGATCGTCGATGGCAAACCGCACGTCACCCCCGACGTTGTGGAGTTCCGTCAGCAGCTCGTCCTCGCGAGCATCGCCGACTGGAATCTGGACGACGACAACGGGCAGGTCTGGCCGATCAGCATGCAGTCCGTGAAGCGGCTGCCTGTCGCTGTGTTCGACCGCCTGTGGGGCGTGGTCGACGAGACGAACAAGCCCCCGACGACGGCGGAGCGGGCCCAGTTTCCTGAAGGAACTGTCCGGGGCGATCCGGATGAGGACCCCGGGGCCACCGGCCCTGTCGAGGTTCAGTCTCCGGCAGCAGTTCTGGCAGCGCGTGGGGATGACGTGGGCTGATGTCGAGGCGATGCCGGCCCGGGAGTTCGACGACTACTGCTTGATCATCCAACTGATCGTCCGCGAAGAGAACGAGCAGCAAAGGCGGGCGAGCAGTGGGCGTTGAAGGGTTCACCATCCTGGCGGTCCTGGAAGCCAACGACCGCATCTCCCGGGTGCTGGAGCACGTGGACGGCGCGATGGACCGGTTCTCCTCGGCGACCGCCCGCGCGGCGGAGACCGCGCAGGCGGCCGGGGAGCGCATCGACACTGGTCTGCTGCAGACCGCGTCGGGTGCGGACGCACTGGAGCTGGCGGCCGCGCGTACCGCGACCGCGCAGGAGAAGTTGACGGCCGCCACCACGGCTCAGGCCCAGGCCGAGACGGCGCTGCTCGATGCGCGGGCGGCGGCGGCTTCGGAGGAGGAGCTCGCTGCGGCGGCCGATGCGCTCGCCTCCGCGCAGCAGCGGGCAACAGCCTCCACCACCGAGCTCAAGGAGGCCCAGGCTGCGCTCGCCACGGCGAAGAAAGCCAAGGTCAGCGAGGCGGAGATCGCGGCCGCCGCAGACGCGGTGACTGCGGCGCAGCAACGTGCCGCCGCCGCCACGGCGGAGCTGACGGCCGCACAGGAACGGCAGGCCGCTCTCGTCGCGCCGTCCGATATCGCCGCGGCAGCAGCGGCGTTGACGGCGGCGGAGAAGGCGGCTGCGAAGGCCACGACGGAGGCGAGTGCCGCGCAGGAGCGGCAGGCCGCCGTGGAGCGCGCGCAGGCTGCGGCCAGCGGTGATGCGGCGGCGGCGACCACGACGGCGGCCGGGGCGCAGTCCCGGCTGGGGACGTCGGCGACGAGCGCCGCGGCGGGCGGTGGTCTGCTGGCCAAGTCCATGAAGTTCGCCGCGGTGGGTGTGGCCGCGGTCGGTGTGCTGTCGGTGAAGACCGCGGGTGACTTCGAGTCGATGACGCAGCACCTGGTCACTGATGCCGGGGAGTCGCAGAAGAACATCGGCATGATCCGCGCGGGGATGCTGGCGCTGGCCACCACGACCGGCACCACGACCACGCAGATGGCCCAGGGCATGTACCACATCGAGTCCGCCGGCTTCCACGGCAAGGCCGCCCTGGACGTACTGAAGGCCGCAGCGGAGGGCGCGAAAGTCGGCGGCGCCGACCTCGACGGCGTCGGCAAGACCCTGACCGGCACCATGAACTCCTACTCGGCCGCCGGATACTCCGCGACGCAGATGATGAACATGCTGATCACTACGGTCGGCCAGGGCGACATGAAGATGAACGACCTCGCCTCGTCCCTGGGTAGCGTCGCCCCCGCAGCAGCGGCGGCCGGTATCAGCTTCGGGCAGGTCGGCGGCGCCATCGCCACGATGACCGCACAGAACATGTCCGCAGCCCGGGCCACGATGGACCTCAACCACACGATCCAGTCCCTCGAGAACCCCACGTCGGTGCAGAGCAAAGAGATGCAGGCCATGGGCCTGTCCGCGAACGACGTGTCGAAGAACCTCGGCAAGCGTGGCCTGTCGGGAACGCTGGACATGCTGGTGTCGGCGATCGCCGCCCACAACAAGAACGGCATGGTCTTCCAGGCCACGCTGAAGAACAGCGAGGTCGCCGCAGCAGACGCCAAAACGGCGCTCGCCGCGCTCCCGCCGTCGATTCAGGGCGTAGCAAAGGGCCTGCTCGACGGGTCGGTGACCGTTACCCAGTACAACAAGGCGATCAAGGACATGCCGCTGGCGCAGAAGGGCCTGGCCCAGCAGTTCGCCTCGCTGGTGCGGCATTCGCAGTCCTTCAACGACTTGCTGAAGTCCGGCTCGCCGCAGGCGCAGACGTTCAACGCGGCCTTGGCGAAGATGACGGGCGGCACCGTCGGCCTGACGACGGCGCTGATGCTCACCGGGGGCAGGGCGCAGACGTTCGCCGACAATGCGCGGAAGATCTCCGAGACCGGCCGGAAGGCCGGCGACTCCGTCGACAACTGGGACAAGATCCAGGGCACGTTCAATCAGAAGATCGACCGGGTCAAGGCGTCCGTGGAGGCCGCGGGTATCGCCATCGGCACCGCCCTGCTGCCCGCTGTGTCGCAGATCGCGAGCATCATCGCTGCCGTGGTCGGGCCGATGGCGTCGTGGATCAGCCAGCACCAGAAGTGGGTGGGGCTCGCCCTGGCTGTGGCCGGAGCGGTCGGCGCGGTCGTCCTGGCATTGAAGGCGTGGGAGATCGTCCAAGGCGTCATGAACGGCCTGATGGCGATCTTCGCAGGTGAGGAGACCGCGATCCTCGGCCCGATCGAGCTGGTCGTCATCGCGATCGCCGCACTCGCGGTCGGTTTGATTTACGCATACACGCACTTCAAGACGTTCCACGACATCGTCAACTCGGTGATGCGCGCCGTGAAGATCGCGGTGGTCGACACGGCGCGCGCCATGGAGACCGCGTGGCGTGCCGTGGTGATCGCGGCGCAGGCGACGGGCCGGGCCCTGCAGACGGCGTGGAACGCCGTGGTGGGTGCGGCGATGGCCGTGTGGCACGCCCTGCAGACCGCGTGGGACGCGGTGTCGTCGGTGACCATGGCCGTGTGGGGTGCGATCTCGGGGTTCTTCCAGAAGTGGTGGCCCCTCCTGCTGATGATCTTCATGCCGCCGATCGCGCTGCTGCTGGCGATCTGGAACCACTTCCACGAGGAGATCATCGGTACCGCGAAGGCCGTCTGGAATGCAGTGTCCGCCTTCCTGGCCGGCGCGTGGCACGGGATCGAGACCGTAGCCCGGGTTACCTGGGAACTGGTCAAAACCTTCGTGATCAAGCCGATGGAGGAGGCGTGGGCGGCGATCCAGCCGATCATCCACGCCGTGGAGTCGTTCCTGTCCGCTGCGTGGCACGGAATCCTGTCGGTCGTCACCACCATCTGGGACGGCATCAAGAAAGCGATCATCGACCCGCTCACCTCCGCGTGGCACACCGTCACCAGCACCGTCGACCACATCAAGTCCGCCATCAAAACCGGCCTGGATCAGGCGTGGGCGGCCGTCAGCGACATCGGCAACGAGTTCATCCAGATCGGCCAGGACATCATCAACGGCATCATCCAGGGCGTGGAGAACGCCGCGGGGTCGCTGTTCAGTTCCGTGGGCAGCGTCGCTCACGGCGCCCTGCACGCCGCCAAGTCGATCCTCGGCATCGGGTCACCGTCCCGCGAGTTCGCCGACCAGGTCGGCAAGTGGATCCCTCACGGCATCGCTGCGGGCGTCGACAAGTACGCCGGCGTCGCCCATCAGGCCATCGCGCGCCTGTCCGCGGGCATGCTGGGCGTGGGCGCCGCAGCCCCCTCCCTGGCGGGCGCGTTCGCGGTGGGCGGCGCGGGCTATGAGGGCGGCAGCACAGGACCCAGCGTGGTGAACTTGCACCTGCACATGGAGGGCGCCCGCATCATGTCGGACCGGGACATGACCCAGCTCGTCGACAAGGTCGGCAGGGTCGTGGCGACGAAGCTGCTCCCGCAGGGCGGGGTGCGCCTCGCTACCTGACCTCGGGGTGGACAGCGTCCCGCCAGGCGTTGAACGCGATCGCCCACGACAGGGTGCGCTCCCCGAAGGTCGCTTTCACCCGGTGCTGGAGGGTCTCGCCGGCCGGGGTGGAGAAGATCACGGTGACGGTGCCGGTCTTCTTCTTTGCGCCGAGAGCGAGCAGGCCGACGGTCAGGGCCCGGGTGACGGTGACGCGCTGACCCATCTGGTCGAGGGTCTGCACTGTCACCTCGCCGGCCGGGTGCCGCCACTTTGAGAAGCCGTGGGCGACACACAGGTTCCCTTCCTTGTCGTAGGAGATCTTCGAGCCGTAGGGCGGGCGGGGCGGCTTCGGCGCTTCCGGTGGTGTCGTCATGGGCGGCAGTGTCGCTCATCACCGGTCTGCACAGGCCCCGCTTCGCCGATCTCGTGCCGATCCCGTGACTCGCCGGACGTCTGTGAGAGGTGGTGAGTGGTGGTCGCCACCCCCAGCCTGACCCTGACCGTCACCCCGCCCGGCGGCTCACCTACCGACTACACCACCAAAATGGCCTGGTCCGGGGCGCTGCAGCAGATGACGATCACGCAGAACTTCGGGCGACAGGGCGACACCGCCACCATTCCCCTCGTCGACGAGTACGCGGGGACGACCAGCGACTTCTACGTGCCCGTCCTCAGCCGCATCAAGCTGTCCGACAACCTCGCCGGGCAGACCCTTTTCGCCGGGGTCGTGGACAAGCCGGTCCTCTCGGTGGTCGGCACCAATCTGAACGAGTGGGATCTGAACTGCACCGACTACACGTTCTACGCCGACAACGCCGTCGTCCACGGGACGTGGATCGGGCAGACCGTCGACCAGATCGTCGTGGCGCTGACCAAGCAGGCCAACTGTGGCATCGCTGCCGCCACGATCCGCAATGGCGGGTACGTCGCCCCCGGGCCGCAGCTCGCGTCGTTCGTCCTGAACTACGCCACACTGAGCGACGCCTGGCGCAGGCTCGCTCAGCTCGCCTCCCAGGTCACCCCCTATGGCTGGTACGTGGACGAGAACCTGAACCTGCACTTCTACGACACCTCCACCGCCCAAACCTCCGGCGTCACGTTCACCACGACCCCCACCACAGCCGGGGCCGGGAGCCTGACCGAGGGGCACTTCGACGCCGAGAACTTCGAGTACGAGTGGGACGGCACGAGCATCCGCAACCGGATCCTCGTGCAGGGAGCGAACCAGACCATCCCCCACGGGCCGGTCGCCACCACGAAACCCACCGACACGTGGCAGGGCAACGACTCCCAGACGGCGTGGCCGCTGCGGTACACCGTCACCGGCAGCCCCCAGCTCTACATCAACGGGGTGCAGGCGTCGGTGACGACCGTCAGCGCGGGATCGGCAGGCAGCGGCACGTGGCAGATCGTGCAGAACAGCGTCGGCTCGTGGTTCCTCGTGAACACCGTCAGCGCTCCGGCGGCGGGGACCGTCATCAAGATCTGGTACGACTACCAGGTGCCGGTCGTGGCAGTCGCCAACGACTACGCCTCACAGACCACGTACACGGGCCCCAATGGGGGCATGTACGCCGAGTACATCAACGACACGTCCCTGACGACGGTGCCGATGGCGCTCGCCCGGGCGCAGCGGCAGCGCACGGAGTATGCCTTCGCCGCCGAGCGGATCAACTTCACCACCACGGCCGAGTTCCTCGGCTGGGTCCGGGCCGGCCAAACCTGCCAGATCGTCAACCAGTACATCCCGGACTCAGGCAACCACTACCTACCGGGTCTGAACGACACCTTCATCGTCATCGCCAACTCCGTGTCCTTCTCGGACGGCGGCTACCGGCAGGCGCAGATCACCGCCGTCCGGATCTGAGAGGAGAGGCACATGGCCGGTGTCAACAGGCCCTACAACCTCGTGGACGTACTGGGCACCCTCAATCAGCAGTCCCAGCCGCAGGCCGATGTCCTCAACGGCTTTGGGGACTTCGCCGAGACCGACGAGACGGCGACCATGTCCGACTCGGCGAAGCTGACGCACAGCGCCCCGCCAGCCTACGACGCGGGAACTTGGGGGACGTTCACATGGACCTGACGAAGCCTCCCGCGGGCCTGGGCATCCACGGCCGACTGTCCCTGACCGTGCTCCGCCCGGACGGCACCATCCGGGACCGGCGCGATGGCGACAACACGATGTGCACCGCGGGGCTGACCGTCATCATGGCCAGCCTGGTGTGGTCCGGAATCCAGGACCAGGCAGCCAGCCTCGGCGTCACCACCCCCACCTACCTCACCCCCCTGTGGGGCGCGGTCGGCTCCGGCGCGGGCACACCGGCGGCCGCCGATACGGCCCTGTTCTCCGAACTCGGCCGCCAGACCGTCGGGGCCGGCGCCTCCAGCCCGGCCACGCCTTCGTTGAACGCGCAGGCCACGTGGCTGTTCTACTTCGGGCAGCCGCCCGTCACCTGGAACATCACCGAAGCGGGCGTCTTCGCCAACGGCACCTCCACAGCGGGCAGCCCCTCCACCGCCGGTATCCTCCTCGACCACTGGGCCGTCGCCCCGAGCGTCGTCGTACCCACCACGGACACGCTCATCCTGCAGGCGTCGTTCGCCCTCGCAGGGATGTGACCGTGGCCATCTCGCCGGCCTGGCAGCCGGCCGTCGTTGGGGCACAGGGCACGGCCGGGCACGTCAACCAGTTCCTCGTCGGTCACGAGTCGACGGTCTCCTACGGTGGGACGCTGCAGGGCTCGTCGGCTCCCGGTAGCGGCGTCTACAGCAGCACGCAGACCCAGTGGCTCTCCCAGCAGTTCGTTACCGCGGCGGCCCAGACCACGGTCGGCTATGTGCGCCTGCAGATCAGTGACGTCGGCGGTTCTCCCACGCTGGCACTGATCCCGTCGCTGACCGTCGAGTTGTACGCCGACTCGCTGGGGCTGCCCACGGGGCCCGTACTCGCGTCGGCGACCGTCACCGGCCAGTACCTGTACTCCCAGCCGTGGTGGGCGACGATCCCGCTGGCGGCATCCGGGCTCACCGCGGGTACCCCGTACCAGATTGTGACCAGCATGGCCGGGGCCGCGGGCCACTACTACGTGTGGCAGCACTCCACGACTGCGGGCGGCAGCGGCACCTCACCCGACGGCACCACCTGGACGGCGAACAGCTTCGGGCTGATGTACCAGATCTTCGACCAGAACGGCGGCGCCAGCACGATGCCCCTGATCCTCGACGAGGACAACGGCCTGCGGGTGACTTCGTTCACCTACAACGCCAGCAACCAACTCGCCTCGATCTCCACGTACACCACGAGCAGCGCGGGCACGGTTGCCTACGCCGCCTCGCTGACCTACTCCAACGGCCTGATCACGGGGGTGGGCTGATGCCGTACCTGGTTGGCTATGTGACGCCGCAGGACTATGGGGCCGCCGGCGATGGCGTCACGGACGACACGGCCGCGTTCCAGTCGGCGCTCACCGCAATCAGCAACGCGGGCGGCGGGGTGCTGATGGTCCCCCCGGGTCTCAGTTACCGCCTGAACGGCACGGTCCACGTCGGCTCGAACACCACCATCAACGCCTACGGCGCCACCATGTTCGCGGGCGCCGGCGCGGGTCAGCCGCTGCTCGACAACTACCTCGGCCAGACCTCGCCCACGGTCTACAACGGCAATGGGAACATCACGATCCTCGGCGGGATCTGGGACGCCCGCGGGCAGACCTACCCGACCGACAGTGCTGACACGATTTTCTTCGGTCACGCCTCGTACATCACCTGCCGGGACCTCACCATCCGGAACACCCGCGGATACCACGGGATCGAGGTCAACGCGATCAACCACGCCCTGGTCGCTGGCTGCCGCTTCGAGGGCTACAGCACCGCCGGCCACACCTCCGACGGTGAGGCCATCCAGGTTGATGTGGCGATCGCCGGGGCCGGGCTGCCCGCGAACGATGGCACGGAGTGCGCCGACATCACCGTGGACGACTGCTACGCCGGGCCGGCGGGCGACGGCTCGGGCCTGGGCTCCTACGGCTCCCTCATCGGCGGCCATAGCGCGCAGGGCAACAACTCCTACCAGGGCATCCGCGTTTTCAACAGCACCGCGGACACCTGTTTGTACTTCGGGATCCACGCCTACAACTGGGCCAAGTGCGAGATCACCGGCTGCACAATCATCAACTCGGGCGACGCCGGGATCTTCATCGACACGCAGAACACGGGCGGCTACCAGCCGGACTCGATCAGTGTCACCGGCAACAGCGTCACGGGCGCCACCAACTACGGCGTCTTCATCAACGGCAGCGGCGCGTTCGCCAGCAACTACGTCGCGGACATCTCCATCACCGGCAACACCATCCGCAACATCACGTCGGGCACGGGCCTCGCCGGGATCTACGTCCTGTATGCCACGGGCGCAACGGTGTCCGGGAACACGATCTACAACTGCACCACTGACGGCATCCTGTGCAGCAACGACACCTTCCTGACGGTGGAGTCCAACACTGTCCACACGTGCTCGACTGGGGTGTCGGTCAGCGGCTGCACGCAGGTGCAGATCAACGGCAACGACCTGCAGACGGGCAGCTCGAACGGCGTGTTCCTCGGACAGACTGCGGGCCTCGTTAATACGAGCGACGTGATCGTCAGCGGCAACACGATCGAGAACTACACTAACGCCCAGGTTCGGGGCGGCACGTCCGCGACCGACGTGCTGGTCGTCGGGAACAAGCTGACCAAGGGCGTCAACGGCCAGTTCGGCGTGGAGCTGGTCAACACCAATACGGGCTGGGCGGTCTACGACAACTACCTCGACGGCTCGTGGACGCTGGCCAACGCCCTGAACGGCATCAACAACACCAACAAGCCCACCGTTTGGCCGGACGGCCGCTACGGGATCCGGGGCTCCAACACGTGGGGCACGCAGCTCGACCCGCGCCTCACCACGGCCACCGTCGCGAACACTGCCACCGAGACCGTGATCGGGACGTTCACGATCCCGGCGAATGACGCGCAGGCCGGCGGGGTCTACCGGGCCACCATGTACGGCACCGCCAGCAGCACCGGCACCCCCACGATCACGTTCAAGGTCCGTTTGGGGGGCGTCAGCGGGCAGATCCTCGCGTCGTTCCCCGCGGTCACCACGGCATCCGGTGTGGCCTCCGGCGGGTGGCTGGTCGAGACCCGGCTGCTGTGCATTGTCAACGGCGCCGCCGCGACCTGGTCGGCGAGTTCTGCCCTGAACCAGCAGATCGCCAGCCTCACCGCCGGCACCAGCTCGGTCGCGCTCACGAACGGCACCGTCACCGTCGACTCCACCATCAACGAGGCCCTCGTCGTCACCGCGACCTGGTCCGCCGCATCAGCCTCCAACACCGCCAGCAGCACGGCTGGCCTGCTGTACCGGGACTACTGATGGCCACCGCCCCCACCTGGCAGGCCGCCGTCGCCGGCCAGCCCCCACGAGCTGCCCACGTCGACCAACTCCTCGGCCCGCACGCCACGACCGTGCTGTACCTCGGCACCCAGACGGACGGACAGACCACCAGCGCCGCAGGTACAGTCTCCACCAACGGCACCTGGCTGGCGCAGCAGATCACGACGGCTGCTGGGCAGACCGCGATCGGGTCGGTGTCACTGGCGCTGACGTCCACCACCACGACGGGGGCGTCCCTGGCGCCCACGACGGTCAGCCTGTATGCCAACGCGGGGGGCGCGCCGACGGGCGGACCGCTGATCTCCGTCACCTACACCGCCGAGTACGCCTACCAGGCCAGTAGTGGCGGCGTGTCCACCACTCGCATCCGCATCCCGATGCCGGTCTCCGGACTGACGCCCAGTACTACGTACTGGCTCGTGGCCGCCGCGGCCGGGACCGCGGGCAACAACTACGTGTGGAACAAGTCCAACCAGGTCGCCGGAGCGTCGACCTCCCCGGATGGCGTCACGTGGACGGCGCAGGCTTACGGACTGGTGTACACGGTCAACGACCAGACCGCGGCGGGCAACATCCGGACCACGTGGGCGGACGGCGGGGCCCGCTGGGCCATGTACACCTACAACGCTTCCGGGCTGGTCACCGGCTACTTCGAGTACACGGCAGGCCAGACCGCGGCCGGCTACGTGCAGTCGTCCCGGACGTTCACCTACAGCGGTAATGCGCTCGCTTCGATCGCCTGAGGGGGAATCGTATGGCCACCACCCTTGAGGTGATCAACGCGGCGCAGATTGCGGCGCTGCTTAACCCGCCGATGGTGAACCTGTCGGGTGCGCCGTCGGTCGCGTCGAGTGGGGCGACGTACTTCGCGCTGCCCATGACGAGCCGCCTGTCGGGCAGCGGCAACATCACCTGGTCGTCGGGTACGAACCCGTCGAGGGTCACAGCGGTCGTGCCCGGCACCTACGCCGTAGTCGGAACTATCACCTGGCCGAGCACCCTGGGCACGAACAACGGGCGCGCCCAGATCCAGGTGAACGGCAGCAGCGTCACGAACACCAAGTTCTCCACAGCTCAGGGCAGCAGCGGCAACATCGCCTCGTCGTGCTCCGGTCTGCAGGTGCTGAACGCGGGCGACTACCTGGAGATCTACGCCAATCAGGCCAGCGGGGCGACCATCAGCCTGACATCGGTGACGCTCGGCGTGTGGTTGGTCAGCCTCGCCACCTCGTAGCCCGGCCACCGACCACCTGGAGCGCTGATGCCGACCACACCGGCCTGGGAGGCCGCCCGGAACGGGTTCCCCGGGGACCTCGACGCCGTCAACCACGCCACGCAGATCAACCAGCATCTCGGCACCCACGCCATCGACTGCGTGTATGCGGGTAACGCCATCGTCACGCCCTACGGAGGCGGCTTCCTTTGGTCGGCGAGTGCCACGCTCAACGACCACAGCCAGCCGTTCACGATGCCCGCTGGGCACACCGCGATCGGCAGGATCACCGTGCCGATCCTCGCAACCGGCGGGGCCGCTGATCTCGTCGTCAGCCTGTGCCCGGACGACGGCTCCGGAAACCCCGTGATCACAAGCCCCCTCGCCACCACTACCATCCCGGCGGACTGGTTCCTCAACCTGTCGACTGTCACCGGGGTCGTCGGCGCAGGGGAAGATACGACGGCAGCCCCGCTGGCTGCACCCTCCTTCAACAGCACGGCCCTCACCAACACTGTCACCAAGAACTGGAACGTGCCCGCAGTGGGGCCAAACGGGGCGGGCGCGTACTCAGCTCCCGTCACCTCCGGCAACTACGCCGTCTTCCTCGGCGGCTACGACGCGACGAACGCCACGGCCGAGTCTGCTGTGGCCACCGTGCAGTACCTGGGGAATCAGAACCTCAGCGGGCCCACACTGCAGCCCTCACTGCCTCAGGCCCTCTACTTCGCGGCAGCGGCGGCAACTTCGGGAGCCATCGTCGTCGCGGGCGGCCAGCCCACAACGACCACCACCACCGCGAACGTCTGGGTGGCGAGCTGGAACAACCAGACCGGCCAGGTGGGCGCCTGGAGCAAGCAGACCTCACTGCCCGTATCGGTCGGCCAGAACACGATGGCCGCCTACGGTGACACCGTCTACATGATCGGCGGCATCAGCGGTAGTACCGTCAATCCCAACGTGTACACGGCGACCGTGTCGAACGGGCAGATCGGATCATGGACCGTGGGGCCTCCTCTCCCGGGGCCGCCCCTCTTCGCTCAGTGTGCCGCCGTGGTCGGCAACTGGCTCATCGTCGCCGGGGGCCAGGATCAGCCGGGCAACGTCTACGCGACGACCTACTACTCGGCGATCAACGCGGACGGCATGCTGAGCGGATGGAGGATCGGCCCCAATCTGCCAGTGCCCGTGTACCAGGGCTCCCCGCAGTGGGATGTCACCGTCACCGACACCGCCATGATCATCGTAGGGGGCGTCACCGCTGGCGCCACCGACACGTCGGCCCTCCAAATCCTGGAGACCTCCGCGGCTGGCGTAGGCGCGTGGCAGCAGCAGAACTACCTGAACACACCGGCCTACACGCAGGTTCTGGCCTTTCCGGAATCAGACGCGACCTGGACGGTGATCGTCCCGTCCAACTCGCAGTTCTTCCCCGCCTCCGCGTACAAGATGCCATTGGCGTCCGTGCCCCTTCCCGTAAGCGGCCTCACCGCGGGGGCCAAGTACCACGTGTACCTGCACCAGGTGGGCGGCGACAGCAGCAACTTCCTGCAGTTCGGCCTTGAGGGGAGCGCCCTGCCCGACGGCTTCCTGTTTCGGCCCGTGTACACCACTGGCGCCTGGTCGACGGACGCGCCAACCGCGGCGGTCATGGCCGTCTTCGACCAGACAGCCACGGGACCGCTCCTGCATATATGGGAGGACCCGTCCAGCATCGGGACGGCGCCCCGGGCCACCACGATGGTGTACGACGGGGGCGGCAAGCTTCTCGGCCTATGTGAAGCCACCGCCATGTCCAACGAGGCCCTCAACTCGAACCCGACGTTCACCAGCGGCGTCAGTCCGTGGACCGCGACCAACGGCGCGATCACTCAGTCCAACGCCCAGACCCACGGCGGCCTGCCCTTCTCCGGCCTCCTCACCCCGGCCGGCGGCTCCGCCCAGGCGTATGCCTCCTCGGAACTCCTCTCCCTTGAGACGAGCAACCCGGCACCCGGCACGCCGCACTGGCTCACCCCCGCCGGCTGGTTCTACTCACCGACTGGCTGGGCCAGCTTCTCACTGTCCGTGAACTGGTTCGACGCAGGGCGAAACTACCTGAGCACTAGCAGCAACACCGTGACCCTCCCCGCAGCCACCTGGACGAACATCTCCAACGCCTTCCAGGCGCCCACCACCGCCGCCTACGCATCGCTCGTCCCCACCGAGAGCGGCAGCCCGGCGGCCAGCAACCTGCTCTACCTTTCAAACGTCACGCTCACCTACGCGCCGGGCGTCGTCCGCCCGCTGTCCAGCGTGACCGCCGTCGACTACAACGCGGCAAGCCAGCCTGTCGGCACCACGCAACTCTGACACCCAGGCGCCTGCGGCCCTTCTCTCGGGAGGTCCCATGCGTCTCGTCGTCCGTGCCGCCTGGGCGTTCGCCGCGCTCGGCCTTGTCGCCTTGTCGTACTACCTGGTGGCGTACCGGTGGACGGATGTCGCGGGCAACCTCGAAGCGCAGGTCGTCATCGTGACACCCGCGTTCGCAGTGCACCACGTCCTGATCCGCCGCCACACGGCTCGCCTGCACGAGCAGACCCAGCAGGCCATCGCTGATGCGACCGCATCACCGCCCGCAGACCAGTGACCCACCCCGCCCCGCCACTGTGCGGGGCTTCGTCATGAACGGAGGCGGGCATGGCGCTCGCTGACCTCGCACTCCTCGACCACTATGCCGCGGCCCCGTTCCCGCCGGGCTACGCGGCCGACAGGCGCACCTTCTACTCCCCGGTCGACGACGTCCACCAGGTGCTGCTCGACCTCGTCCGGTCGGCGACTACGTCGCTGGTCGTCGCCATGTACGGCTTCGACGATGGCGAGGTCGCGGCAGCACTCCACGAGAAGCTCGACGACCAGCACTGCTACGTGCAGTTGACTCTGGACTCCAGCCAGGCCGGCGGGGTGCACGAGCGGGCGCTGCTGGCCAAGGATCCGTTCCCCGCGAACTCGGTGGCTGTTGGCCGCAGCGAACACGGGGCGATCATGCACATGAAGGTGCTGATTGTGGACGGCGTTGACGTCGTGGACGGAAGCACCAACTGGTCCACTTCGGGCGAGACCCTCCAGGACAACCAGCTCACTGTGACGCGCGATCCGCTGCAGGCAGCCCGCGCTCGGGCTCGCGTGGACGCGATCCACCACCACATGCTGGTCAGCGCGGCACGGAAGGCGGTGGCGTGATGGGTATCTACGGTCAGGATTGGGCGTCGTACCAGTCGACGACCCCGGACACGTCGGGGCTCGGCTTCGCCTTCGTGAAGGTCACCGAGGGGCTGGGGTACGTCAACCCGCATTGGGCGGGTCAGCGGGATCATGCGAAGGCGAACGGTCTGGTGTGGGGCGCGTACCACTACCCGCACATGGGCAACTCGGTGCAGGCCGAGGCGAACTACTTCCTCAGCCAGGTGGCGTGGCAGCCCGGCGATCTGGCGTGCCTGGACTGGGAGGGCTACGACGCCGCGGACAAGGGCGTCCCCAAGTCCCAGCAGGCCGCGTACAAGGACGCGTGGCTGCGGTACGTGCAGGGGAAGCTGCCGCACAACCGGGTCGGCATGTACTGCAACACCGACTACTGGCGGAACGTCGACACCACCTCGTTCTTCGGGGACTTCCTGTGGATCGCGACCGCCGACGCGCCTGCTGGGCAGCCCGGTATCACGGCCCAGTGGATGTTCCACCAGTACAGCTCGGCGGGCGGACTCGACCGCGACTACTGCCCTCTCTCGCTCGCGGACCTTCGGACGTGGGCGCTCATCCAGACACCCCAGGAGATCGACATGACCCCCGCCGAGTCCAAGATGCTCACCGAACTCCACGCGGCCCTCGTGCCGTACAAGGGCTGGGACTACAGCCACGGTGACCAGCCTGACGTCCACCAGACCCTGACGACGGCCGCCGCACAGGCAACCACTGCGGCAACGCAGGCGACCGCCGCCAACAACAACACGAAGGCGCTCGCGGCGAAGGCCGGCACAGCGACGCTCACGGACGCGCAGGTCGCCCAGGTCGCTGACCGGCTCGCCGCCAACCCGACCTTCGTCCAGGCGCTCTCCACGGCGATCGGCAAGGACATCGCCGCCCGCATGCAGAGCTGAGGCGGCCCGGCATGACGGACACCCAGCCCCTCCCCGGCGACTTCGGGCTGTGCCGCATCACCGGCCCCGTCGGCGTGCTGATCCGGCTCGGGCAGTTCCTGGCCGGCGGCGGGGACGCCGACTACGAGCACGCCTTCGTGTACGTGGGTGATGGGCGGATCGTGGAGGCGCAGCCTGGGGGCGCCCGGGAGACGGAGATGTCCGAGTATGCGGACCGGCCGATCCTGTGGTCGACGGGGAAGGTCTTGCTGACCAATGCCCGGCGGCAGGCGGTTGTGGCCGCGGCCCGCAGCCTGATCGGCACCCCGTATTCGGCCGTCGACTATCTGGCGATCGCCGCGCACCGGCTGCACCTGCCCCTGCCGGGCCTGCGCCGGTACGTGGCGAGTTCGGGGCACATGATCTGCTCTCAACTGGTCGATGCCGCATACCAGCGCGCGGGGGTTCAGCTCTATGCCGACGGCCGGTGGGACGGCTACGTGACGCCCGCCTCGTTGGCTGCCCTCGTCCGCTGACAGCATCACTGCACGATATGAGGGGTGACGGTGGCTGATGACGTCTCCGCTGGAGAACTCGACCGTCGCCTGGAGGCGCACGAACGCCGCACTGACCGGATCCACGCGGAGACGGACAAGCGGATCACGGATCTCGCGAAGGACACGGTCCCGCTGGCCCTGTATCAGCAGGGCGAGCGGGACAGGGACCGGGAGATCCAGCGCCTCGACAACGAGCACGAGCAGGACGTGAAGCGGCTCCGTGACGAGATCAAGGAACTCCGGGACCGCCCGCAGATGACATGGGCCCGCTGGCTGGGGGTCCTCACGGTGGCGGCCGCGTTCCTGGCGCTGGCCGTGCAGGCTTACGGAACACTACGGGGGGCAAAGTGACGGAACCGAAACCGCGGGGCCCCCGCTGGTCGGGGGTTGTTCCGGCCGCGGTGTGGGCACTGGCGCTGCTGGTCGCCGGGTGGCTGGCACTGGTCCTGCACTCGGTGGAGGCGTCGAATCACCGCTTGGCGAACGGCCAGTCGGCCCAGGCCACGGTCATCAGGCAACTCTCCACGGGCCTGGACACGACACGGCGCCAGCTCCAGGCGCACGGTGTGACTCCGTCCGCCCCGCCGGCGCAGTCCATCGTCCGCGGCGTGCCCGGCGTGCCGGGCCTTCCGGGAGCGACGGGAGCGCAGGGTGTTCCCGGGCCGGCGGGGAGCCCTGGACCGACTGGACCACCGGGGCCGGCGGGCGCGACGGGACGGGCGGGTAGTCCGGGGCCCGTGTCGACCGTGCCGGGTCCCGCCGGTTCGCCCGGTCCGGCCGGGAGCCAAGGGAATCCCGGAGCGGCCGGCGCCCAGGGCCCGGCTGGACCGGCGGGACCTGCCGGCCCGGCCGGGAAGGACGGCAGCAACGGCGCCCCGGGCCAGCCGCCGGCGGGTTGGACGTACACGTGGACGGACGCGACGGGTGTGACGCATCACGTGACGTGTACGCGGACTGCGGACTCGCCGGACAGCGCACCCGAGTATTCCTGCGCGGACGACTCCAGCCCTACCCCGTCGCCGTCGGCCTCTTCGTCTCCGGCGTCCCGGGGCCTCCTCGGTCTCGGCATGCTCGCCACCAGCGCCGCGTACCGGCGCCTGTGACCCGCCACGACACGAACGGCCCCCACCTTCGGGTGGGGGCCGTCTTTGCTGTGCTCGGGGGTGGTCAGGCTTCCCCGCCGTGATGGGAGCAGGTCCCGCGACCGATGGAGTGGGATACCCAGCCGTCCCGACACAGGGTGCCACCCCAGGTGTGCGCGGGGTCGAGGGTCGGCACCGGCGGGGCGCTGTACGGAATCGGCTGAGGAGTGCTATCGGGGCCAGCGGGGTTGGCCCAGAAGATGGCGAGGAGTACCGCGGCGACGCCTGCTATGACGGCGTAGCCGATTGCGGCGTCTTTCCAGTTGACCTTGATGTTCACTATCCCCCCTTCCGCTGCCGTCATCCTGCCGCGCCTCGGGCCGTGTTGTCGGGTGTCGGCGGCACGGCCCTGGGGGTGCGGCGGTCAGGCGGTGGCGTTGACCCAGGTGACCAGTCGCTCCCGGTGCCGGGCTTTGGCGTCGGCGAGCTTGGCGTCCGTGTCCGGCAGGAAGCTGTCGAGGCTATCCTCGGCCCAGCCGACCGGGGCGCCGTTGGCCTCTTCGCGTGCGGCGTCGTCGGCCTTGATGAGGTCGGTCTGCTCCTGGTGGAGCGCGGCGAGCGCGGGGTCGCGTCGCTCGATGTCGCGGACGAGTTCGCGGTCGATGCTGGCGAGGTCGGCCGCTGTTGGGTGCTCCGCTTGGAAGGTCTTGCGGATGAAGGCCCTTAAGCCGTCGTCGGTGTAGGACTCCCAGCCGGTGGGGTTGGCGGGCATGGTCGGCTCCTGTCGTCTGTGGTGGTTCTGGTCTACCGGGTGGGTCTGACAGTCGGTCGCGGCGGGGGCCCGGGTGCGCGGTGGGGACGGCACCCGGGCAGGTGGTCAGCGGGTCAGCGCGACGGGCTTGCCGTCGACTGCGGCGGCGATGGTCCGGCCGTCGTGTGCCGTGAAGAAGTGGGTGACCTCGCTCGGGTCGATGCCGCGGTCTTCGAGCTGGCTCACGGCCCACTCCGGCAGTTCGGTTGCGGGGCGGCCGGGCCTGTGGCGGGCGGGGTCGTCGCCGAGGGCGGCGTGGTGGATGCGCCGTACCACGAGGGCGACTTCCGGTGTGGGGTTGCTGCGTTCGATGTCGTCGCAGATGTCCAGTACGGCGCGGAGCCGGTTGGTGTCGGTCATGGCGGTTCCTCTCGGGTCGGCTGAGTGCCTCGCGGGGTGCGCGGGTGGGGTCCGTGCGCCCGCCGTGGCGATCAGGCCGACGGGCGGTGCTCCTCGACGAGGTCACGGAGCCACGTCGGCCACTTCTCGGGCTGGTCGAGGTCGGCGGGCTGCAGGAAGTACAGGTTCGTGGCGCTGTCGAACGCGACGGCGGTGGGGGCGCCGTTGACGTAGGTGATGCGGAGGCCGCTGACCTTGCTGGGGGTCTCGAACTCGTCGGTGATGACGGGCCCGTCGGGGAAGGCGAGTTCGACGTGGGTGCGGGTGCTGACGACGGTGCTTGCGAAGGCGGTGGCCATGGCGGGTGGTCCTTCCTTGTCAGGCGGTGGGCTGAGTGCCTCGTGGGGCCCGCGTGCGGGACGCGGACCCGGGCGGTCAGGGACGGAGGCCGTAGGCACTGCGCCC
>JABFXP010000769.1 GCA_013361685.1 Catenulispora sp.
TCGCGGAGTTCTCGAAGACCTCGAAGACCTCGGCCTCTAGTCGGCACAGGCGCGCGAACGTCGTCTCCAGCAGCGCGCTGCGGGTGCGGGCGTGGTTGGAGGTGGAGCCGGGCGGCAGGCCGGCGGCCTCGTCGACGGCGCGGTGGGTGAGGCCGCGCAGTCCCCGTTCGGCGAGCAGGGCGATGGCGGTGTCTCCGATGAGGTCGGGGCGGGAGGTCATGGCCGAAGCCTAACAGTTGACGACTACGGGTGTAGTGACGTAGAACTACGGCTGTAGTCGTCAACTACGGACGTAGTGGAGGAGTCGTCATGAAGGTCGTCGTGGTGGGTGCCGGGTTCGGCGGGTTGGCCGCAGCTGCGGGGCTGCACCAGCGGGGATGGGAGGTGACGGTCGTCGAGCGGGCCGCCGAACTGCGAGCGGTCGGGGCGGGGCTCGCCGTCGCGCCGAACGGGTTGCGGGCGTTGGACACGCTCGGAGCCGGGGACGCGGTGCGGAAGCTTGCCGCGTTTAAGGGCGACGCGGCTATGCGCCGCCCTGATGGCCGGGTCATAGCGGGGACCGCGGGAGATGCCATGGTTCGGCGCTTCGGGGACGCGGTCATCCCTGCGACGCGCGCCGCTGTCATGGATGTGTTGCTCGGGTTGTTGCCGCCCGATGCTCTGCGGCTAGGTGTCGCGGCTACCGGTGTAGAGGTGGGTGACGCTTCTTCGCGGCCACGGCTGGTGACGGACTCCGATCCGCTGGACGCGGACTTGATCGTTGCCGCCGATGGAGTGAACTCGGTGCTGCGGAAGGCGTTGTTCCCCGAACACGGAGGGCCGGTCTATAGCGGTTTCACGGCGTGGCGGATGCTTGTCCCGGCGCCTCCCGGCGACTACCTGCCCGGGGAGACGTGGGGCGGTGGGCAGGTCTTCGGGATCACTCCGTTGGCGGATGGCCGGGTCTACGCCTACGCGGCTGATCACGCGGTGGCCGGAACCACATATCCCGATCAGAAAGTCGAGCTGCTGCGTCGCTTCGGCAGCTGGCACCACCCGATCCCGGAGATCATCTCGGCTGCGGAGCCCGGGGGCATTCTGCACAACGACGTATATGAGATGGCCGTACCGTTGCCTGCGTATCACCGGGGCGCAGTTGCTGTTCTGGGGGATGCGGCGCACGCGATGACGCCGCATCTGGGCCAGGGAGCGAATCAGGCCATGGAAGACGCGGTCACTTTGGCGGCACTTGTCGCTCCGGCGAAGGACTCAGCGGAGATCGCTATAGCGCTGGCCCGGTATAGCGCGCTCAGGGTTCCGCGAGGTGCCGACATGGTGCGGCGGTCTCACCGGCTCGGGGCGCTGACACAGACCACGTCACGGCCCAAGGCGGCGCTGCGGAACGCGGGGATGCGGCTCGCGGGGCGCGTCGTGCCGGACCTGGCTTTGCGGGCCATGGACCCGGTCGTCGCATGGCAGCCGCCACAGTGACCGTAGGCTAGGCCGCATGTCTGAGCCTTCGCAGGCGGCGCAGAGCGCGCCGCTTCCCGTCCCGGTCCGCTACGGCTTCCTCGGCCCGGCAGGGACGTTTACGGAGGCAGCGCTGCTTAGCGTTCCGGGCGCGCGGGACGCGGAGCGGCTTCCCTATGAGTCGGTGCCCGCGGCGCTGGACGCGGTACGGCGCGGCGAGGTCGCGGGCGCGGTCGTCGCGTTCGAGAACTCGGTCGAGGGCGCGGTGCCGGCGACGCTCGACGACCTGTCGATCGAAGAACCGCCGCTGCACATCGTGCGCGAGATCCTGCTGCCGGTGGAATTCGCCCTCATGGGGCGGCCTGGCACCGCGTTCGAGGACATCAAGACGGTGGCCAGCCACCCGCACGCGTATCCGCAGTGCCGGAAGTGGCTCGCCGAGAACCTGCCGGACGCGCGGTGGATCGCCGCGTCGTCCAACGCCGACGCGGCGCGGCTGGTGTCGGAGGGCGTGCACGACGCGGCGCTCGCCGGGGCCTTCGCGGCGCCGTTCTACCGGTTGGCGCTGCTCGCGCAGGACATCCACGACGTGGGCGGGGCGGTCACGCGGTTCGTGATGGTGGTGCCGCCGGGACCGGCGCCGGCCCGGACCGGGGCGGACAAGACGTCGCTCGCGGTCGTGCTGCGCGACAACCATCCGGGGGCGCTGCTGGAGATCCTGGAGGAGTTCGCGGTGCGGGGCGTGGACCTGACGCGGATCGAGTCCCGGCCCACGCGCTCGCGGCTGGGGACGTACTGGTTCTCCATCGACTGCGAGGGCCATCTCGACGACGAGCGGGTCGGGGAGGCGCTGATGGGTCTGCGCCGCGTCGCCGCCGAGGTGCGGTACCTGGGCAGCTACCCGCGGGCCGACAAGCGGGCGGTGGAGGTGCGGCGGGGGACCTCCGACGAGGACTTCGACGAGGCGGCCGCGTGGCTGCGCGGGCTTCGGAACGCGTGACGCTCTGAAGGGCTCTGAAGCGCTCTGAAGGGCGGCGAGCGCGCTCACGAAGTGGTGAGCGCGCTCGGGATGGCGCTGTTCGATGTTGTCGGCGTCGTGCGGTGTCGTGCGGTGTCGTTCGGCGCTGTCAGGAGCCGATGAGCGCGTTCAGCAGGGTCTCGCGCTCCTGGATGGCCGTGTAGAGCTGCTCGGAGATGGAGCGCAGGGCCGTGAGGGAGTCGTACTGATAGGCCGCCAGGACGTCGGCCATCGGGTTCTCCATCATGGTCTGCCGCTCCAACGACAGCTCCGCCTGCTTCGCGCGCAGCCAGATGAGGCGGTTGCGCAGCCACATCTCGCGCTGCGGCGCGTCCGGCGCCGGCCCGGAGGCCGCGAGCGACCACTCCTCGCTGAGCTTCTGCAGCCCGGCGAGGTCGTCCTTCTCGTAGGCGGCATTCACCCGGGTGATGAAGGCCGAGCGGCGGGCGATCTCCGCCGGGTCCTGCACCAGGTCCGGATGCGAGCGGCGGGCGAGCTCGCGGTACAGGCGCTGTGCGGTCTTGCTGGGGCGGACGGGACCGTCGGCCTCGGCGGCGGGCTCCGCACCGTTGCTCCCGGCGGCCTCCTCCCGCGGCGGCCGGGGCGAGTCGGCGGCGTCGCCGTCCGCTCCGTCCTGCGCCGCGTCATCGGCCGGGAACAGCAGCGGATCCTCCCCGGCCACCTTGGCCCGCGCCTCCACGGCACGGCGGATCGCCTCGGGATCGCCGGTCATGGCGGCCTCGGTCTCGGCGGTGAGCGCGTCCAGTTCGTCCAGCCGGCTGTACAACGGACCCAGCTGGATTTGATGCAACCGGGTGAACTGATCGAGTTCGGCGCGCAGCGTCTCGACGGCCACCTGCGTGTCGAGCAGGTTCGTCTCGGCCACCACGACGGCGTCCTCCAGACTCTGGAACAACGGCTCACTCATGGCCTGGGCAGTCTCCACGGTTTGTCCTCACAGAAATACTCAGGGCACTGCGGCAGAGAGGGTACAGGAGTGGCACAGGGTGACGACTCCGTCTTCGGGCGTACTGTGGTGCGCAGGATGATCGACCTTAACGCAGATCTGGGTGAAGGCTTCGGCCGTTGGCGCCTCGGCGATGACGACGCCCTGCTCAACCTGGTCACCAGTGCCAATGTCGCCTGCGGCTTCCATGCCGGCGACCCCACCACCATGCGCACGGTGTGCACGTCGGCGGTGGCACGCGGAGTCCGGATCGGAGCCCAGGTGGGCTACCGCGACCTACCCGGCTTCGGCCGCCGGGACATCGAGTACGACCCGCGCGAACTTGCGGACGATGTGCTCTATCAGATCGGTGCTCTAGACGCTTTCGCTCGGGCGGCCGGTGACCGGGTGCGGTATGTGAAGCCTCACGGCGCTCTGTACAACCGCATCGCACGCGACGCGGTCCAAGCGGAGGCCGTGGTACGCGCGGTGGTCACGTACACCTCGGCACACGGGACACCCCTGCCGGTCCTGGGCCTGCCCGGATCAGTGTTCCTGGAACTAGCCACCACCGCGGGTTTGCCGACCGTCGCCGAAGCCTTCGCGGACCGAGCGTACACGCCCCAGGGGACACTGGTCCCACGATCGACACAGGGGGCGGTGCTGTCAAGCCCGGAGGAGGTCGCGTCCAGGGCCGTGGAGATGGCGGTATCGGGCTCGGTGACGGCGATCGACGGGACGCGGATTCCGGTGTCGGCGGAGTCTTTGTGCGTGCACGGGGATTCGCCGGCGGCGGTGGCGATGGCGGGGGCGGTGCGGGAGGGGCTGCGGGGGGCGGGGGTTGAGGTTAGGGCTTTCGTGTGAGGGGGGTTGGGCGTGGGGGTGGGGTGGGGCGC